>JAGRKZ010000170.1 GCA_020442065.1 Bauldia sp.
TCTACCAGTCGGTCAGCGAGGGCCGACGGTACGTCGGCATGGAGCACTGGCTGCCGCTGTTCTCGGAAGGCCTGGAGACCCTGTTCGATCACGTCGGCGTCGCGCCGGTGGTGCTCGATCACCTGGTCGACGAAGCGGCGGGCGAGCGGATCGCCCAGGTGAAGGATCACTATCAGGCCCGCGTCCAGGCATTGGATGGGGAGGGGATCAGCAGCTCTGTGCCCTACAATCCCCTGGCGCCCGACAATCTCTATCTCCTCGGCGACGAATGGACGGCCCGGCTGGCGGCCGTGCCGCTCGCGCGGCTCTCGCCCTTCGCCGTGCCCGAGGCCGCCGGTGTCGAGGACCTCGGCGGGCGCAGCGGGCGGACTTTCGCCGCTGAGCGCAGCGCCGGCGACGTCAACGTCTTCGATGCTGCGATCCGGCACATCGAGGCCCTCCAGAAGCAGGGAAAGCGCGTGCTGGTCGCCGCCTGGAGCGAAGGCTCGCGCGACCGCACCGGACAGGTGCTCGTCGACCACGGCCTGACCCGGCTGACGCCGGTCGCCTCCTGGCCCGAGGTCGTTGCGTTGCCGCCGGAAAGGGTCGGGCTCGCCGTGTTCGGCCTCGAGGCCGGGTTCGAGACGGCGGACCTTGCCGTCATCGGCGAGCAGGACATCCTCGGCGACCGTCTGGTGCGATCCCACCAGAAGCGCCGCGCCGCAGACTTTGTTTCCGACGCGACCAGTCTCGCCGAAGGCGACCTGGTGGTTCACATCGACCACGGCATCGGCCGCTTCAATGGCCTCCGCACCATCGAGGCAGCGGGGGCGCCGCACGACTGTCTCGAGATCGTCTATGCCGGTGGCGACCGGGTGTACCTTCCGGTCGAGAACATCGAGCTACTGTCGCGCTATGGCTCCGGCGAGACCGAGACGCCGCTCGACAAGCTCGGCGGGGTCGCCTGGCAGTCCCGCAAGGCCCGGCTGAAGAAACGCATCCGCGACATGGCGGAAGCGTTGATGAAGGTGGCCGCGCAGCGGGCGATGAAGTCCGCCGCGGTGATGACCCCGCCCGAAGGCATCTACGACGAGTTCGCCGCGCGCTTCCCCTACGAGGAGACCGAGGATCAGGACGCGGCGATCGACGCCGTCCTTGAAGACCTCGCCGCCGGCCGGCCGATGGACCGGCTAATCTGCGGCGACGTCGGATTCGGCAAGACCGAAGTCGCACTCCGGGCCGCTTTCGTCGCCGCCATGACCGGGAAACAGGTGGCCGTCGTCGTGCCGACGACGCTGCTCGCCCGCCAGCACTACAAGACCTTCTCGGCGCGCTTCGCCGGGTTGCCGGTGAAGGTCGGCCAGGCCTCGCGTCTGGTGGGGGCCAAGGAGCTCGCTGCGGTCAAGGCAGGGATCGCCGACGGCTCGATCGACATCGTCGTCGGGACCCACGCACTTCTCTCCAAGGCGATCCGGTTCCGCGACCTCGCGCTCCTCATCGTCGACGAGGAGCAGCACTTCGGTGTGAAGCACAAGGAACGGCTGAAGGAGCTGAAGGCAGACGTTCATGTGCTAACGCTTTCGGCGACCCCGATCCCGCGCACCCTGCAACTGGCATTGACCGGGGTCCGCGAGCTGTCGCTGATCACAACGCCGCCAGTCGACCGGCTCGCTGTCCGCACCTTCATCGCCCCGTTCGACGGGCTGGTGGTGCGGGAAGCGCTGCTGCGCGAGCGTTACCGCGGCGGCCAGAGCTTCTACGTCTGTCCCCGCATTGCGGATCTTGCCGAGCAGCGCGCCTTCCTTGGCGCGACGGTGCCGGAGGTGAAGGTCGCGGTTGCCCACGGTCAGATGGCCCCCACCGAGCTCGAGGACATCATGAACGCCTTCTACGACGGCGCGTATGATGTTCTCCTCTCGACCTCCATCGTCGAGTCCGGCCTCGACATCCCGACGGCAAATACTCTGATCGTCCATCGCGCCGATATGTTCGGGCTGGCCCAGCTCTACCAATTGCGCGGCCGTGTCGGCCGCTCCAAGCAGCGGGCCTATGCCCTGTTCACGGTGCCGGCGGAGCGTGTGCTGACGGGCAACGCCGAGCGGCGTCTCAAGGTACTGCAATCGCTCGACACGCTCGGCGCGGGGTTCCAGCTGGCCAGTCACGATCTCGACATCCGCGGCGCCGGGAATCTCCTCGGCGAGGAGCAGTCGGGCCACATCAAGGAGGTCGGCTACGAGCTCTACCAGCAGATGCTCGAGGAGGCGGTCGCCTCGCTCAAGACCGGCGAACCGGAGCGGGAGGCCGAGTGGTCGCCGCAGATCACCTTGGGCACATCGGTCATGATTCCGGAGTCCTACGTCGCCGATCTCCAGCTTCGCCTCGGCCTCTACCGGCGCCTCGCCGACCTGAGCGAGCCGGCGGACATCGAGAGTTTCGCCGCGGAGTTGATCGACCGTTTCGGACCGCTTCCCGACGAGGTCAGGCATCTCCTCGAGCTGGTCACGATCAAGTCGCTCTGCCGCCGTGCCCATGTCGAGAAGGTCGATGCCGGGCCGAAGGGTGCCGTCGTCGCCTTCAGGGACAACACCTTCCCCAACCCGGCCGGGCTCATGGCCTGGATCACCCGGGAAGGGTCGCTCGCCAAGGTTCGGCCGGACCAGAAGGTGGTGGTGATGCGGGATTGGGACGACCCCGCCAAGCGCCTCAAGGGCACTGCGGCGCTGATGATCATTCTCGCCCGGCTCGCCGGCGAGGCAGAGAAGGCGGCCGCCTGAAGGAACCGGCGTCCCCATTGCTCCGTTAGGGACGGGGAGCTGCAATGCCGAGAGAGAAATCCCGATCCGACCGACCGTTTGGCCTCAGCGATGTCATCGTCATCGGTGCGATCGTCGCGTTGGCTGTGCGCTACCTCAGTCCCCGCCCGCCGGCAGCGGCCAAGCCGTCACCGCCCGTCGCCGGACACGAGTATCCCCCGGCTCCGTTTCAAGAGCATGTTCACCGCGCCAGTGAGCCGGGAAGGGGCCGTGGCGCGCGATATCCCTGGCAGATCCCGTTGGCCGGGTGGAAGGACATTCTCTGGCGAACCTATGCCCAGATCAACGAGGACCGGTTGCTGGCGGTTGCCGCCGGCGTCGTCTTCTACGGGCTCCTCGCGATCTTTCCGGCCATCACCGCCTTCGTCTCGGTCTACGGCCTCTTCACCGACAGCAGCACCGTGGCTGAGCATCTCTACCTGATCTCCCAGGTCGTGCCGAAGGAGGCGTTCGGACCGATCGAGGAGCAGGTCCAAAGGGTGGTTGCCGGCAGCAACAGTGGCCTGAGCATCGCCTTTCTCGTCAGTCTCGGCCTCGCGATATGGAGCGCGAATGCCGGCATGAAGGCCATCATCGACGCGCTCAACGTCGCCTATGAGGAAACGGAGAAGCGCGGGTTCATCAAGCTGACCCTCATCTCGCTGGCGTTGACCGCGGGCCTGATCGCGGCGGGACTGACGGCGATCGGACTGATCGTGGTGTTCCCCATCGTCACGAGTTTTCTCGGCGTCGGCTCGGCGGCGGAAACCCTCGTGTCCGTGCTGCGCTGGCCGCTCCTCTTCCTCGCGCTTCTGCTCGGGTTGGGGATTCTCTACCGCTTCGGTCCAAGCCGGGCCACGCCGCGCTGGCAGTGGGTCAGCGTCGGTGGTCTGCTGGCGGCGTTCCTCTGGCTCGCCGGGTCGGCGGCGCTGTCGTTCTACTTCTCGAATTTCGCCAACTACAGCGCCACGTATGGGTCATTAGCCGCGGGGATCGGCCTGATGACCTGGCTCTGGCTCTCCGCGAGCGTCATCCTGCTCGGTGCCGAGCTGAACTCGGAGATCGAGCACCAGACGGCGAGAGACTCCACCACCGGCCCGGAACGGCCGCTCGGAGCCCGCGGCGCGGAGATGGCCGATACGGTCGGGGCAGCCCAGGGCTGACCCCTCCGGGTATTCCTCACTGCGGGGCAGCGTACCAGGTCTCGAGGCGGGGTCCGGTGAGGGAGATCGTCTCCGGATGTTCGACCGACGTCCACCGCGCCATCCAGCTCTCGGGGAGATAAAACAGCGGCACGACGTAGTAGCCGGAGATGAGCACCCGATCGAGGGCGCGCACCGCGGCAACGAAGTCCTCGCGGGTGGGGGCGGCAAGCATTGCGTCGATCAGGGCGTCGATCGCCGGTTGCTTGGCGCCGGGGAAGTTGAACGAGCCCTCGGTATCGGCGGCCTTCTGGCTCCACCGGAAGCTCTGCTCGTTGCCGGGCGAGAGCGACGCGGCCCACGTCATCCGGGTCATGTCGAAATCGAAGGTCTGGCGCCGCTGCTGGAACTGGGCGGCGTCGACGCTTCGGATCGTCACCTTGATGCCGATGCGGTCAAGCGTCCGCTGATAGGCGAGGGCGAGGCGCTCGTCTTCCTTGGTCGAGACGAGTATCTCGAAAGCGAGCGGCGTTCCGGTGGCCGTATTGACGAGCCTGTTGTCGGGACCCAGTTCGTAGCCCGCCGCCTGGAGCGTCGAGAGGGCGGCGCGCAGCACCTTGCGGTCCGCGCCGGTGCCATCGCTGACCGTGGGGCGGTAGGTCCCGTCCATGACGTCCGGGGCGACGATACCGGGGAAGGGAGCGAGCAGCGCCTTTTCGCGATCGTCGGCCGACCGTCCAATGGAGGAGAGCTCGGAATCGTTGAAATACCCCGCCGAGCGGACATAGGCGTCATAGTAGAGATTCTGGTTGACCCATTCGAAGTCGAACACGTCCGCCAGCGCTCTCCGCACCGCCGGATCGGCGAACAGCGGTCGCCGCGTATTGAACACGAACCCGGACATGCCCTTCGGCAGGCCGGTCTTGAAGGTCTCCTTCAGCACCCGCCCGTCCCTGACCGCCGGGAAGTCGTAGGCGGTGTTCCATTGGGCAGGATCGCCCTCCGGATTGACCTGATAGAGGCCCTTCTTGAAGGCTTCGAACATCGAGTTGCTGTCGCGGTAGTAGTCGACCTGGACCTCGTCGAAGTTATCGAAACCGCGCCGGATCGGCAGGTCCTTGGCCCAGTAGTCGGGATTGCGCTTGTAGAGGATCGAATTGGGGGCGTTGACCCGATCGATCAGGTAGGGGCCGGTGCCGATCGGTTTCGTGAGGGTCGACTTGTCGAAGGTGTCGGGATTGATGGCGTGCTTGGGCAGGACCGGCATGAGGCCGAGGATGAGCGGCAGTTCGCGATCGTTGGCGTTCTCGATGTGGAAACGGACCCCGCGGTCGCCAATCCGCTCGATCCGTTCGACCTTGGAATAATAGGTACGGTAGTTCGGCCGTCCCTTGTCGCGGAGCAGTTCGAGGCTGAACACCACGTCGTCGACCGTGACCGGCGTGCCGTCGGAGAACTTGGCCCTGGGGTCGATCGTGAACTCCACCCAGCTCCTGTCCGGCGGCGTCTCGACGGTCTCGGCGATGAAGCCGTAGAGCGTGAAAGGCTCATCGACGCTCCGCATCAACAGGCTCTCGAAGACGAGGTTGCCGAGGAGCGGGTCGGAGGAGAGACCGCGCGCCGACGTCAGTCCACCCTGGACGATCATCGGGTTGAGGCTGTCGAACGTGCCCACGACACCGACGGTGAGCTTCCCGCCCTTGGGCGCATCAGGGTTCGCGTAGGGCAAGTGATCGAAGCCGGCCGGCAACGCCGGATCGCCGATCATGGCAATGCCGTGGGCCGGCTCGGCGTGGGCGAGTTGCGGCACGAGGCCGATGCCGATCGTCGCGGCGATCGCGGCGGCGACTTGCCGCCGGAGGGCGATGGAGAAGATCCTTGCGGCCATGGTGAGCTCTTTCCATCCCTGACGGTTGGCGATTCGGTTCGTTCAGCCCCCGCCCGACGGTACCATATGGCGCGGGCAGGCCCATGCCGGGGAGAGCCGTTCCCGGCTGGCATTCGCCGGCAATGTTAGCTATGCATGGCCCCGCCGGACAGCCAACAAGTCGCCGTATTTGGTGGCCACGAAAACGCCGGCACCATTTTCATCCGCCGCGGCGAGGGGCGCGGCGAGGCAGCCAGGGATCGGCTATGGCACATTCGACGAAATCTCTCCGCATGTGGTTGGCAATGGCCGTGGTGGCCTTGGGCGCTCCGGTCGGCGCAAGCGCGCAGGACGCTGCGGCCCCCGCCGCGGCGGAGCCGGCGTGGGCGAAGCTCTGCAACGCGGACCCGGCCACGGGCAAGGAACTGTGCCTGACCATTCAGGAGATCCGGGCCGATACCGGCCAGTTCATCGCGTCAGCGACGGTTCGCACGATCGACGGCGATGCAAAGAAGTCCCTCATTACCGCCGTGCCCCCCGGCATGCTCCTGCAGCCCGGTCTCCGCGTTCAGATCGACGACGGCGAGCAGCAGGAAGTGAAGTATGGCATCTGCTTCCCGAACGCCTGCTATGGCGAACTGGAGATCAACGACGACTTCATCGGCAAGCTGAAGGCGGGCGGCAAGCTCACCCTCACTACTCTGAACCAGCAGGCGAAGCCGGTGAATTTCCCGATGACTCTGGCGGGCTTCACCAAGGCCTTTGACGGCAAGGGTCTCGACCAGGCGGCCCAGCAGGCGCGCCAGAGCGACCTTCAGGATGCGCTCGCCCGTCGCGCCGAAAACGCACGCCAGAAGCTGATCGAGCAGCAGCAGAAGGAAAGCGGCGCGAACTAAAGCGCCGCGACACCGCTCGCCATCGACGAACGGTCGCGCGGCCTCAGTTCATGCCGAGGTCGCGCGCCACGTAGACGTCGCCGTTGCGGGTGGCGAAGAATTCCTTGATCTGCGGATGTCGCAGCGGCTTGCCGGAATCGTCGGCGAGCAGATTCTGCTCCGACACGTACGCGATGTACTCGCTTTCGTCGTTCTCGGCGAACAGGTGGTAGTACGGCTGGTCCTTGGTCGGCCGAATCTCCTCGGGGATGGCCAGCCACCACTCTTCGGTATTGTTGAACACCGGGTCGACGTCGAAGATCACGCCGCGAAACGGAAAGATCCGGTGGCGAACCACCTGGCCGATTCCGAACTTGGCGGCGCGTGCATTGTCCATGTCTCGAGGGTCGTGGTTCATGGCCGCTATGGGGCACTTTGCGCCCGATAAGTCAATCCGGTCGGTGCCTTGCCTCCCAGCCGCACATGTCAGGCGATTGACCGCCATCGCTTTAACCGATAGCACCGCATGTCCGGCTCGCCGGTCCCGTGCGAGGGGAATTCGGAACCCGGCCTGCCATGAGCGAGATCGCCACGGTCATCCTGCAGTTCTTCGGGTTGATCGGCATCGGGTTCGGCGCGACGCGGCTGATGCGGCTCCCGGCCCAGGGCGTCTCGGGCCTCAACCTCTTCATCTACTACTTCGCCATGCCGGCGTGGTTCTTTCACCTGGTGGCGACGACGCCGATCCGTGACATCGAACACTGGTCCTTCCTGATTGCAACGACCTTTGCAACCTACTGCGCCTTTGCCATCGCCTTCTCGTTCGGGGCGCTGCTCAACCGGGGCAACGTGCCTGACGCGACCATCGAGGGGCTGGTCGGTTCCTACGCCAATGTCGGCTATCTCGCGCCCGCCCTGACCGTGGCGGCGCTGGGTCCGGCGGCGGGGGCAGCGACCGCGCTGGTGTTCGCCTTCGACCATGCGATGCTCTTCACCATCGTGCCCTTGATGATGGTCCTCGGCGGGACGATGCGGACCAATGGTTCCACGATGGGGCGGGATATCCTCCGCAGGGTATTGCTTCATCCTTTCGTCCTGGCGGCATTCGTCGGACTGATCGTCTCAGCGTTTGGCATCGTTCTGCCCGCGCCAATCGACGGCGTGACGTCCGTGCTCGCCGCCGCGGCGCCGCCGGTCGCCCTGTTCGCTGTTGGCGCGAGTCTCGCACAAAAGCAGTTCGGGTCGGTGACGGTGGAGATGCCGGCGCTGCTGACCGTCAAGCTCGCCGTCCATCCCCTGATCGTCTATCTGCTGCTGACGTGGATCGGAGGGTTCGATCGGATCTGGCTGTTCGCCGCGGTGCTGATGGCGGCGCTGCCGCCGGCGGCGAACGTGCTTGCGCTGGCGCAGAAGTATGACGCCTACAAGGAACAGTCGGTCACGGCAATCCTCCTCGGTTCGGCCGCCTCCGTGCTCACGGTGAGCGTGCTTGTAACGCTGATTCTGACGGGGGCCCTTCCGACCAGTCCGTTCGGCTGATCGGGTTCAGCGAGTGGCGACGACACCCTGCCGCATCATTGCCTGGCGAAGCGGCTGGACGCGGTCGAGGAGGAACAGCCCGAGGCCGCGGGCGGCCTGCACCGGCAGGAACCCCGTGAGGAGCGTGCGATTGAGCGCATCGACCGCTGCCGTGCGCGACAGCACGTCGGCACGCCGGGATCGCTCGTAGGCGTCGAGCCGGTCGGTGGCGCCGGGATCCTGCCCCGGACGCGGCAGGATGGCGCCCAGTGCCGCCACGTCGCGATAGCCGAGATTGAGACCCTGGGCGCCGATCGGCGGGAAAACGTGCGCGGCTTCGCCGACCAGGACCGTACGGGCCGCCGCGAACCGTTCGGCCGTCATCCCGGACAGCGGAAAGACCTGCCGGGGACCGTCGATGCTGATCGCGCCGAGGAGCGAGGAGGAACGTTCTTCGATCCCCCCGGCGAGCGCTGCCTCATCCATCTCCCGGCGCCGCGCGACGGCATCCGGCCGATCGACCCACACCATGCTCGAGCGGCTGCCAGTCAACGGCACGAAGGTGAGCGGGCCAGCCTCGGTATGGAACTCGGTCGAGATGTCGTTGTGTGCCGCGGTGTGGCTGAGGTTCGCGACCAAAGCCGACTGATCGTACCGCCATTCGCGAACCCCGATGCCCGCCGCCTGTCGCACAGCGGAGCGGCGGCCGTCGGCCGCAACCACGAGACGCGCACCGAGCCTCCCGCCCGTTGCCAATCGCAGGGAGACGGCGTCGGGCTCGATCGTCATGCCATCCACGCTCGCGGTATGGCGTGGGAGGCCGCGTTCCGCCACGCACGCCTCCAGCGCGTCCACGAGGTCGGCGTTGCGGATATTGTAGCCGAATTCCGGCAGGCCGATCTCGCTCGCGTGGAACGTCACCTCCGGTGCCCGGAAGAGCCGGCGCGTCGCATCGACGATGCGCAGCGCGCGCATCGGCGCCTTTTCGGCCAGCAGGTCCCAGGCGCCGATGCGTCGGAGCAGCGTGACCGATCCGCCGAGAAGGGCGGCGGTGCGCTCGTCGCGCGGACCACGGGGCGGGGCGACGACGGCGACGTCGTGACCGCGCAGGTGGCACTCAAGCGCTGCCGCAAGGCCGGCGGGGCCGGCGCCGACGACGATGATGTCCTTGTCCGCGCTCATTCCGCCGGCGCCCCTGCCATCACTTTCTGCCGGCGGGATGGCCAGGTGATCAGCCCGCCGAGCCAGGAGCCGGCGAGCATGGCACCGACGAAGAGCACGACATCCTGCGGCGCGATAGCAAGGTCGGCGATGGCCGGCCCCGGGCATAAGCCGGCGAGCCCCCAACCCAGCCCGAAAAGCGCCGAGCCGAACAGAAGCGGCCGGTCGACGCCGCGGTACCAGGGATCGGAAAATGACTGCGCCATGAGGGGTTTGCGGAGAATCCTGTGAGCCCGCAGCCCGAAGAAGGCGACCACGGAGGCCGCTCCCATGACGAGCAGCAGACTCGGGTCCCAGCCCCCATGAGGAATGGCAGAGAAGTCGAGGAAATCCTTGATCTTCTTGGGATCGGTCATCCGCGCGAAGGCAAGGCCGATGCCAAACAGGGTGCCGCTGAAGGCGGACGCCGCGACAAGGGGGATAAGAGCCCTGCGCATCACAGGACGTGCCTCGTGACATAGACGACGAGTGCGGCAACGCCCATGAAGACCACGACCGCGCACAAGGAGCGCACGGAAAGGCGCGCGAGACCGCACACACCGTGGCCGGAGGTACAGCCGCGGCTGAGCCGGGTCCCGATCCCGACGAGGAGGCCGGCAATGATCATGGCGACCGGACCGAGGTCGAAGGTCGGGGGCGCGGCCGAGACATCGGGCAGGAGGCGGGGCGCGAAAACCGCACCGAGGGCCGCGCCGACGGGAAGGCCGACGAGGAAGGCGAGCCGCCACGCGACATCCCCTCGCAGCGGCGGCAGCAGCCCTCCGAAGATTCCCGATACGCCGGCGGTGCGGCCGGCGAAGCTCCACAGCACCGTCACCGCGAGGCCGATGAGGGCGCCTCCGATGGTGGCGCTCAGCGGCGTGAAGTTCTCCATGGGCATGTTCCCGGGTTGGAGCCGAGAGGGATATCGCGCCACCGGGGTGGCGACAAGAGACAAGCCACCGACGGCCTTGCCATGGCCACCGCGATCGGACATGGAGTCGGGTGCGGGCCGCAGGGGCGGAATGGCTTCCGGGGAACATGGGCAAGGCTGGGGCGTTTGCAATACACCTCCTGACCGCTTCGGGCGCTGGGCTGGCGGTTGCCGCCGCGCTCGGGGCCGCCCGCGGTGACTGGCGGTTCGTCTTCGCCTGTCTCGGCGTCGCCCTGCTGGTCGACGCCATCGACGGGCCGTTGGCGAGACGGTTCGACATCGCCAACCGGATACCGTGGTTCGATGGAGCGGCCCTCGACTTCGTGGTCGACTATTCGACCTATGTCTTTGTTCCCGCGCTGGTGCTCGCTTCCTCGCCGCTGCTGTCGGGCCCCTTCGACCTCATCGCCGGCGTGGTCGTCGCCGTGGTGGGGGCGCTCTATTTCGCCGATCGCCGGATGAAGACCCTGGACAATGCCTTCCGCGGGTTCCCGGCGGTGTGGAACGGGCTGATCTTCGTGCTGATCGTGATCAACCTGCCGGAGTGGGCAACGCTGGCCATCATCGCACTCTGTGCGACGCTGACCTTCGCACCCATCGAGTTCGTTCACCCGGTCCGTGTCGTCGCGCTCCGCCCCCTGACCCTCGCGGTCACGGCAGCGTGGTCGGTGCTGGCAATCGTGGCGTTGATCGAAAATCTCGATCCGGGCTCGGCCGTGAAGCTCGCCCTCGGCCTCATGACGCTCTATCTCAGCGGAATTGGCGTGGTTCTCCAGCTCTGGCGCCGCCGCGCCGTGGTCGTTCCCGAAGATCGCGAAAGGACCTGACGGATGTTCGACTGGATCACCGATCCCGGCGTGTGGGCGAGCCTCGTCACCCTCTCCGCGATGGAGATCGTGCTGGGCATCGACAATATCGTCTTCATCTCGGTCATCGTCGGCAAGCTGCCCAAGGAGCAGGCGAAGCGTGCCCGCCAGATCGGGCTGCTGCTCGCCCTGGTCTTCCGCGTCATCCTTCTGTTCTCGCTGTTCTGGCTCGCCCATCTCGAGAACGAGCTCTTTTCGATCTTCGGTGAACCGATCACCTGGCGCGACCTCGTGCTGATCCTCGGCGGCGCCTTCCTGATCTACAAGGCGACGATCGAGATCCACGCCGACGTCGAGGGCGAGAAGAAGGCCGAAACCACTGCGGCCAAGGTCTCTGCGAGCTTCGGCGCCGTCATCGGCCAGATCGCGGTGATCGACATGGTGTTCTCGATCGACTCCATCCTCACCGCGATCGGCATGGCGGATTATATTGGCGTGATGATCGCGGCCGTCGTGTTCGCGATCGGCGTGATGTATGTCGCCTCCGGGCCGGTCGCCGCGTTCATCGAACGCCATCCGACGACGCGGATGCTCGCGCTTTCGTTCCTGCTGATGATCGGCCTGGCGCTGGTCGCGGACGGCCTCGCCTTCCACATCCCGCGCGGCTACATCTACGCAGCAATGTCGTTCTCGGCGATCGTCGAGCTCCTCAACATCATCGCCAAGCGCAATCGCAGCACGCATCGGGCATGACACAGGACGCAACGCCGGCGGCCGGGACCCATCGGCTGACCGGAGAGCCGAGCGCGGGCGGCCTTCTGACCCCGGCGCGGCTGATCATGGCGGTGTTCTTCCTGCACGCGGCCGGCATTGCCAATGTGTGGCCGAGAATGCCCGATCTTCAGGCGAAGCTCGGCATCGGCCCGGGCGAGCTTTCGATCGCGATGCTCGGGCTGCCGGTGGCGACCGTCCTTGCTGTCCCGTTCGCCGGGACGCTGATCGCCAAGCTCGGACCGCGAAGCATCCTGTCCGTTGCGCTGCCGTTGACGACGCTGAGCCTCGCGTTGCCGGGTTGGGCCTTCGACGTCGTCAGCCTCTTCCTGGCGCTGTTCGCGATCGGGCTGTCCTACCCGGTTGTAGACATCGCCATGAATGTCGAGGCCGACCGCATCGAGCGGGCCGGTGGGCGGCGGATCATGAGCACTTGCCACGGCTGCTGGAGCGTCGGCTCGGTGGCGGGGGCGGGCGTTGCGACGGTCTTTGCGACCCAGGGCGTGCCGACGAGCTGGCATCTCCTTGCCGTCGCTGTGGCCCTGCTTCCGGCCGCCGTGCTCGTGCCACGGGCGCTGCCCGCGGTCGCCGGTCAGGTGGCCCCCGGGCGCGTTGTCTTCACGCTGCCGTCGAAGAGTATTCTCGGCCTGTGCGTGTTCCTCGCCGGCATGCTGATGGTGGAAGTGGCCGCACGGAACTGGGGCGCGGTCTATGTGAGCGACGAGCTCAAGGGCGCGACCGTCTATGCCGGGCTCACCTACGGCGCCTTTGCCCTCGCCATGGCGGTCGGTCGCTTCGGGGGGGACCGGGTGGTCGAACGGTTCGGGCCGGTCCCGGTGGCGCGGGCATCCAGCCTTCTCGCCTTTGCCGGCCTGACGCTGGTCGTGCTCGCGGGCTCGCCGGTCGAGGTGGTGATCGGTTTCGCCGCCGCCGGCCTCGGCGCGGCCACTGCTTTCCCGCTGTCGGCCACCGCGGCGGCGGGTCGCGGCGACCTGCCGCCCGCTGTCAATGTGGCGGCGCTACAGGTGATCGGCGTCGGGGCCTTTCTGCTGACGCCACCGCTGATCGGCACGGTGGCGGAGTTCGCCGGCCTTCGGATCGGCATCGCGGCCGTGCTACCGATGGTTCTCGTCAGCGCCCTCCTGGCGGGCGAATTGACCCGCAAGGGCGTGCCAGCAACGACGATCGAGGGAGGGGAGAGACACTGATGGTCCACGCGATTCAACTCCATGAGGCCGGCGGGCCGGAGGTGCTCAAATGGGAAGTCGTCGACGTCGCCGAGCCCGGGCCGGGCGAAATTCGTCTCCGCCATGAGGCGATCGGCGTGAACTTCATCGATGTCTACTACCGAATGGGCCTCTATCGGCCGCCCAACGGCTATCCGCTGATCCCGGGCGCCGAAGCCGCGGGCGTCGTGGAGGCGGTTGGCGAGGGAGTCAGCCACGTCAAGCCGGGCGACCGCATCGTCTACCAGGTCCACGTCGGCGCCTATGCGGAAGAACGGCTGCTGCCGGCGGAGCGGGCGGTGAAGCTTCCGGACGGAATCGATTCCAAAATTGCGGCGGCCGCCTTCCTCAAAGGCCTGACGGTGCAATGCCTGGTGCGGCGCACGTTCAAGGTCGAGAAGGGACAGACCATCCTCTGGCATGCGGCGGCGGGGGGTGTCGGCTCGCTGGGGACGCAATGGGTCTCGGCGCTTGGCGCGACGGTGATCGGCACGGTGGGCGACGAGGCGAAGGCGGCGGTCGCCAGAGCCAATGGCTGCGCGCACGTCATCAACTACCGTACCGAGGATTTCGTCGCCCGGGTCAAAGAGATCACCAACGGGGAGGGCGTCGACTGCGTGTACGACTCGGTCGGCAAGGATACGTTTCCGGCCTCGCTCGACTGCCTGAAGCCGTTGGGCATGTTCGCGTCCTTTGGCCAGTCTTCCGGGCTTCCCGAACCCTTCACGCTGGCCATGCTGCAGCAGAAGGGGGCGCTGTTCGCGACGCGGCCCACGATCATGACCTATCTCGCCAAACGGGCCGACCTCGAGGCGTCCGCGAAGGAGCTGTTCGAGGCGCTGGGGAGCGGAATGATCAAGGTGGCGTTGAACCAGGAGGTCCCGCTGAGGGATGCGGCGGCGGCGCACCGGGCGCTCGAAGCCCGCAAAACGGTGGGGGCGACGGTCCTGATCCCCTGAGGCCAGGTGCCTTGTGGCTCGGCGATCTGTGCAAAATTAGCGTTTGATCAGCTTTTGGGCATAATCCATTGTCGGATTGAGGATACCCGCGCCCTGCGGGTGTCCGACCTGGTACCAGTAAGAGTAGGTGTCGCTCATGGGGCGGCTTACGACGCATGTCCTTGACACGGCCTCCGGCCGGCCGGCCGCCGGTCTTGTCGTCGATCTTTACCGCTTGGACGGTGGCGAAGCGAAGCTCAAATCGGCCAGAACCAATGCCGACGGCAGGGTCGACGGCCCGCTTCTCGAAGGTGAAGCATTCGTCCCCGGCGTCTATGAGCTGAGGTTTCATGCCGGAGACTACCTGCGCGGGACTACGACTCTACCCGAACCGCCGTTCCTCGACGTGATCCCGATCCGGTTCGGCATCGCAGCAAGCGACCAGCACTATCACGTGCCGCTCCTGCTCTCGCCCTACGGCTACAGCACCTACCGCGGAAGCTGATCGAGACCATGCGCAAGACGATCAGATTCATCCGCAAGGGTCGTATGGTGGAGCTCAGCAGCGTCGAGCCAACGGCGATGCTGCTCGACTACCTTCGTGACATAGAGGGCTGCAAGGGCACCAAAGAAGGATGTCGCGAGGGCGACTGCGGCGCCTGTACGGTGGCGGTCGGCAGGCTGCGCGACCACCGCCTCGTCTACGAACCCGTCAACGCGTGCATCCAGCTCGTCGGGCAGATCGACGGCTGCGAGATCGTCACCGTCGAGGACCTCGCCGAGGACGACGGCCACCTGCATCCGGTCCAGCAGGCCGTGGTGGATCAGCACGCATCGCAGTGCGGCTTCTGCACGCCCGGCTTTGTGATGAGCCTCTTCACGCTGTTCCATGCCACCAAGGGGCCGGTGACGCGCGATGAGGTGAACGACTGGATCGCCGGCAACCTCTGCCGCTGCACCGGGTACCGGCCGATCGTCGACGCTGCGATCGAGGCAAGCGGGCAGCCGCGGCGGGACCGCTTTGCCGCGAATTCCGGCGACACGGCGGGACTGCTCTCCTTCCTTGCCGACAGCGACGACGTATTCATCGGCGACGACGACCGCTTCATCGCCGCCCCGGCCAGCGTGGACAGCCTCGCCGCCCTCTACGAACGGCACCCCGACGCGACGATCGTGTCGGGCGCGACCGACGTCGGGCTGTGGATCACCAAGCAGATGCGGGACCTGCCCAAGATCATTCTGACCGGGCGGGCGCGGGGTTTCGACCACATCGCCGACACCGGCTACGAGCTGATGATCGGCGCCGGCGCGACCTACGCCAGGATCGAGCCGCACCTTCGCGCCCTTGATCCCGACCTCGGCGAATTGCTGCGACGGCTGGGCTCCAAGCAGGTACGAGCGACCGGGACGATGGGCGGCAACGTCGCCAACGGCTCGCCGATAGGGGATACGCCGCCGTTGCTGATCGCCCTCGACGCGACGCTCGAACTCCGGAAAGGCAAGCAGGAACGCTCGATCCCGGTCGAGACATACTTCATCGACTACGGCAAGCAGGACCGGGAGCGCGGCGAACTCGTCACCGGCATCCTCATTCCGAAGCTGGCGCCCAACCAGATCTTCCGGTGCTACAAGGTCTCCAAGCGCTTTGACCAGGACATCTCGTCGGTCATGGGAGCGTTCCGGCTGACGGTGGGCGAGGACGGGTCGATCACCGAGGCCCGCATCGCTTTCGGCGGCATGGCGGCGACGCCGCGACGGGCAAAGCGGGCCGAGCATGCGCTGACCGGAGCCCAGCTCCGCGACTCGCGCGCCTGGGCCCGTGCCTTTGGCGCGCTGCGTGAGGACTTTGCGCCGATCAGCGACCACCGCGCCAGCGCGCGCTACCGCGTCGAGACGGCCCACGCGCTGCTCGGCAAGGCGCTGATCGAGGCGGCGGGCACCGCTTCGAGCCGGACGCGCATCAACGGCGTGCGCGAGGTGGTGTGAGATGGACGCCGGCGATCCGACCCATGAGGACAAGCCCCTCGCGGTCGTGCGACAGCCGAAGGCGCACGACAGTGCCGCCAAGCACACCACCGGTGAGGCGGTCTACGTTGACGACATGCTCGAGCCGTCCGGCACGCTTCATGCGGCGCCGGGCTATGCCCCGATCGCGGCCGGACGCGCGACGCGGATGGACCTCGACGCGGTGCGGAAAGCGCGCGGCGTCGTCGCCGTGCTGACCGCTGGGGACATTCCCGGCGTTAACGACATCAGTCCGAAGCAGATCGGCGACGATCCGGCGATCACGCCGGACAAGATCATGTTCCACGGTCAGGTGCTGTTCGTGGTGCTGGCCGAGACCCGCGACCAGGCGCGGCGCGCGACGAAGCTCGCGCGGATCGCGACGGCGCCGGCGATGCCACTCATCGATGTCGATGATGCGCTGGTTGCCGAGAATCACGTCCACGACGACTACGGCTTCCTCCGTGGCGAGCCGGCGGACGAGATTTCGCGCTCGCCGCGCGACGTCACCGGCGAGTTTCGCATGGGCGGCCAGGAGCATTTCTATCTCGAGGGTCAGGTTGCGCTTGCCGTGCCGGGCGAGGACGGCGACATCCTGGTCCACTCCTCGACGCAGCATCCCTCGGAAGTGCAGCACACCGTCGCCCATGTGCTCGGGCTGCACTCGAACCAGGTGACGGTCGAATGCCGACGGATGGGTGGCGGCTTCGGCGGGAAGGAGAGCCAGGCGACACAGTGGGCGGTGCTCGCCGCGCTCGGAGCCTTCAAGACCGGACGGCCGGTCAAGTTGCGGCTCGACCGCGACGACGACATGGCGATGACCGGCAAGCGCCATGATTTCCGCGTCGACTACCGTGCCGGCTTCGGCAAGGACGGCATGCTGCGAGCCGTCGATGTGACGTTCTCGGCAAGGTGCGGCTACTCGGAGGATCTGTCACTCGGCGTCGTTGACCGCACAGCGTTCCACGCTGACGGCGCCTACTTCTACCCGGCCTGCCGTATCGTCACCCGCCGGATGCGGACCAACACGGTGTCGAACACGGCGTTCCGCGGATTCGGCGGCCCGCAGGGCAAACTCTTCGCCGAGCGGATGATGGACCACATCGCCTATGCCATCGGCCGCGACCCGCTCGATGTGCGCAAGGCCAACATCTACGGCGGCGTCGGGCGCGACCGCACGCCCTACGGCATGCGGGTGGAAGACAACATCCTGCCGGAGATCATCGCCGATCTCGAACGGAGCAGCGACTACTGGGGGCGGCGACGCGAGATCGCCGAGTTCAATGCCGCGAGCCCGGTGCTGAAGCGGGGCATCGCCCTGACGCCGGTGAAGTTCGGCATCTCGTTCACGCTGATCCACCTCAATCAGGCCGGCGCGCTCGTCCATGTCTACCGCGACGGATCGATCAGCCTGAACCACGGCGGCACCGAGATGGGGCAGGGGCTCTACGTCAAGGTGGCGCAGGTGGTGGCGGAGGAGTTCGGCGTCGGACTCGAGATGGTCAAGATCACGCCGACGTCGACGGCGAAGGTGCCGAACACGGGTCCGACGGCGGCCTCCGCCGGGACCGACCTCAACGCCCAGGCCGCGCTGGCGGCTTGCCGGGCCATCAAGGAGCGGCTCTACGCGTTCATCCAGGAGACCTATGGCGCGGGCCGCGAGCAGGTGAAGTTCCGCGACGGCCAGGTGCTGATCGGCAACCAGGCCATGACCTTCGGCGCGCTGGTCGACCAGGCCTATCTCGGCCGTGTCTCACTGTCCTCGACCGGGTTCTACCGGACGCCGAAGATCCACTGGGACCGGGCCAAGGCCAACGGCCGGCCGTTCTTCTACTTCGCCTACGGCGCCGCCTGTTCCGAGGTGACGATCGACACGATGACAGGCGAGATGAAGGTCAACCGCGTCGACATCCTCCACGACGTCGGCAAGTCGCTCAATCCGGCGATCGACCGCGGCCAGATCGAGGGCGGCTTTGTCCAGGGCATGGGCTGGCTGACGACGGAGCAGCTGGTGTGGGATTCGACCGGTCGGCTTCAGACCCACGCGCCGTCGACCTACAAGATCCCGACGTCATCGGATGTGCCCGCGGACTTCCGGGTGACGCTCTACGAGTCGGGGGGAAACCGCGAGGATTCGATCTACCGCTCCAAGGCGGTCGGCGAGCCGCCCGTGATGCTCGCCATCTCGGTGTTCTCGGCCATCACCGATGCGATCGCGAGCCTCAAGCCGGCGGTGATGCCGCGGCTGGACGCACCCGCTACGCCCGAGGCGATCATGCGCGCGATCCGCGCCACCACCGGCGGGGACGGGTGATGCCGGTCTGGACCCGCCTGCTCGAGGCGTTGGACCGGCACGGCCGGGCGGCGATGGTGACCGTCGCGTCCGCGCGGGGGTCGTCGCCGCGCGAGGCGGGGGCGCGGATGATCGTCCATCCCGACGGAACGTTCACCGGCACGATTGGCGGCGGCGCCCTCGAGTGGCAGGCGATCGCGATGGCGCAGTCGGCCGTGACCCGGGCGCCGAAGGCCGAGCTCCGCCGCTTCGCGCTCGGTCCCGAGCTCGGCCAGTGCTGCGGAGGCCAGGTCGAGCTGCTGGTCGAAGCCTTCGCGGAGACCGACAGGGATCGCGTCGCCGCCCTCGCGACACGCGAGCTGGCGGGACCCTTCGCGACGATCGGTCGGCTCTCCGACGAGATGGTGAGACGGGAGATCGCGGATGTGGCGGTGCCACCCGGGGCAGCAAGCCTGGTCAATGGTGCGCTCCGGGAGGGGTTCGGCGACGAGCGACGGCGCGTGGTCCTGTTCGGTGCCGGCCATGTCGGGCGTGCGCTGGTTCTGGCGCTGGCGCCATTGCCTTTCGTCGTCGAATGGATCGATTCCCGGCCGGAAGCCTTTCCGACCCGTGCGCCGGCCAATGCCACGCTGCGCCGCCTCGACGACCCGGCCGATGCTCTTGCCGCGTCGGCGGCCGGGACCTTCGTGCTGGTGATGACGCACAGCCATGCCCTCGACCTGAGCCTGGTCGGCGCCGCCCTCCGCGATCCCCGCTTCCCCTATGTCGGCGTGATCGGCTCGGCGACCAAGCGGTCCCGTTTCGAGAAGCGGCTCGCTGAAATGGGGTTGCCAGAGGGTCGGATCGGCGAACTCGTCTGCCCCATCGGCGTGACCGGGATCGACTCGAAGCTGCCGGCGGCGATCGCCGCAGCGACCGTTGCCGAACTTCTCGTGCGCGATGAGGCCGAGCGGGCCAGACAACTTGGCGATGACGGGCTTTCCGTCCGTCGCGCAGCCGGCTAGTCTTGGCCGTGGTGGGCGCAGACACAAACACGATGACCGGCTCGGACTTCCGTCGGCCAGAGGGCGAGCCGACGCTTGCCGCCGTCGGCATCACCAAGGATTTCGGGGCGCTTCGCGCCAACGACAACATCGATTTTGCGATCCGTCCCGGAGAAATCCACGCGCTTCTCGGCGAGAACGGCGCCGGCAAGTCGACGCTGGTCAAGATCCTCTACGGCGCATTGCAGCCGACGGCGGGTGAAATCCGCTGGCAGGGCCGGCCGGTGGTCATCGCCAACCCGGCCGCGGCCCGGCGGCTCGGGATCGGCATGGTGTTCCAGCACTTTTCGCTGTTCGA
>JAGRKZ010000171.1 GCA_020442065.1 Bauldia sp.
GGGCAGCCAGTCGGACTGGGCGACGCTGCGCCACGCTGCCGACACGCTCGATTCGCTCGGCATTGGTCATGACGATCGCATCATCTCGGCGCACCGCACGCCGGATCGGCTGATCACCTTCTGCAAGGGCGCGCGCCGTGCCGGGTACAAGATCATCATCGCCGGTGCTGGCGGCGCCGCCCACCTCCCCGGCATGGCGGCGGCGATGACTCCGCTGCCGGTGTTCGGCGTGCCGGTCGAGTCGAAGGCGCTGGGAGGGCTCGACAGCCTTTATTCGATCGTCCAGATGCCGGCCGGCATTCCGGTCGGGACCCTGGCCATCGGCCGATCGGGCGCGATCAATGCTGCGCTGCTGGCCGCCTCGGTCCTCGCCCTCCTCGACGACGAGGTCGCGAGCCGGCTCGACGGGTGGCGGGTGGCCCAGTCCGCAGCGGTCGACGAGCGTCCCAGTGACGATGCCTGACCTCCCCGCCCTTCGGCCCGGCATGATCATCGGCATTCTGGGCGGCGGCCAGCTCGGCCGGATGCTGGCGATGGCGGCTGCCGAGCTCGGGCTGTCCTGTCACGTCTATTGCCCGGATCCGAAGAGCCCGGCCTTCGCGGTGGCTGCCGCCCGCACGATTGCCCCTTATGACGACGAGTCGGCGCTTGCCGCCTTCGCCGGCGCCGTCGATCTGGTCACGTTCGAGTTCGAGAACATCCCGGTTGGGACTGTCCGCTTCCTCGAGGGCAGGGTCGCCGTTCTTCCCGGTTCCGGGGCGCTGGAGCCGGCGCAGGATCGTCTCGCCGAGAAGCAGCTGATCTCCGGGCTCGGTATTCCCGTGGCGCCCTTCGCCGAAGTGTCCAGGCAGGCCGACATCTATTCGGCGCTCGCCCGCACCGGCCGTCCCGCGATCCTCAAGACCCGTCGCATGGGTTACGACGGGAAGGGGCAGGCCCTGATCCGTGCCGGCGACGATCCGGTCGCCGCATGGCGGGCGATCGGGGAGGTTCCGGCGGTCCTTGAAGGCCATATCGCCTTCGAGCGCGAGATCTCGGTGATCCTTGCCCGCGGTCGCGATGGCGCCACGGCGGCCTTCGATGTCACCGAAAATGTCCACGAAGCCGGTATCCTCGCCAGGAGCAGCGTTCCCGCCGAAGTCTCCGCGGAGACGGCGGCGGAAGCCGTGTCGATCGCAGCTCGCATAGCCGAGGCGGTCGGCCATGTCGGCGTGCTGGCGGTCGAGATGTTCGTAGCCACGATCGGCGGCCGCCCGAAGCTGATCGTCAACGAGATCGCCCCGCGGGTTCACAATTCCGGCCACTGGACCGGCGACGCGGCGGTCGCCTCCCAGTTCGAGCAGCACATCCGCGCCATCGCCGGCTGGCCGCTTGGCGATGCCGGGCGCCACAGCGATGCGGTGATGATCAATCTGATCGGCCAGGCGGTGGACAACTGGCCGGCGTTGCTCGCCGAGCCGGGCACCCGGGTCCATCTCTACGGCAAGTCGGAGACGCTGCCCGGCCGCAAGATGGGTCACTACACCCGCATCAGGCCCCGTTCCCGGGCCTAGCGGCGAGGGCGAAGATCGCTTTGACAGGGCGCGGGCCGTCTGGTATCAGCGCGCCGATTCCTCAAGGATTATGGGGCGAATTCGCGTGCAGGTTCTCGTTCGCGACAACAATGTCGACCAGGCGCTGAAGGTCCTCAAGAAGAAGATGCAGCGCGAGGGGCTCTTCCGGGAGATGAAGCTCCACAATCACTACGAGAAGCCGTCCGAGAAGCGGGCTCGGGAGAAGGCCGAAGCCGTTCGCCGCGCGCGCAAATTGGCCCGCAAGCGGGCGCAGCGCGAAGGCGTTCTTGCGGTTCGCCCCAAGCGCTGAATCGCCCTCAAATAGCCCGGTTTCCGCGCTTCCGTACTGCGTCATGACGCGGGGCAGCAGCCGCCGGATCGCTGGGGTTCCGGGGCAGTAATCGAGAGAGGCGGCGCCGGGATGCCCGAGGCACGGACGGGGTTGGGTCGAGGATTCGCCTGCGCGGCAGTGCTCATGGCGCTGCTTGCGGCCGGCTGCACGACCGACCAGTCCTCGTTCATCAAGGCCGATATCGACCCCGCCGCGGGGTCCGAGGCGAACATCGATTCGCTGACGGCGGTCATCCAGCGCAACCCGAGCGACGCCAACGGCTACAACGTTCGCGGCACGGCCTATGGCCGCGCCGGCGAGACCCGCAAGGCCATCGACGATTTCAACACGGCCATCAAGCTCAATCCGAGCTTCTACCAGGCCTATGCCAACCGGGCGCTTGTCCAGCGCCGGCTCGGCCGCGACGATCTCGCGCTCGCCGATTACAACCGCGCGCTCCAGATCAACCCCAGCTACGACGTCGCCCTGATCGGCCGCGGCAATCTCTACCGCCAGAGCAAGCAGACCAATCTCGCGCTCGCCGACTTCAACCAGGCCATCCTGCTCCGGACCAGCGATCCGCGCGCCTATCACAATCGCGCGCTGATCTACCAGGCGTCCGGTCAGCAGCAGCTGGCCATCGACGATTTTTCGAAGGCCATCGCCATGTCGCCGGCCAACCTCGAGCCGTTCGAGGGCAGGGGACTGTCCTATCTCGCCATCGGCGACTACAAGGCCGCGCTCGAGGACTTCAACGAGGTGGTCAAGCGCGACCGCAACTCCTTCACCGGCTGGACCAACCAGGGTCTCGCCCTCGAGAAGCTTGGCGAGCGCGACAAGGCCTTCGCCGCCTTCGCCAAGGCCGCCGCGCTCAATCCCAACTACCGGCCGGCGCTTGACGGCATGAAGCGCACCGCGCCGAGCAACGCGGTCGCTCAGCGCAACACCACCTGAGCCGCCGCTTCAGCTCCACCACCCCCCGCGGGGGCCGTTCTCGTTCTTTCGGGACGTGCGCTCTGTTAGGGTCGCGCCGCGATTCGACGCGGAGGGGCTCTCACATGCGTGCATGCTTCGTCGCCGTCATCTGGACGGCCGCGGTCGTTACGTCCGCGGCGGCATCAGCCACCGAAGTCGGGGCGCCCCCCGAGATCCGGGCGGTGATCGAGGCGCCTCGCTATGACGGTGCCACCTGGGGCATCCGCGCCGAGGGGCTTGAGGACGGGACACCCGTCATCGCCACCGGCCCCGACGCGCTGTTCTTCACCGGGTCGGTACGCAAGCTCTTCTCGGTCGGTCTCGCCCTCGATGCGCTGGGCTCCGACCACCGCTTCCGCACGCCGGTCTACCGCACGGGTCCGGTCGATGCCGAAGGGGTACTGAAAGGCGATCTTGTCCTCGTGGCCAACGGCGACCTCACCCTCGGCGGTCGCGACCGCGCCGACGGGACCATCGCCTTCACCAATTTCGACCATACCGAATCGAATTCGCTCGGCTCGTCCATCCTCACCGACACCGATCCGCTGACCGGCATCCGCACGCTCGCACACGACGTCGCCGCCGCGGGCATCACCGCGGTCGAAGGCGATGTGATCATCGACGATCGCCTGTTCGAGTCCTTCCGGGTGCCCAACGGCAACGTTCTCATCACCCCGGTCGTCGTCAACGACAACCTTGTCGACGTCTCGATCGTTCCGACCGAGGTGGGCCAGGCCGCCGACGTCGATTGGCGTCCACGGAGCGCCGCCTTCACGGTCGCGGCGGACGTCATGACCGTTCCGGCGGATCAGCCGGCTGCCGTGACCCTCGAGGTGTCGCCCGACGACCCGAGCATTGGCATCGTCACGGGCACGATCCCGGTCGGCTACGCGCCGCCGCTGCCCGGCGTCCCGAGCCTGGTCCAGACCTTTGCGATCCCCGATCCGTCCTCCTATGCCCGCACCGTCTTCATCGAGGCGCTGGTCGAGGCCGGTGTCGCTGTCGCCGCTCCGGCGCGCGCCGCCAATCCGGTGGCGAAGCTGCCGGACATCGGGAGCTATCGCCCGGACGACCGCGTGGCCGAGCTGGTCTCGCTGCCCTATGCGCAATATGCCCGGCTGATCCTCAAGGTGAGCCACAATCTCGGCGCCAATCTCAGCCTCATGTTGTTCGGGCTCACCGAGGGTGCGCGCACCCGCGACACGGCGCTCGCCGCGGAACGGACGGCGCTCGTCGAAAGGTTTGGCCTTCCGTCCGGCGGGTTCGATTTTCCCACCAATGGCAGCGGCAGCCCGGACAGCCGCGCGAGCCCGGCGACGGTCACCGGCCTCCTCAAGGCCATGAGCCGGACCGACGTCGCCGAGCCCTATTTCGACGCGCTGCCGATCCTCGGCGTCGACGGCTCGCTCGCCACCATCGGTCGCGATCCGCCCAACCCGCTGATCGAGCCGGCGATCGGCAAGGTCTATGCAAAGACCGGCACCACGGTGGAGCCCGGCGTGCTCAAGGCCCAGGTCTTCGCCGGTTATCTGGACGCCCGGAGCGGTGATCGGCTCGCCTATGTCGTCTACGTCAACAACGTCGCGCCGATCGAGAGCATTGCCGACGTGATCGGCGTCTTCAGCGACGAGGGCGTGATCTCGGCCCTCCTCCAGGGGCGCTACTGAGCAGCGTCGGACCAGTCGACCAGCTTCGACTTGTAGTCGCTCCGCGGCAATGACCCGAACGGCACGACGGTGATCTCGGTGGAGACCAGCATCGCCTCGCGGAGCCGAGCCGTGATCCTTGCGGCAAGGTCGTCGGCCGCGCCGCTGCCGCCGCTCTCGACCAGGACCCTGAGCGGCGGATCCTGCCGGAATCCGCGGAGCCTGGGGCGGATCGAAACGACGCCGCTGACCTCGCCGCCGAAGCCGCCGACCAGATCGCGGATTGCCGATGGGAAGACGTTGACGCCGCGGACGATGAGCATGTCGTCGGTGCGGCCGATGCAGCGGACCCGCGGCGCCGTCCGGCCGCAGGCGCAGCGTTCTGTCGTGACCCGGACGTGGTCGCGGCTGCGGAAGCGCAGAAGCGGAACCGCCTCCTGGGCGAGATGGGTGTAGACCAGTTCGCCCTCGGCCCCGTCGGTCATCTCGATGGCAGCGCCGGTGTCGGGGTCGATCAGCTCGACATGCACGAAGCCGCGGCCGCTGAAATGCATGCCCCCCTGCTCGGGACACTCGCCCCAGAGCGAGGCGGCGATGTCGCCGATCCCCATCACTTCGGTGACCGTCGCGCCCCAGGCCGCCTCGAGCTGCTTTCGCATCGCCGGCTCGCCGCCGCCGGGCTCGCCGGCGGTGAGAAGTCTGGCAACGTTCGACGCGCCGATGTCGATGCCGCGGCCATGAGCCCATTCGGCGAGGTGCAGTGCGTAGGACGGCGTGAGCGCGATCGCGTGCGGCTTGAGCAGGCGCACCGTCGTCATCAGCCGCTCGGTGTTGCCGCTGCCGATCGGGATATGGCAGAGGCCCATCAGGTTGAAGGCGTCAAGGGTGATGCCGGCCACGAACGGACCGGCGCCGTAGGTCGAGACCAGAGCGTCGCCGCGGCGGATGCCCGAGGCCGAATAGCTTCGCGCCGAGATCCGCGTCCAGTTGGCGATGTCGTTGGCGGTCAGCGGGATATAGCTCGGCGTGCCGGTTGTGCCGCTCGTCGAGAAGATGCGGGCGACGCCGCCAAGCGGCACGCAGAGATGCGTGCCGACCGGCTCGTCATCGCTCCGGGTCTGCCGGATCTCGTCCTTCTCGGTCATCGGCAGTGCTGCGATGGCGTCGAGACCGCCCGCGGCCTCGGCCGAATCGATGCCTGCCGCCGCGAGCTTGGCGCGGTAGAACCGGGAATTGGCGAAGAGATAGCCGAGCTGACGCCGGTAGCGGACGTCGTCGATTCCGGCCTGCGCCTCGAACGGCAGCGCTTCGATCTCGGGGTCGAACATCAGCCGGCGCTCCCGCCGCCATCGTAGGCGATGGCGTCTTCCGCGTGCGAGGCCATCAGGAACCCGATCGGCCTGGTCTGTTCCTCGGCGATGTGCGCGAGCAGGCCGCCGGTGCGCGCGAGCAGCGGGATTGCCTTGATCATCGTCGCGGGGAAGTCGAGGTCGAGGAGGACCGCGGCGATCGGCATCGATACGTTCATCACCAGCGGCTTGCCCCAGGCGGCATCGACCGCCCGCTTGAAGCGGTGGGCGAGGTCGACATGCACGCCGGAGACGCCTTCGGCGGCGGCGAGCGCAAAGATCCGCTCCGTCCGGGGGTCGACAGGTCGATGCACGGGGTGGCCGAAGCCCGGCATCCGTCCGCCCCTAGTTCGGACCTCGGCCGTCATGGCGGCGACGACGGCGTCCGGCTCCTCGCCGGCGGCGACCCGCTTCTCCGCTGCGACCAGCACGTCGCCGCAGAGCTGCGACGTGCCGAGGATCACCGTGCCGCAGCCGAGGATGCCGGCGGCGAGGGCGCTCTGCAGCGACGCCGGGTCGGCGTCGTAGGTCATGCGCGCCGCGATGGCGGTCGGGGTCAGCCCATGTTCGGCGATGGCGACCAGGAGGAGGTCGAGGAAGAAGCGCTGCTGTGCCGTCGCCTCCTTCCCGGTCATCAGGAAGAAGAAGAACTCGGTGAAGGTCTGCCGCCCCATCAGGTCGGCGGTGAGGTCACGCCCGCGGACAAGGATGTGCTCCGCGTCCGCGGTGCACAGCGCCGATTTCGCCTCGCCCGGCTTGCCGATCAGCATGCTACCCTCCTCATGCCGCGAATCCCCTTGCCTTCTATAGGCGAGGATTGTCCGCCTCGCCTATCCCCACGGCCCCCGCCTTCGCGCGCTGCCGGGAACCGGAGGGGCGCGGAGAGGCGGCTCTGGTGGCGGCGGCGCTTCATGGACCGGAAGGTCGAGGCCGCCCGCGTAGCGCACCAGCGCCGCGATGCGGTCCTCGATCGGCGGATGGGTCGCGAACAGGGAGGCGATGCCAGCGGTGGCGGGAAAGTCGATGAACATCGCCTTCACCTGGTCTGGCGCGCTGATCTCGGAGTGCCCGGCGATCTTGCGGAGCGCACCGATCATGGCATCCGGGTTCCGTGTCAGTTCCACCGAACCCGCGTCGGCGAGGAACTCGCGCTTGCGCGAGAGGGCGAAACGCAGCGCGATGCCGAGGAAGCGCGCGAGGATGAAGATGCCGATGGCGACGAGGATGAGGATGATCATCGCCCCGCCGCCCTTGCCGCCGCGGCTCGAACTCCGGCCGGAGCGGGGCACCATGTTGAACATGCCGCGTGGGGTCCTCACGATCAGTTCCCCGACGAGCGTGATGATTCCGACGAACACCGCCGAGATGACGAGGAGCTGGACGTCGCGATTGCGGATGTGGGTGAGCTCATGGGCGAGCACCGCCTCGAGCTCTGAATCGTCGAGGCTCTCCATCAGCCCGCGGGTGACGGTGATCGAATACTGCTTCTCGCGGATGCCGCTGGCGAAGGCATTCCGTTGCGGCGTCTCGATGATGCGGAGCGCCGGCATGGTGATGCCGC
>JAGRKZ010000172.1 GCA_020442065.1 Bauldia sp.
TCGCACAACACCGGCGCGCCCTATCGCACCAACAACGCCTACGCGGGCCACGGCATCAACGACGGGCTGGTCCAGCGGCGTCTGTCGGGCCATCTCTTCACCGGCATGGACGTCCGCACGGAGAGCACCGCCGGGCTGAGCGGCGTCTGGGCGGAGGAGAACACCCGCGAGTCCCTCTGGGACGCCATGCACCGCCGTGAGACCTTCGGCACCAGCGGCGTGTGGATCCAGGTGCGCCTGTTCGGCGGCTGGGACTACGGCGCCGACCTGGTCGACGACCCCGACTGGGTGGCCAAGGCCTATGCCGGTGGCACGCCCATGGGCGGCGACCTTCCCGCCGCCCCGTCCGGTGCGACCGCGCCCACCTTGGTCGTCTGGGCGGTGAAGGACCGGAGTCGGGCAGTCTCGACCGCATCCAGATCGTCAAGGGCTGGACCAGGGACGGCCAGAGCTTCGAGAAGGTCTACGACGTGGTCTGGTCCGGCGACCGGGAGCCGGAGCCGGGCACGGGACAGGTTCCGCCGGTTCCGAGCACCGTCGATCTCACCACCGCCACGTACACCAACGAACATGGTGCGACCGAGCTCATGAAGGTCTGGACCGACCCGGACTTCGACCCCGGCCAGCATGCCTTCTACTACGCGCGGGTGCTTGAGATCCCGACGCCACGCTGGACCACGGTGCAGGCCGTCAGGCTCGGCGTCGACATCCCGGACGTGGTGCCGGCCGTGGTTCAGGAGCGCGCCTGGAGCTCGCCGATCTGGTACGCGGCGGCGGCCGACAGTACTGCGTCGTCCGATGCGGTGACGGTGGCGAGCCTGGAGGAGAGTGGCGCGACCGCGCTCACCGACGACGAGTTGACGGCGCTGATCGTCGACAAGGCGATCTGGGTCCGGAACAACGTCACCGGCGAGGTGATGAAGGTGCATTACGACAAGTCCGGCACCTTCGACGTCAACTACGTCGGCGTCAGGGCACTGCAGCCGAGCCTGACGGGCGACCTGGCGCGGGACTCCTACCTGGCGCTGGCAAAGCCCTACACGATCGCCAACGGCCAGATTAACACCTTCGTCTCGAGCACGCCGATCGGCATGAAGGTCTACAGGACCGCGGGCGACCAGGGCGGGAACACGAGCAAGCAGCACGCGACCTACTACGGCGCCCGGAGCAACGAGTTCGGCTACGCCAACTACGAGATCCTGCTCACCGGGCCGGGCGATCTGGTCGAGCTGCCGAGGGACAAGATGGACATTCCGGTCGACGATCAGCCGGACTATCTGCATCTCGACGTCGAGCAGTAGGGGCCGTCCGGAGGCGACATGCCCAGGATAGACATAGGACGAGCCGCCCGAAGCGTGGCCCGAGACCCGCTCGCGCATTTCATGGTGCTCGGCGCCGTGATGTTCGGCGTCTACCAGCTTCTGCAGCCGGAGACGGATCGCGCCGGAGCGCCGACCGAGATCCGCCTGACGGTCGACGATCTCGCGCAGCTGGTGATCGGTTTTGAGGCGCAGTGGAACCGGCCGCCGACGCAGGACGAGTTCAACGCGGTGCTCGAGGACCGCGTCCGGCAGGACATCCTATACCGCGAGGCGCTCGCGCTCGGGCTCGACAAGGAGGACACCATCGTCAAGCGCCGGATGGCGCAGAAGATGCAATTCCTCGCCGAGGACGTCGCGGCGGCGCGCGAGCCCACGGACGACGAGCTGCGCGCTTGGTTCGCGGACAATGGCGAGCTTTTCGCCATGCCAGCGCGGGTCAGCTTCCGGCATCTCTACTTCTCGCCGGATCGCCGCGGCGCGGAGGCGCGCGCGGATGCGGCCGAGGCGCTGGGCGCCCTGGAAACCCGCCCGGTTCTGGTCTCCGCCGCGTCGCCTCCGGGCGACCCCTTCATGTTCCGGGACTACTACGCCGAGCGGGCCATACCGGCGATCGCACGCGACTTCGGACCGGACTTCGCCCAGGCCGTGGCCGCGCTCCCGCCCGGAAGCTGGCAGGGTCCCGTTCAATCGGGCTACGGCTGGCACCTTGTCTACGTCGAGGCGGTTGTTCCGGGGCGCATCCCGGAGTTCGGGGAGATCGCCAACGAGGTGAAGACCGCCTGGCTCGGGGAAAGGAAGGCCGAGGCTTGGCGGGATGCGTACGAGGAAATGCGCGCACGCTACACGATTGTGCTTCCGGTTGCTGCGGATGAGGCGACGGCGGTCGTGCTCGACGCCGCCGGCGAACCGCCACCGACCGGATCCGACCCATGAAACCGCCAGGTCGCCTCGGGTTCCTGCTCGGTCTCGCCGCGCTGTTTCTGGCGATGGTCGGCACAGCCCCCGACGCCGGCGCCCACGAGTCACGCCCGGCCTACCTCGAGATCGACGAGACCGCGCCCGGGCAGTTCGCGGTGCGCTGGCGCACACCGGTCCTCGCGGGAATGCGCTTGCCGGTGGTGCTGCGACTGCCCGATGGCGTGCGCGAGACCCGGGAACCGCTGGTCGAACATCTCAGCGATTCTGTGCTCGAGCGCCGCTGGATCGAGGTGGGCGACGCGGGGTTGTCAGGCCAGCGCATCGGCTTTCCCGGGCTTGAGCTGACCATCACCGAGGCTGTCGTCCGCATCGCGACGCAGGATGGCCGGACCTGGATGGGCATCGCCCGCCCCAACCAGCCCTGGGTGGAGATCGAAGCGGATCGGGGCACGCTGGCGGTGGCCGCGGACTTCACCCGGCAGGGCATCGCGCACATCCTAAACGGCTTCGACCACTTACTGTTCGTTTTCGGCCTTTTGCTGCTCGTGCCCGGGCGATGGATGCTCGTGAAGACCGTCACGGCCTTCACCGTGGCCCACAGCATCACGCTCGCTGCGGCGACACTCGGCTATGTGCGTCCTCCCGCCGCCTTCGTCGAGGCCGCGATCGCCATGTCGATCGTGTTCCTCGCCGTGGAAATCGTACGCTCGCGCCGCGGTGAGACGAGCCTTGCGATCAGGCGCCCCTGGCTCTTCTCCTTCGCATTCGGGCTTCTGCACGGCTTCGGCTTTGCAAGCGTCCTCTCGGACGCGGGCCTGCCACAGTCGGACATTCCGACGGCTCTCTTCTTCTTCAACGTTGGCGTGGAAATCGGTCAGCTTGTGTTCGTTGCGGCGGTTTTGCTGACCGTTCGCGCATTGGCGAGTATCTTCGGAGCCCGGCCGTACTGGGCCAGGTTATTTCCGGCATACCTAATCGGTACGTTGGGTGCGTTCTGGATGCTGCAGCGAGTGAGCACATTCTAGCGCCATACGAAAATAGGGCGGTACTGGATGTCCGGTGATGACGCTCGCAGTAGTCGTCCGGTCAACAATAGGACACCTCCAAGAACCGGTGCTCTCTTGGCCGATCGGTGATTCACTCGGCTCTGGGACGAAGCGGAGACGGATCATGGGGCGGCAGGCGGGATTGTTCGACATGCTGTGACCCCCGACTTTCATCCGGCTGAAGCTGGAGTCCCGCGGTCAAACTGGCGCGGGTGCGCCGACGGAGCAATGGGCGATCGGTGGAGCGCTTCCGTCACGCGGAGCCGGTCGCCCATTGCGGCGAGTTGGGTGGCATAGGCGGCCGGGGTCGCGTACCCGATTGACCTGCCCCCTTCCTGATCCCTCGATTTGAGTGAGAGTCCGTCATCCCAAGGAGACGGACGTGAAGAAGAGCAGGTTTACGGAAGCGCAGATCATCGGCGTTTTGCGGGAGCAGGAAGCGGGCGGGACGACCGATGAGGTCTGTCGTCGACACGGGATCAGCCAGCAGACCTTCTACCGATGGAAGTCGAAGTACGGCGGGCTCGAGGTATCGGACGCGCAGAAGCTGAGGGCGCTCGAGGACGAGAACCGGCGGCTGAAGAAGCTGCTGGCCGAGTCGATGCTGGATGTGGCGGCGCTGAAGGATCTCCTGGGAAAAAACTGACCGGGCTCGCAGCGCGCCGGGAAGCCGTGCTCCGCCTGATGGCCGAGCGCGGGCTTTCGCAGCGGCACGCCTGCGAGCTGGTCCGGATCGATCCCAAGACCGTGCGCCGGGAGCCCGAGCCTGGCGACGGCGACGTGCGCGAGCGGCTGCGGAGCCTGGCGGCAGAACGGCGCCGCTTCGGCTACCGGCGGCTCGGCATCCTGCTGCAGCGAGAAGGCATTCACATGAACCGCAAGAAGCTCTACCGGCTCTACTCCGAGGAGGGCCTGGCGGTGCGCCGCCGCCGCGGCCGAAAGCGTGCAACCGGAACGCGGGCGCCGCTGGCGCTGCCGGACGGGCCGAACCAGCGCTGGAGCCTCGACTTCGTCAGCGATGCCCTGGACTGGGGCCGCCGCTTCCGCATCCTGGCGATCGTCGACGACTTCACCCGCGAAGCCCTGGCCCTGGTGGTGGACACGTCGATCGGCGGAAGGCGCCTGGCGCGGGAGCTCGATGCGCTCGTCGCCCGCCGCGGCAAGCCCGCGATCATCGTCAGCGACAACGGCACCGAGATGACCAGCCGCGCCATCCTCGAATGGACCAACCGAAAGGGCATTGCCTGGCACTACATCGCGCCGGGAAAGCCGCAGCAGAACGGCTTCGTCGAGAGCTTCAACGGCCGGCTGCGCGACGAGTGCCTGAACGAGGAGGTGTTCGCCAACCTCGCCGAGGCCCGCACGATCATTGAACGCTGGCGGCTCGACTACAATCTCGTCCGGCCTCACTCGGCCCACGGTGGCCTGACCCCGGACGCGGTTCGCAACGACCCCGCGGCCGGCCGCCTCCGCCACCCCAACCGCTCCGACGGCCGGCCGCTACCGTCGGGACCAGAACCCCGCTATCAAACCCAAGGGCTCTCGCAATGATCGAGGGACGCGAAGGGGGCAGGTCACGATCGATCGCCGAGTGCGGCCTGTGCTGGTTGTAGTCGGCGACCCAGCGGGCGGTGGCGGCGCGGGCATGGCCGAGGCCGAAGAACAGGGTCTCGTTCAGGAGCTCGTCCCGCATCCGTCCGTTGAACGCCTCGCAGATGCCGTTCTGCTGCGGCTTTCCCGGGGCGTGATGAAGTGCCAGGCGATCCCCGCA
>JAGRKZ010000173.1 GCA_020442065.1 Bauldia sp.
CCGACGAGGAGGCGCTCGACATGCTCGAGGCGGTCAAGGACCGCCACTTCGTCGCCCCCGGCATCGCCTGGCTGATCAACACGGCCCGCCACGCCGAGCCTTGGGGCATCAAGCCCGGATCGCGGCTCACGATCGAGTACGAGCGCGAACTCGAGATGTGCGTCGAGACCATGAAGAAGATGCACCGGCGCGGCATCCGGATCTGCATCGGCGGCGACTACGGCTTCGCCTGGACGCCGCAAGGGACCAACGCCAAGGATATCCAGACCTTCGTCGAGATGCTCGGCTTCTCGCCGATGGAGGCGATTCTTGCCGCGACCAAGTACGGCGGCGAGATCATGGGCATGGGCGACGAGCTCGGCCAGATCCGTGAAGGCTATCTCGCCGACCTCCTCCTGGTCGACGGCGACCCGGTCGCCAACGTCCGCGTCCTGCAGGAGAAGGACCGGCTGCTCGCGATCATGAAGGACGGCAAGTTCCACAAGAAGCCGCAGATGCAGGAGGCGCGTCGCCGGCTGACGGCGTGAGCGGGATGGGAAGAGCTGTGTGGCGTCGCATTGAACCGGCCGGGTCCCGGCACGTCCGTTTGGAGCGCACCGCGAGCGCCCCGGCCACACGGGACGCGCGGTCATGAAGCTGTCGCCGCTGTCGACGGTGCTTGTCGCGCTGCTCGTGGCGATGCTGGTCTGGCTCTTCGTCGCAAGCTGGCCCGACTGGCTGACCGGCGTGCTCGGCGCCAAGAAGCTCTTCGTCACCACCATCTTCAACGGCGTGACCCTCGCCGGCCTCTACTTCCTGGTGGCGAGCGGCTTCACCCTCGTCTTCGGCCTAATGCGAAACGTCAATCTCGCCCACGGCTCGCTCTACCTGCTCGGCGCCTATGTCGGCTATACCGTCGCGGAGCTGACTGGCTACTGGCTGATCGGGCTGGCGGCCGGCTTCCTGGTCCTGTCGGCGGTCGGCGCCGTGATGCAGATTCTCGTCTTTCGCCGCATGGAGGGGGACGAGCTTCGCCAGACCCTTGTCACCATCGGCCTCTCCATCGTCGCCGCCGACCTGATGCTGGCGACGTGGGGCGGCAAGACCTATCAGTTCTCGATTCCGGACTGGCTCAACGGCGCGATCACCACGCCGATCATCCTCGCCCATCGCTCGAACGGCGACGCGGTCCCGCTCACCTATCCCTTCTACCGTCTGGTCGTTCTCGCGGCGGCGATTGCCATCGGTATCGGGCTGTGGCTCCTCCTCAATCGCACCCGCATCGGCGTCATGATCCGGGCCGGCGTTGACGACCGCATGATGCTGTCGGCGACCGGGGTGAACGTCCACATGGTCTTTGCCGCCGTCTTTGCGATCGGAGCGGGGCTCGCCGGTTTTGCCGGCGTCGTCGGCGGCTCGGCGCTGTCGATCGCCCCCGGCGAGGACGTCCGCTACCTGCTCGCCTCCCTCGTCGTCGTCATCGTCGGCGGCATGGGCTCGATCCCCGGCGCCGCGATCGGCGCGCTGCTGATCGGGCTCGCCGAGCAGATCGGCCTCGCCTACTTCCCGACCTACGGGGTCGTGCTCACCTTCGTCATCATGGTCGCGGTCCTCGCCTTCCGGCCGCAGGGCATCATGGGGCGTCCGGCATGAGCACGCTCGATCCGGCCGCCGCCGCGCCGGCGCGGCCCTGGTCCATCGCCGGCTCGCCGCTCACCTGGGCGGCGCTGGCGCTTCTCCTCGTCTATCCGTTCGTCGCCAGCCCCTTCTTCATCTACCAGGTCGGCGGCTACGCCCTGGTGCTCGGCATCATCGCCCTTTCGCTCATGTTCCTTGCCGGTTACGGCGGCATGGTCAGCCTTTCGCAGATGAGCGCCGCCGGGCTCGCCGGCTACATGGTCGCCATCCTCGGCTCCAACTCGGTGGGAACCGGCTTCGACTGGCCGTGGTGGGTGGTCGTGCCGATGGCGGTGCTGGTCGGCGCCCTGTTCTCGACCGGCACCGGGCTCCTCGCGGTGCGGACCGCCGGCATCTACACCATCATGATCACGCTCGCGATCGGCATGGCGCTGTTCCTGCTCACCCAGCAGAACTACGCGATCTTCAACGGCCACAGCGGCTTCGCCGGCATTGCCGCGCCCGTCGTCCTCGGCGTCGACTGGCACCAGCCGGTTCCGTTCTACTATCTCGCGCTGTTCGTCGCGGCCGCCTGCTATGCGGCCGTCCTCTACGTCGCGCGGGCGCCCTTCGGGCTGGCGCTGCAGGCGATCCGCGACAACCCGCGCCGCATGCACGCCCTCGGCTTCCATGTGCTCGCCCATCGCGTCGCCGCCTATGCCTTCGCCGGCGTGATCGCCGGCCTGGGCGGCGTACTGCTGGTCTGGTTCAACGGCCGCATCTCGCCGGGCACGATCGGCGTCGACCGCATGATCGACATCCTCGTCATCGCCATCGTCGGCGGCATCCGCCACCCCGCCGGAGCGTTTCTCGGCGCCATCTTCTTCGTCATCCTGGAAACCTTCGCCATCGACATCGTCGGCGCCGAGCGATTCAACACCATGATCGGGATGCTGTTTCTCGTCGTCGTCGTCTTTTCACCCGACGGGCTGCTGGGCCTGTGGGGGAAAGCTCGGCGCTCGCTGCAACGGCAGGAGCTGCCGAACAACTGACGGAACCTGCATGAGGAAAGGCGGCGGCACGCTACCGCCGCCACGACAAGGGAGGATAGCAATGACCTTTGCAAAAGGCCTGTTTCTCGGAACTGCGGCGAGCCTTGCGCTTGCCGCCCATCTTTCTGCCGCCGCGGCGGAAGACGACACGCTGAAGATCGGATTGCTCGCCACCTTCGAGGGCGCCTTCACCGTCCTCGGCGAAGACTCCAAGCGCGGCGCCGAACTCGCCCTGCAGCAGCATGACGGCATGGCCGGCGGCAAGAAGATCGAGTGGGTGATCGGCTCGTCCGACGCCTCGCCCGACAGCGCCGTCCGCGCCGTCCGCAAGCTTGTCGAGCAGGATGGCGTGCAGATCGTCGTCGGGCCGCTCTCCGGCGACGAGGGTCTGGCCGTCAAGGACTACGCCAAGACCCAGCCGAACGTGACGTTCGTCAACGGCACGTCGGCGGCCCAGGACACTACGCTCCGCGACCCTGCGCCCAACTTCTTCCGCTTCTCGACCGACGGCGCCCAGTGGATGGCGGGCCTTGGCGACTATGCCTACACCGAGAAGGGCTATCGCAACGTCGCCACCGTCGCCGAGGACTATTCCTTCCCCTACACGCAGGTGTTCGGCTTCATGGCCGAGTTCTGCAAGGCGGGCGGGCACGTGGTCTCGAAGTCGTGGGTGCCGATCGGCAACAAGGACTACTCCTCGGTGATCGCCGCGATCCCCGCCGATGTCGATGCGGTCTACGTCGCCCTCGGCGGCGCCGACGGCGTCAACTTCCTCACCCAGTACCAGCAGGCCGGCGGCACGGCACCGCTCATTGGCGGCTCGATCACCGCCGACCAGACCGTGCTCAGCTCCCAGGGCAAGCAGAAGGAAGCCGTGCTCGGCATGCCCTCCGCCGGCCCCATCGCCGATACCTGGGACGATCCCCGCTGGAAGGACTTCGTGGCGGCCTATCAGGCGGCGTTCCCGGACGGCTTCCCGAGCCCGTCACTGTTCGCCCACGGCTACTACGTCAACACCGAAGCGGTGCTGAAGGCGCTCGACGAGGTCAACGGCGATCTCTCGGACGGCGGCGCCAAGTTCCGTGACGCCCTCTCCAAGCTCGAGTTCGACACCCCGACCGGCATGGTCAAGCTCGACGCCAACCGCAACGCCATCGCCGACATCTTCGTCACCGAAGTCGCGGAGGGCGAGGACGGCAACCTCTACAACAAGGTCGTCGAGGTGAAGGAGGGCGTGAACCAGACGCTCGGCCAGCCGATCGAGGAGTTCCTGAAACTCGGCGTGGTCGGCCGCGACAACCCCGACTGCCCGTAGCCGGACGGAGCGAAGCGGTGGCCGAACCAGTCCGCACCACGCTCGGCGACACCGGGGCCTACGCCCTGGAGCTCGCCGGGGTCGGCCGCCGCTTCGGCGCGCTTGCCGCCCTCTCGGACGTCACCATGTCCGTGAGGGCGGGCGAACGTCGCGCCGTGCTCGGTTCGAACGGCGCCGGCAAGACGACGCTGTTCAACATGATCACCGGCGACATCGCGCTGTCCGCCGGTTCCATTCGCTTCTTCGGCGAGGACATCACCCGTTTTCCGACCTACGAGCGCATTCGCCGCGGCCTCCGGCGGACCTATCAGATCTCGCAGCTCTTCGGACGCCTCAGCGTTCGCGACTCGGTGTTCCTCGCCTGCCGCGGCGTCTCGCGCCGGCGCTTTTCGTTCGTGCGGCCGAGGCCCGATGATGCGACCCTTGAACAGGCCGGGCGGATCATGTCCGCCGTCCGTCTCGAGGGCCGCGCCGAGGCGCTGGTCGCCGAGCTCAGCCATGGCGAGCAGCGCCAGCTCGAGCTTGCGCTCGCGCTCGCCGGCGCCCCGCGATTCATCCTCTTCGACGAGCCGGCCGCCGGCCTTTCGCCGCATGAGCGCCGCGAGCTCGTCGGCATCCTCACCGCGCTGCCGGCCCACATCGGCTACATCATCATCGAGCACGACCTCGACATTGCGCTACGGGTCGCGCAGCGGGTGACGATGATGCACAACGGACGCATCCTGAAGGAGGGCACCCCCGAGGAGATCGAGAGCGATCCCGAGGTGCAGGAGATCTATCTCGGAGGCGGCCATGGCTGACGCCAACGGCAAGGCCGTCCTGAGGATCCGCGGCCTCTCCGTCTATTACGGGGAATCCCACGCCATTCAGGGCGTCGACCTCACCGTCACCGACCGCATCCTGTCGATCGTCGGCCGCAACGGCATGGGCAAGACCACGCTCTGCAACGCCATCGTCGGGCTCAAGGACGTCCGCGGCGGCTCGATCAGCCTCGCCGGCAAGGAGATCGTCGGGCTCGATCCGCACACCATTGCCCGGCTCGGCATCGGCTACGTCCCGCAAGGGCGGCGGGTGTGGCGCAGCCTCACCGTCGACGAACATCTCCGCCTCGCCGCCCATGGTCGCGACGGTCCCTGGTCGATCGACCGGGTGTTCGAGACCTTTCCCCGCCTCGCCGAGCGCCGGACCAACCAGGGGTCGCAGCTCTCCGGTGGCGAGCAGCAGATGCTGGCGATCGGACGCGCCCTGCTCGGCAATCCGAGGCTCCTCATCATGGACGAGCCGACCGAGGGCCTTGCGCCGATCATCGTCGACCATCTCGTCGAGACGCTGGGGCAGCTCGGCGAGGACAACGACATGTCGGTGCTGCTGATCGAGCAGAACATCGGCGTCGCCACCACGGTGGCCGAGCATGTCGCGATCATGGTCAACGGCCGCATCCACCGCGTGCTGCCGGCCGCCGAACTCGCCGCCGATCGCGACCTGCAGCAGCGGCTGCTCGGCGTCGGACGGCACGCCGACGACCCCGGCGACGAGACCGAGGCCGATACCGATGCCCGAGCCCGCGCCGAGGCGCGCGTCGCCGAGGTCTACCAGGTCATGCGAGGCGGCAACGGAGGCGACTCCGCCGCCACGGAGAACGGCAACCTCCGCCTCGCCACCTCGCTCCCCAACCGCTGGGCGCTCAGCGACGCCGACCTCGGCCGCGGCGCGCCCGCCCCCAACACCCCGCCCGCGGCGCGGAGCGTCCGCCCGGCGCAACCCGCCGCGCGGCCTGGTGGGGACGAGCGGGAGGCCGCCGTCTTCGACATCGCCCCGGCGGAGCGCCAGGGTCGCACGGCCCTCGTCGTCGGTACCTTCGACACCAAGGGACGCGAGCTTCGCTTCGTCCGCGACGCCCTCCGCGCCCTCGGCCTGAGGACGCGAACCGTGGACGTCTCGACCTCGGGCAAGCCCTCCTCCGCCGACGTGACCCCGACCGAGGTGGCGAGCGCCCATCCCCGCGGCGCCAGCGCCGTCTTCGGCGGCGATCGCGGCAAGGCGGTCGAGGGCATGTCGGTTGCCCTCGCCCGCTGGATCGTGCGTCAGCGCGACCTCGGCGGCGTGATCTCGGCGGGTGGCTCCGGCAACACCTCGCTCGCCACCGCCGGCATGCGGGCGCTGCCGATCGGCGTGCCGAAGGTGATGATCTCGACCGTCGCCTCCGGCGACACGGCCCGCTACGTCGGCCCCAGCGACATCCTGATGATGTACTCGGTCGCCGACGTGCAGGGCCTCAATTCGATCACCGAGCAGATCCTGCGGAACGGCGCCCATGCACTGGCCGGCATGATCGCCGGCCTGCCGGCCCCGGCCGAGCGGGCCGCCCGCCGCCTCGCCGCGAAGCCGGCGCTCGGCATCACCATGTTCGGGCTGACCACGCCCTGCGTCCAGGCGGTGACCGCGGCGCTCGAGGACGCTTACGACTGCCTCGTCTTCCACGCCACCGGCATTGGCGGCCGCTCGATGGAGAGCCTGTGCGATTCCGGTATGCTCGCCGGCGCCCTCGACATCACCACAACCGAGGTCGCCGACATGCTGGTCGGCGGGGTGTTCCCGGCGACCGAGGACCGGTTCGGCGCGTTCATTCGTCACCCCATTCCCTATGTCGGCTCGCTCGGGGCGCTCGACATGGTCAATTTCGGGCCGCTCGACTCGGTCCCGGCGAAGTTCCGCGGGCGCAACCTGCTCGTCCACAATCCCAACGTCACGCTGATGCGGACGACGCGGGAGGAATGCGCCGCGATCGGCGCCTGGATCGGCGAGCGGCTCAACCTGATGACCGGCCCCGTGCGGTTCCTGATCCCGGAGGGCGGGCTCTCGGGCATCGACGCGCCCGGCAAGCCGTTCCATGATCCGGAGGCCGATCGCGCGCTGTTCGCCGCGCTCGAAGGCGCCGTGCGGCAGTCCTCGCAGCGGCAGGTGATCCGGGTGCCGGTGAACATCAACGACCCGGCCTTCGCCGCGGCCGTGGTCACAGCTTTCAGGGGCATTGCCCCGCAGCAACGCAAGCTCGCATGACCTGCGGGCCGGAGAGAACGGACAGAGCGACGGCCCCTCACGGGGGTCGGGTGCTGGGAGGGAGTGAGCAATGGCAAGCGATGTGATCGGCTCGATCGTGCTGTGGCTGATTGTGCTCGCGATCATCGTGGTGATCGCGGTGTACCTTCTGCGCTGGCTCTACCGGCGCTCCACCAAGGAGACCGCCTTCGTCCGCACCGGCTTCGGTGGCGAGAAGGTGGTGATCAACGGCGGCGCCTTCGTCATCCCGGTCCTGCACGAGATGTCGCCGGTCAACATGAACGTGATGCGGATCGAGGTCCGCCGCGGCGAATCCAATGCCCTCATCACCCGCGACCGCATGCGCATCGACATCATCGCCGAGTTCTTCCTGAGGGTTCAGCCGACCCGCGAGGCGGTGTCGCTCGCCTCGCAGACGCTCGGCCGCCGGGCCATGCAGCCCGAAGGCATCCGGGACCTGTTCGAGGGCAAATTCGCCTCGGCCCTCCGCGCCGTCGCGGCCGAGCTCACGCTCGAGGAGATCCACGAGAAGCGCAGCCACTACATGAAGCGGGTCCTCGATCTTGCCTCCGAGGCCCTCGCCCAGAACGGCCTCGTCCTCGAGAACGTCTCGCTGGTCGATGTCGACCAGACCAGCCTCGAGTTCTTCGATCCCTCCAACGCCTTCGACGCAGAAGGCCTCACCGCGCTGACCGAGACGATCGAGACCCGTCGCAAGATGCGGAATCAGATCGAGCAGCAGACGATGATCGAGATCCGCAGCCAGAACCTCGATTCGGAGCGGCGCGTGCTCGAGATCGAACGGGAGAGCGAGTATGCCCGGCTCGAGCAGGAGCGCGAGGTCGAGTTCCGCCGCGCCCTCCAGCGCTCCGAGCTCTCCCGTGAGCGGGCCGTCCGCGACCAGGAGGCGCAGCAGGCCCAGATCGCCGCCAACGAAGCGACCGAGAAGGCGCGCATTGCGCAGGAACGGGCGCTGGCCGAGACCCGGATCCTCAATGAGGAGGAGGTCCAGAAACGTGAGATCGCCCGCCGCCGGGCCATCGAACTGACCGAACTCCAGACCCGCGAGGAGACCGAGCGCGAGGAGATCGCCCGCCAGCTCGCCGTCGAGCGCGACCGGATCGAGCGGCAGCGCACCCAGGAGGAGTTGGAGGTCACGCGCCGGAAGGCGATCGAGATCGCCGAGCGCGAGCGCGAGATCGCCCTCGCCGGCAAGGCCGTGGACGTCGCCCGCGCCGATGGCGAGCGCCGCCAGGCCGAGATCCTTGCCGAACAGGAAGTGGAACGGGCCCGCCTCGCCCGCGACCGGGTGATCGACGAGAGCCGCCTCGAGCGCGAGCGGACGCTGGAGGCGATGGAGATCGCCAAGCGCCAGGCCTTCGAGGAGGCCGAGATCGCCGCCGGCGAGGAGGTCGAGCGGGCGCGCATCACCACCGACCGCGGACTGGCCGAGGCGCGGCTGGTGCGGGACCGCGAGATCCGGCGGCTGGACATCGAGCGCGAGAAGGCGATCGAGCTTGCCGAGATCGAGAAGGCGATCGAGCTGTCGAAGCGCTCGAAGGAGCGGTCCGCCGCCATCACCGAAGCCGAGACCGCCCGCGCCAAGGCCGTGCTCGCCGAGGAGCAGGCCTTCACCACCCGCGAGCGCGAGATCGCCGAGCGCCGCAAGGCGGTCGACCTCATCTCCGCCGCCCGCGACGCCGAGCGCGAGAGAATCCGCCTCACCGCCAAGGCCGATGCCGAGAAGGAGGCCGCCGAAAGCCTCGCCGAGGCGGAGCGGATCGCCGCCAAGGCCGAGGCCGACGCAACGCTCATCCGCGCCGAGGCCGCCGCCCAGCGCTACAAGGTCGATGCCGAGGGACAGCGCCGCGCCAACGAGGCCGAAAACCTCCTCACCGAGCCGGCGCGCGCCTCGCGCACCCGTCGCCTGCTCATCGACAAGCTCGAGGGCATCATCCGCGAGAGCGTCCGCCCGATGGAGAAGATCGACAACATCAAGATCGTCCATGTCGAGGGGCTGGGCGGACCCGGTGGCGACGGCGGCGGCGGCCGCAAGAACGTCACCGACGAGGTCATCGATTCCGCGCTCCGCTACCGGGTCCAGGGACCGATGATCGACAATCTCATGCGCGAGATCGGCATCGAGGGATCGAGCCTCGGGCGGATGTCGGATGTGATCCGCGACGCCAAGGACATGACCTCGATCGCCCGCGATTCCGCCAAGATGGCGCCGCCGACCGAACCGGCGCCGGACAAGGCCCACGACGATGACGACTAGGGCTGGGCCTTAGCTTTGGCGAAGGTCTTCGTCTCGACGGTCATCGATGCACCGGCCGCCCAGGTCTGGGCGGTCGTGCGCGACTTCAACGCCCTGCCCCAATGGACGCCGTTCGTCGCCGAGAGCCGGATCGAACAGAACGCGAAGCCCGATCAGGTCGGTTGCGTGCGGAACTTCCGGCTCCGCGACGGCGGGACCGTGCGCGAGCGCCTGCTGTCGCTGTCCGACTACGACTTCGCGATGGCCTACGCCATCCTCGACAGCCCGATGGCGGTCAGGGACTACGTTGCCACGCTCCGGCTCATTCCGGTGACCGACGGCGACCGCAGCTACGTCGAGTGGACGGCGGATTTCGATTGCCCGCCCGACCGTGAGCGCGAGCTGGTCGACCAGATCGGCCGGGGCTTCTTCGGCGCGGGCCTCCGCGCCCTCCAGGCTCGCTTCGCCCGGCGATGAACGCCGTCGTCCGCATCCGGCGAAGCACCGTCATCGACGCGCCGGCCGATGCGGTCTGGCGGCTGCTCCGCGACTTCAACAGCCACCGGTCGTGGCATCCGGCAATCGCCGACAGCCGCATCGAGTCCGGCGACCCGGCGGATGCCGTCGGCGCGGTGCGCGCCTTCCGGCTCGACGACGGGGCGACCCTTCGCGAGCAGCTCATCGCCCTCTCCGACCGCGACCGCGAGCTCACCTACTGCCTGCTCGAAGGGCCGGTCCCCCTCATCGACTACGTCGCCTCGATGCGGCTGAAGCCGGTCACCGAGGGCGACGGCACGCTGCTTGTCTGGGAGTCCCGCTTCCGCCCCCCGGCCGAGGAAGCCGACCGGCTCACCCGTCTCGTCGCCGAGCGCATCTACGAGGCCGGCTTCGCCGCGCTCAAGGCGACGTTCGACATGCGTCCGCCGACGCAGGCTCCCGCCGCCACCCGGCCGGCACGCCCGGCCCAGAAGCCGGTGACGGTCGTGGATGCCGGCCCGACGGCGACGCCGGCAAGCTCCGCGAGCTTCGACAGCCGCGCCATCCTGGTCGAAGCCTATGGCGGCGCCGAGGTCATGCGACCCGTCGTCGTCACGGTTCCGCCCCCGGGTGGCAACGAGGTACGCCTGCGGCACACGGCGATCGGCGTGAATTTCATCGACATCTACGCCCGCACCGGCTTCCTCAGGCTGCTCACCCCGCCGGGCATTCCCGGCATGGAGGCCGCCGGGGTGGTGACCGATATCGGCGACGGCGTCACGCATCTCCGGCCTGGCGACCGGGTGGTCTACGCCTGCGAGCCCGTCGGCGCCTATGCGGAGTTCCGGACCATGGATGCCGGGCTCCTTGTCCCCATCCCGCCCGACATCGACGACGAGACCGCCGCCGCCGTCTTCCTCAAGGGCGTGGCGGTGGAGTTCCTCATCCACGATGTCCATCCGGTGCGGGCCGGGGACACCATCCTCGTCCACGCTGCCGCCGGCGGCATGGGACTCCTGTTCTGCCGTTGGGCGCGAGCGCTGGGGGTGCGGGTGATCGGCACCGTCTCCACCGAGGAGAAGGCCCGCCGTGCACTCGACGCCGGCGCCGACCACGTCATCGTCTACCGGCAGGAAGACTTCGTCGCCGCCGTAATGCGCCTGACCGCGGGCAGGGGCGTTGACGCGGTCTATGACGGCATCGGCGCCGCCACCTTCGGCCGCTCGCTGGAGGCCCTCGCCATCCGCGGCCACCTCGTCAGCTTCGGCCAGGCGGCGGGGCCGGTCGGATCATGGGACATCGGCGCGATGGCATCGAAATCGGTCACCGTGTCACGCCCCAATTTCGGCCACTACACCACCGACCCGGTCGAGCTCGCCGGCCGTGCCGGGCGGCTCTTCGATGCGCTCCGGCGGGGCCTCGTCGCCCCCGACATCGATCGTCGCCTGCCGCTCGTGGAGGCCGCCGCGGCCCATCGCCGCCTTGAGAATGGCGACAATATCGGCTCGATCATCCTCCTGCCCTGACGCCGCAGCAAGGGACCGCTGCCATGGCGGCTCCTCGGTCGCATCCCACGGAATGCCGCCGCCGCAATGCGACGACAATGACGCGGCCCCCGCACATGAATGGTACCGGCCACAGCGAGCGAGTCCTGCGGCTTTGCGTCAACCGCAACGGGCAGTGTTTGGTTTCGGAAGTCTGACCCGCCGCCGACCTCACGCAGCCTTCAGCCGCGGCCCAGCGCCTTGCGCAGGTTGTCGCCCGAGGCGAGCAGCGCCGCCTCTGCTTCGGTTGCGGACAGCCCGCCCGCCGCGATCAGCGCCGCGTGCTTGACCGAGCCGCCGGCTGCATCGAGCGCGGCCCTGGCATCGTCCTCGCTGCAGCCGGTGACGGCCCGGAGGATCCGCACCGACCGGCCGCGGAGCTTCCGGTTGTCGGCGCGGAGATTGACCATCAGGCCGTCATAGACGTGGCCGAGGCGAATCATGATCAGCGTCGAGAGGAGGTTGAGCGCCGCCTTCTGCGCGGTGCCCGCCCCCATCCGGGTCGAACCGGTGATGATCTCGTGTCCCGAATCGAGGAGGACCGGCGCGTCCGAGGCCGTCAGCAGCGGCGCGCCGGCATTGTTGGCGACCCCCACGGTCAGCGCACCGGCCGAGCGCGCCGCGGCCACTGCCGCCAGCGTGAACGGCGTGGTGCCGCTCGCCGCCACGGCGATCACCACATCGTCGCGCCCCAGGCCGAGACGGGCGATCCCGGCCCGCGCCAGCCCCTCGTCGTCCTCCTCGCCGCCGGTCAACGGGGCGAGGCGGTCGCCGCTGGCAAGAACGAAGGCGACCCGCTCCTCCGGCCACCCATAGGTCCCGAGCAGCTCGATCCCGTCGAGGGCCGCGATGATCCCGGAGGACCCGGCGCCGGCATAGATCAGCCGCCCCCCGGCGCGAAGGCGGGCGACGATAGCGGTGGCAGCCGCCGAAAGGGCCTCGTTCGCTGCCGCGACGGCCTCGACCGCCCGACTCTGCCCGTCGATCATTGCCGCGAGGATCGCTTTGTCGTCCCAGGTGTCGAGCCCGGCGTAGCGCGGATCGATGGTCTCGGTGCTGGTCATGGTGTCTTCCGGAAGGGGGTGGGCCTTTATGGCGGGTTGGCTTTGCCATGGCGCTATACTATTCGAAGCGCGTCAAGCGACAGGGACGATATGGGCGATCCGCTCTTCATCGGCGTTGACGGCGGGGCGACCAAGTGTCTTGCCCGGCTGCGGGACGCGTCCGGCCGGCTGCTCGGCGAGGGCGCCGGCGGGCCGGCCAACGCGCGGGCCGGCGCCCCCGCCTATGCCGAGATCATGAAGGCGTGCCGCGCCGCCACCGACGCTGCCGGCATCCGTGGCGACGACCTCGGCCGCATTCATGCCGGTTTCGGCCTCGCCGGCGTTGCCCAGAAGGGGGACCGCGAGTTCATCCTCTCGCAGCCCAACCCGTTCGCCTCGGTGGTGGTCGATACCGACGCCTACGCCGCCTATATGGGCGCCTTCGCCGGCAAGGACGGTGCGATCCTCATCGTCGGCACCGGCACCGCCGGCCTTGCCGTGGTCGGCGGCGAACGCATCAACGCCGGCGGCTGGGGCCACCAGATCGGTGACGAGGGCAGCGGCATGATGATCGGCCGCACTGCCGTCCGGCGCGCAATCTGGGCGCTCGAGCAGATGGCGCCGATGACGCCGCTGGCCGAGGCCGTGCTCGACCGCTTCGACCGCGACCCCACCGTCGCCGTCACCTGGGCGGACGGCGCCACGCCGAAGGACTACGGCAGCTTCGCTCCCCTGGTCTTCGACCATGCCGAGCGTCGCGATACGCTGGCGATGCCGATCATCGAGGAGGCCGCCCGCGACGTCGCCCGGCTCATCACCCGGCTGGTCGAGGCCGGCGCCCCGCAGGTGGCGATGATCGGCAGCGTCTTTCCCCGCCTGCTGCCGTGGCTGCCGCCGCCGATCGCCGCAGTCTGCATCGCCCCCGCCCGCGATGCCGCCGACGGCGCGATCGTGATGGCGGAACAGGCCTTCGCCAGGGAACACCGTTCATGACCTCGATGCCCGACAGCCTCCCCCCGACGCAGATGCTCCGCGAGACGGCGGAGGCGCCGGACGTCGTCGCCCGCCTGATCGAGGCCAATGCCGGGGCCTGTGCCGAGCTCGGCGCGCGCCTTCGCGCGGCCCCGCCCGCCTTCGTCGTCACCTGCGCCCGCGGCAGCTCCGACAGCGCCGCCTCCTATGCCAAGTATTTGACCGAGATCTGCACCGGCACGGTGGTCGCCTCGGTCGGCCCCTCGATCAGCTCGGTCTATGGCCGCCGCCCCAAAATGCGCGGTGCTCTGTTCGTCGCCATCTCGCAGTCGGGCAAGAGCCCGGACCTCCTCACCCTCGCCGAGGCGGCGCGCGAGGACGAGGCGCTGACCGTGGCGATCGTCAACGACACGCAGTCGCCGCTCGCCGGATTGTGCGAGGTGGTGCTCCCCCTTCACGCCGGACCCGAGAAGAGCGTCGCCGCCACCAAGTCGTACATCGCCTCGCTGGCCGCCGTCCTCCAGCTCACCGCCGCCTGGAGCGGCAGTCCCGCCCTCGACCGCGCCGTCCGCCGGCTGCCCGACGCCCTCGACGGCGCGTTCCAGCGGAGCTGGCTGCCGGCCGTCGATCTCCTCGCCGGCAGCTCCAGCCTCTATGTCGTTGGCCGTGGACCGGGCTTCGCCGCCGCCCAGGAAGCGGCGCTCAAGTTCAAGGAGACCGGGGGCCTCCATGCCGAGGCGCTGAGCTCGGCCGAGCTCCGCCACGGCCCGCTCGCCCTCGCCGGGCCCGACTTTCCGGTGATGATGTTCAGTCAGGGCGACGCGGCCCTCGGCGGCCTTGCCGAGCTCGGCGCCGAGCTTGCCGGCCGGGGCGTGCCGGTGATCGCTGCGGGGCCGGCGGAGGTGCCGGGCGCATTGACCCTTCCCGCCGCCGCCGGGCTTGACCCCTTCGCCCAGCCGATCGCCCTCATCCAGAGCTTCTACCCGCTCGCCGAGGCGGTGGCGCGCGCCCGCGGCCGCGATCCCGACCGGCCGCCCCATCTTCGCAAGGTGACGGAGACCCGCTGATGGCCTTCGCTCTCGCCGGAGCCCGCATCTTCGACGGCGCGTCCCTTGCCGCCGGACGGGTCGTCGTCATCGATCAGGGCCGTATCACCGCCGTCCTCGCCGAGACGGACATCCCGGCGGGGGTCCCCGTCCGTCGCATCGAGGGCCTTCTCGCCCCCGGCTTCATCGACATCCAGGTCAATGGCGGCGGCGGCGTCCTCCTCAACGACGAGCCGACGGTCGAGGGCGTCCGCGCCATCGCCGAGGCGCATCGCCGCTACGGCACCACCGGCCTCCTGCCGACCCTCGTCACCGACACGCGTGAGCGGATGGCCGAGGCGATTGCCGCCGTACGCGGGGCGATCGCGGCGGGCGTGCCGGGCGTCCTCGGCATCCACCTCGAGGGCCCCTATCTCAACCCGATCCGGAAGGGCGTCCACGACCCAGCGCTGATGCGCCGGATCGAGGAGGCGGACATCGCCCTCGTCACCTCGCTCGACCGCGGCGTTACCCTCATCACCATCGCGCCCGAGCTGACCACGGCCGAGACGATCCGCCGGATTGCCGACGCCGGTGTCCGCATCGCCGCCGGCCACACCGCGGCGAGCTACGAGGAGATCGAGGCCGCCCGCGCCGCGGGACTGACCGGCATCACCCATCTTTTCAATGCCATGCCGCCGCTGATGGGCCGCGAGCCCGGCGTCCTCGGCGCCGCCCTCGACGACCCCGGGCTCTATCCAAGCCTGATCGTCGACCTCTTTCACGTCTCGGCCGCGAGCCTCCGGGTCGCCCTCGCCGCGCGGGGCACGGAGCGGACCATTCTCGTCACCGACGCCATGTCGACGGTCGGCAGCGACATCGACCACTTCATGCTCGGCGATCGCGTCATCACCCGCGCCGCGGGCCGGCTCACCACGGCCGACGGGACCCTGGCCGGCTCCGACCTCGACATGGCGAGCGCCGTCCGCAACACGGTCGAGGCGCTCGGCCTGCCGCTCGAAGCGGCGCTGCACATGGCCTCCGGCGCGCCCGCCGCCTTCCTCGGCCTCGACGCCGAGCTCGGCCGCATCGCCCCCGGCTACCGGGCGAGCATCGTGCTCCTCGACGATGACCTCGCCGTCACCGACACATGGATCGACGGCGTCGATACACAAGGAAACGGACCCGCATGAGCGACAACGGCAAGGCTGGACTGCGCTTCGAGATCTGCGTCGATTCGATCGCCGGGGTGATCGCCGCGCGCGACGCCGGCGCCCACCGCGTCGAGCTCTGCGCGAGCCTGATCGAGGGCGGCACCACCCCGAGCCTCGGCATGATCCGCGAGGCGCGCAAGGTCGAGGGCATCGGCCTTCACGTCATCATCCGGCCGCGCGGCGGCGACTTCCTCTACGCGCCCGAGGAGATCGCGGTGATGGAGGCCGACATCGACGCCGCCAAGGCGGAGGGAGCCGACGGCATCGTCTTCGGCATGCTCAACCCGGACGGCACGGTGGATGTCGAACTGACCAGACGGCTCGTCGCCCGCGCCCGGCCGTGCGCCGTGACCTTTCACCGCGCCTTCGACATGACGCCCGACCCCTTCGCCGCCCTCGAGACGTTGATCGATCTCGGCATCGAGCGCGTGCTCACGATCGGTCAGGAGGCGACCATGCTCGAAGGCGCCGATACCGTCGCGGCGCTGGTCGAGGCGGCCGGCGACCGCATCATCATCCTCTCCGGCGGCGGCATGACGCCCCGCACGGCCGCCCGGATCGTCGCCATGACCGGCATCAAGGAGATCCACTTCGCCGCCCTCGCGCCGGTGCCGAGCGGCATGCGCTTCCGCCGGCCCGACGTCTTCATGGGCGGCACGCTGCGGCCCCCGGAATATGACCGCCTCGACACCACGACCGGCGACGTCGCCGCGATCATCGGCGCGGCGAGAGGCTGACTGGCAGCGGCTCGACGGGCTCGAGCAGAGGGATTCCGGAGCATGGCAGGACGGGTCGTCGCCGTGGCGAAGGACGCCGAGCACCGTTTCTCCAAGATCACGGTGCCCGAGATCACCATCGTCGAGGGTCTCGGCGTCGACGGCGATGCCCACCAGGGCGTCGCGGTGAAGCATCGCTCGCGGGTGAGGGTCGATCCCACCCAGCCCAATCTCCGGCAGGTTCACTTGATCCAGTCCGAGCTCTTCGCCGAGCTCCGCGATCTCGGCTTCGTCGTCGGCCCCGCCGAGCTGGGCGAGAACATCACCACGGCCCGCATCGACCTGCTCGCGCTGCCGCGCGGCGCGATTCTGCGCATCGGCCAGGATGTCAGGCTGGAGGTCACTGGGCTCAGGAACCCGTGCGCGCAGATCGAGAGCTTCCGGGAGGGGCTGCTCGGCGCCATCCTGGTCAAGGCCGAGGATGGCACGCTGACGCGGAAGGCGGGGATCATGACCGTCGTCCGGTCGGGGGGCGTCGTCAAAGCCGGAGACGCCATCGCGGTCGACTACCCGCAGCCGCCCTTTCTGCCGCTCGAGCGCGTCTAGGCCAGCGGCCCTCGTCCCACGCTCTTGGGTCCCGTAGGCTCCGCGTTTCCCGGAAAGCTCCATGCCCGGTGGCAGGCGCCCGCGGGCGCGGTCGAGACTCCCGCCCGCCCTGAACCCGCGATAAACGCCCGCTTCAGGCCGGCTTCAGCCGCCGCGCCGTAGGGTCGCGCCAGGATGGAGGTTGCCTCCCCGCCTCCATCTCTCTCCTCCCTGAGAAAAACTTGGGGCCCGGTCTCCGGGCCCCTCTTTTCTCGTGGCCCCGCGTCCCATCCGTGATACGTGAGAACGCTGATGATGGTCGGGCACAGCGGCCCGCTCCGATCATCCACCGCGCACCGCGCGTACGGGCACGGCGTTCGACATGCGACGACCGGTCATGCCCCTCGACAACTCTCCAGAACCCGACGCCCCGGTCATCGCTCCCCCAGCCGCGGCCCCTGCCGTGCCCCCGCCCGGGTATGTCGAGATGGGCTACGTCTTCGCCCTGGTCGGCGCGCTTCTGTTCTCGACCAAGGCGATCGTCATCAAGCTCGCCTATGCCGACACCGCCACGCCGGTGGACGCGGTAACGCTCCTCGCGCTCCGGATGATGCTGGCCCTGCCGGTCTACCTCGTGGTCGGCTGGCTCTCGGTCCGCGACCGGAGGCGGACCGGCCGCCCGCTGCCGCCGCGGAAGACGGCGATCCAGGCGCTCCTGGTCGGCGTGCTCGGCTACTGGTTCGCCTCCTACGCCGATTTTGCCGGCCTCCAGTACATCTCCGCCCAGTTCGAGCGGCTGATCCTCTTCACCTACCCGCTGTTCGTGGTGGTGCTCGGGGCGATGTTCTTCGGCCAGAAGATCCAGATGCGGGCGGTGGCGGCGATCCTCGTCAGCTATTGCGGCCTCGCGGTGATCTTCAGCGAAAAGGTCGGCGAGGGCGGCAGCGACGTGGTCCTCGGGGCCACGTTGATTCTCGGCGCGGCGATCGCCTTCGCCCTCTACCAGCTCCTCGCCAAGCCGCTGATCGCCGTGATCGGCCCGCGGCTCTTCACCTGCATCGCCATGACCGGCGCCGCGATCGGCGCGCTCACCCAGTTCCTCCTCACCCACCCGGTCTCCGCGCTGGCGGTTAGCGACCGGGTGCTGATGCTGAGCCTGGTGATCGCCATCGGGGCCACGGTCCTGCCCACCTTCTTCCTCAACGCGGCGCTTCACCGCATCTCGGCGCAGGCCAATGCCACCATCGGCACGCTCTCGCCGGTGATGACCATCGTGCTCGCCGTGCTGATCCTCAACGAGCCGCTGACACTGGTCGATGTCGTCGGCACTGTCCTGGTGCTTGCCGGTGTCGGCTGGTTCACGCTCGCCGACCAGCGGGCCCGCCGAAAGCAGGTGTGACGCGGTGGCGGCGGCGAGGGCTGGCGTGCTCGCACCGCAAAGGGCATGGTCCGCCTGACAGGACGGCAGAGGGATCGACCGAATGACCGGGGTCGGGTTGCGGCGGACGGCGCTGGTGACCGGCGGCGCGCGCCGGGTCGGGCGGGCCATCGTCGAGGATCTCGCCGCCCACGGCTGGGCCGTGGCCATCCACCATGGCCGCTCCGGGCAGGAGGCGGCCGATCTTTGCGCCGCGGTCCGCGCCGCCGGTGGAACGGCCGCAACGGTCGGCGGTGATCTGGCCGATCCGGCCGCCCCCGCGGCGATCGTCGCCGAGGCCGTCGCGAAGCTCGGCCCGCTTTCCCTGCTCGTCAACAATGCCGCGACCTATGAGAAGGATTCGCCCGGCGCCCTCGATCACGGCCGGTGGCAGCGCCAGCTCGCGGTGAACCTCGCCGCGCCGGTCTTCCTCGCCGAGGCCTTCGCGGCGCAGCTTGCGCGAGGCGACGAGGGCAACATCGTCAATCTCCTCGACCCGCGCGTCTTCCGGCCAACGCCCGACTATCTCTCCTACCAGGTGTCGAAGTCGGGCCTCCACGCCGCGACGCTGGCCCTCGCCAAGGGCTATGCGCCGCGAATCCGGGTCAATGCCATCGCGCCCGGGCCGGTGCTGCCGAGCGTCCACACCACGGCCGAACGCTACGGCAAACGAGTCGCCGGCCTGCCGCTCGCCCGCGCCCCGGATCTTGCCGACTTCGGCAGGACGATCCGCTACTTCGTCGACAGCCGCTCGGTCACCGGGGAAGTGATCGCGCTGGATAGCGGCCAGCACCTCGCCTAGACTGCCTTCACGATGAACGATGTCACCAAGACCGCGGAGGAGACCGGGCAGTCGGTCTCGGCACGCGTGCGGGCGCAACTGCGCGCCGCCGGACGCCGGTTCAATGCCAACGACAACATCGCCGATCTGCTCCGTCCGGGCGACCTCGAGGCGCTGCTCGACGAGGTCACGGCCAAGATGCAGGGGGTTCTGGAAAGCCTCGTCATCGACGTCGACAACGACCACAACACCCAGGACACCGCCCGCCGCGTCGCCAAGATGTACCTCACCGAGGTCTTCCGCGGCCGTTATGTGGCCCCGCCCCCGACCACGGAATTCCCTAACGCCGAGGGCCTGAACGAGCTGATGATCGTCGGCCCTATCACGGTCAGAAGCGCGTGCAGCCACCACCTCTGCCCGATCATGGGCAAGATGTGGGTCGGGGTGATGCCGCACGAGCGCTCGAATCTCATTGGGCTGTCGAAATACTCGCGGCTGATCGAGTGGATCATGAGCCGGCCGCAGATCCAGGAGGAGGCGATCTCCCAGGTCGCGGACCTGCTCACCGACATGGTCAATCCCAACGGCCTCGCGGTGGTCATGGAAGCGGATCACTTCTGCATGCACTGGCGGGGCGTCAAGGATGACGGGGCGAAGATGGTCAACAGCGTGATGCGCGGCTCGTTCCTCAAGGATGCGACGCTTCGCCGGGAATTCCTCTCCCTGATCACGGTCGGGCAGCGGAGGCCGTGATGCTGGTTCGATGCCTCTATGCCAGCCGCGCCGCGTCCTCGATCGGAGAGGCGCTCATCGAGGAGATCCTCGGGCAGTGCCGCCGCAACAACCCTTCGCGCGGCATCACCGGGCTGCTCTGCTACGCGGGCGATGTCTTCATCCAGGTGCTGGAGGGTGGGCGCGATGGCGTGTGCGACCTTTTCAACACCATCGTCCGCGACGAGCGCCACAGCGGGGTTCGCATCCTCCTGTTCGAGGAGATCGCGGCGCGGAGATTCAGCGACTGGACGATGGGCCGGGCCGAAATCGGCAAGGCCAATCGCGCGATGCTCCTGAAGTACTCCGAAAAGCCCGTGCTCGACCCGTTCTCGGGCCCCGGCTCGGCAACGATGGCGCTCCTCAACGAACTCCTCGAATCCGGCGTCATCACCAGCCGGTGCCGGTAGGAGCCTCCCGCAAACAGGGGCTTGGCCGCTGGTCCCTCCGTGCACTAGCATCGGAATCGGGGTAGGGGCAGGGTGCGCGGAATCTGCCTGTTGTGACCACACTCGAAGCCTTCGTCCGGGACAGCCCGGTGCTTGCGGCCGTCGCCGGCACCGTCGGAGCCATCCTCCTTCTGTTGATGCTCGGCGCGTTGATCTCGAACCGCCGGCAGAAGCGCCGGCCGGTCGCGGTCGCCCCACCGCGCCACGAGCCCGACCTCTACGCCACGGCTCCCGATCTTGCGGCGACGGCCTATCTCGAGGGCGTGCCCGCCCGCGCGCCGGATCCTCCGGTCACCGTCCGGCGCGGTTTCGGCCTGGCGGCCCTGACCATGGCGTTCCTCCTCGGCATCGCCGTCGGCATCGGCGCCATGGCGACGTCGCGGGATCGGATCGCGACGGCGCTTGCCTCGCTGGTTGCGGCGATCAAGCCGCCCGCCGATGCCCCTGGCGAGGCGCCGGTGCCCGCGGCGTCTCCTGCGGTCGCCTCCCCCGAGGCGGCCCCGGCGGAAGCCGGAGCCGGTGACACGGGGCCCGAACCGGCGGTGGCGGCCGCCGGGCCGACGCCCGAGGTGCTTGCCCGTCTGTCCAGTCTCGCCGCCAGGCTCGAGGACAGCCTGCCGCGTCCGGCCGGTCCCGACATGACCTTGACCAGCGTCGAGGTCGACGGGGCGACGCTGCGGCTGGGCTACGCCGTCGGGCGGACAATGCCGGAGAGCGAAACGAAGGCATTCGATGCCTATGTTGCGCGCACGGCCCGCTCGCTGTTCTGCGACAGGGAATCCGTCGAGCTCAGCAATCTCAACGCCAGCGGCGTGGTTTTCGAGATGCAGTACGCCGATCCCGACGGGAACACCGTGACAAAATTGACGGTCGACCAGGGTTTCTGCGCCTGACCGCCAAAGTGGCCTGTTGCATGCATGCAAGTTTTGATTAAGGTCCGTTGACGGCTGGTTACTGGCCCGGTCTTTGGGTATCCTGCCGGCTCAACAGCGTCTATCCGCGGTGGAACTCAAGGACGTGTGAATGCCCTTGTCGCGCTTGTTATGCCGCGGGCTGGTCCTGCTTCTGTTCGCCCCGGCGCTTGCGCAGGCGGCGGACCCGGCTGCGTTGCGGGCCGAGCTCAGCTCCATCTACCAGCAGCTGCTGATCGATCCGTCGGATCGCGCCCTCAACCGGCGGATGATCGAGATTGCGGTCGAGCTCAAAGACTATGATGCCGCGATCGGCGCCGTGGAGCGGCTGATCTTCTACGATCCCACCAACGCTGCCCTCCAGCTCGAGGCGGCGCGCTATTACCTTGCGATCAAGTCCTATGCCGTCGCCTCGGGCTACCTCAGCGACGCGCGCGCGCTTCCCGGCCTTTCGGCCGAGCAGATTGCCCAGATCTCCGACCTTACCGGGGACGCCGAACGCGGTGCCCGCGGCTCGCCCTGGAGCGGCTTCGGCCAGGTCGGCATGCGCTACCAGACCAACGCCAATATCGGCTCGATACAGCTCGGCCTCAATGAGCCGTTCCCCTTCGAGAAGCCTGAGGCGGACTGGAACGCCTTCGCTCTCGGCACCCTGGGGCTCGACGCCTTCGTCAGCCGGAACGTGTCGGTGGAAGGGACACTGTCGGGCTACTACGCCGACCAGTTCAAGGTCGACCGCCTCGACCTCGGCTTTGCCGAGGTGGTGATCGGCCCGCGGTTGTCCACGGACGACGGGGCGTTGTCGGTCCGTCCCTATGGTCTCGTCCAGGGCATCCTGCTTGGCGATGCGCCCTACCAGGCTGCCTATGGCGGCGGCGCAACCGCCCGCTGGATCTTCGCGCCGGACTGGTTTGTCGAACCGCAGTTCGAGTACAAGCAGCGCGACTTCTACGACACCGCCGACTACACCGAAGCGTCGAACCAGACCGGGCAGCTCTACACCTATGCCGTCAACTTCGGCGGCGCGTTGTCCGACAATCTCGGCTTTCTCGCCCGCGCCGGATACAGCAACAACGACGCGATCACCAATTACGAGAGCTACGATCAATATTTTGCCAATCTTGCCTTCCAGATTGCCTTCGACGCGCTTGGCAAGGAGGGCTGGGTGTTTTCACCGTTCGCGACAGTGTCGAAGACTGATTTCAAAGGTATCGCGCCGCCCGAGACCTTCGCCGGCTTCGAAACCATCCGCGAGGAGACGTTCTGGGGCATCGGCGCTAATCTGGAAGTGCCCCTCAGGAACAGTATCGCCCTCGGCCTGGGGATCGAGTACAACCGCAACGAAGCCAATCTTGATCGCGACGACTACGACAACTTCAAGGTCGTCATCGGCCCGCAGGGCAGGTTCTAGGAGCGCGTAGTCATGGCCAGACCCCTTGCTTCGCTGATCGTGTCGGCGGCCCTCGCGGCGGCGGCCTTCATGATGGCGCCCGCGGCGGCGTGGAGCGACACCGTGGGCACTGCGGCGGCCGTCAAGCCAGCCTCGACCGGCACGCCGCCGGGCGGCAGCAAGCGGACCCTCCAGGTCGGCACCGCCATCGTCGCGCGCGAGCGTATCCAGACCACCAATACCGGCTCCGTGCAGCTCATGTTCAACGACAAGTCGACCATGACCGTCGGCCCGGCCAGCGACCTCGTCATCGATGACTTCGTCTACAACCCGAATGCCGCCGGCAACGGCAGGTTCGCAGCGCGGCTGACCAAGGGCGCGCTCCGCTTCGTCGGCGGCGAAATCAGCCATACGGCAGGCGCCACGATCAACACGCCGGTGGCGACGCTTGGCGTGCGGGGCGGGGCAGCCTTCGTCACCCACGACTCGCTGTGCGAATCCAAGAAGGCCGGCGACAGCGGCTGCACCCGCATCGTCTGCACCGGCGGCGTCTGCAGCGTGCGCAACCGGGTCGACTCGCGGTCCGTTCAGCTTCGCGTCAACCAGGCCATCGAGATCGGACGTCTCGGATCGGTCCGCTTCAACGTCACCTCCGTTCGCCTCAACGACGTTGCGCGCGGCGGCAACGGGTCGCTGGTGATGGGCAAGGCCGGCAACAAGGCGACCGGATTCTCGGCCCAGGCGACCGTTGACCAGACCGTGAAGCAGGCTCCCGAGCCGGCGCCCCCTGCGGCGCCGCAATAGTCCAACTGTTCGCGACTCGGTGTCCGTGACGCCAGTCGACATGAGTCGAGGCGTGTAGCGTGGCCGATTTCACAAACGAGAACCTGCCTCCGAACCCAGTCTTCGACGGCAACGACCCGCCGGTCATCACGATCGTTTCCGACAGTCCTGCCGTCGACCTGACGACGGCGACGTTCCAGAACTGGGATTCGAGCACCAACGTCGTCACGATCGACGGCTCGTCGCAGAGCGCCTCTCTCAGCATCACCGGCTCAAGCGAGAACGACGTCATCACCGGTGGGTCCGGTGACGACACGATCGCAGCCGGTGCCGGCGACGACACGATCAACTACACGATCGGCGACGGCACCGACTCCATCGACGGCGGCGCGCACGTTACCGGCGACACGCTGGCGATCACCGGGACGACGAACGACGACGTCATCGACGTGACCGTGACCGGCGGCGTCATCTCCACGGTCGAGGGGATGTCGCCGACCGGGATCGAGCTGTTCACGCTCGATGGGCTGGGCGAGAGCACGGGCGGCGACACGCTCTCCTATGCCGCCACCACCGAGGCGGTGACGGTCGACCTGTCGTCGCCGAGCGCGACCGGGTTCTCCTCGATTGCCGGCATCGAGAACGTGACCGGCG
>JAGRKZ010000027.1 GCA_020442065.1 Bauldia sp.
GCGAGCTGCTCGGCCGACATTTCGAGCGAGAAGAAGCCGACGATGCCGCCGTTCACGGTCTTGTTGGTGCCGTCGGGCTGGATCTCGCCGCGCCAGGCCCGGGCGACATTGAAGGCGATGTTGGTGACGAGCGACGTCTTCCCCATGCCGGGGCGGCCGGCGATGATGATCAGGTCCGAGGGCTGGAGACCGCCCATCAGCCGGTCGAGATCGGAAAGGCCGCTGGCGATGCCGGAAAGGTGTCCGTCGCGCTTGTAGGCGGCGCTCGCCATGTCGATGGCGGTCAGGAGGGCGGTGTCGAAGGACTGGAAGCCGCTGCCGGCCTGGCCTTTCTCGGCGACCTCATAGAGCCGCCGTTCGGCCTCCTCGACCTGTTCGCGCGGCGACATCTCGACCGGCGCGTCATAGGCCACGTTGACCATGTCCTCGCCAATGCCGATCAGCGCCCGGCGCAGCGCGAGCTCGTACACCGTGCGACCGTAGTCCTCGGCGTTGATGATCGTCGTCGCCTCGGCCGCGAGGCGCGCGAGGTACTGGTTGAGCGTGATGTCGCCGATGGCAAGATCGGCCGGCAGGAACGTCTTGATCGTGACCGGGTTCGCGATCTTGTTGGCGCGGATCAGTTCTCCCGCCACCTGGTAGATACGGCGGTGAACCGCCTCGAAGAAGTGGGTCGGCTCGAGGAAATCGGAGACGCGGTAGAACGCCTCGTTGTTGACGAGGATCGCGCCCAGCAGCGCCTGCTCCGCCTCGATGTTCTGGGGGGCAGAGCGGTAGGTCTGCTCACGGTCGGTGATGGCGCGCGCCGCAACTGCCATTCTCGTTCGCTCTCCTTACTCCCGATGCGAATCGCCTCGATCCGTGCGAACGGAACGTGACCGTCGCACACGGACTTCGACCATACAACGGAGACATTGGCGCACGCGTGGCGCCGCTGCACTGCCCCTCGAACAGCCGACTCGGCGACCGTCGGTCCGGCAAGATTGTTAGTGTCACAGGCCTGGCGGGAAAGGGCGACGGCGGATATCAGAGGGAAGTCTCACCGAATCCCCGTTGGTCCACAGGCGACGAAAGATAATCCGCTTGGTGCTTGCGCGACTCGGACGGGTTCGGGCGATTCGCCGCCTACTCGCCTGCGACCTTGAGCGATGTCCGTGCCTCGATCCGCTGATCCTTGATCCTCAAGGCTCTTTCGGCCTCGAACATGTAGTCGCGAGTGATCGGCAGGGCGTGCTGGTGGCGGGTGAACTGGATCTGGAAGTTCATGAGGTCCCAGTAGCGGAACGAGATCTCGGAACCGACGAGGTAGTACTCCCACATCCTGCAGAAGCGCTCGTCGTAGATCGCCTTCACCTGCTCCCGCGCGGCGAGGAAACGATGCCGCCACTCACGCAGCGTCCGTGCGTAGTGCAGACGCAGGATCTCCATGTCGGTGATCTTGAGGCCGGCCTTCTCGATCGCCGGGACCACCTCCGACACGGCGGGGATATAGCCGCCCGGGAAGATGTATTTCTGGATCCAGACGTTGGTGTCGCCGGGGCCGTCGAACCGGCCGATCGAGTGGAGGACGGCGACGCCGTCCGGAGCGAGCAGCTCGCGGCAGACCTCGAAGAAGCGGCGATAGTGATTGACGCCGACGTGCTCGAACATGCCCACCGAGACGATCGCGTCGAAAGGCCCTTTGACCTTGCGATAGTCCTGGAGGAGGAAACGGGCGCGGTCGGCCAGCCCGCGGTCCAGCGCCCGTCGGTTAGAGACGGCATGCTGCTCTTCGGAGAGGGTGACGCCGGTGACATCGACGCCGCAGCGATCGGCGAGATAGAGGCCGAGGCCGCCCCACCCGGACCCGATATCCAGCACCTTCATTCCGGGCTGGAGGGCGAGCTTGGCGGCAAGGTGGCGCTTCTTGGCAAGCTGCGCCGCCTCGAGGTCCGGCTGGTCATCCTCGAAGTAGGCGCAGGAGTATTGCTTGTCGCTGTCCAGAAAGAGGTCGTAGAGGCCGCCGTCGAGGTCATAGTGATGGGCGACGTTGCGTTTGGAGCGCCGGGCGGTGTTGACCTGCCGAAGACGGCGCGTGGCGAAGCGGAGCTTCGCCCCCACCCGCATCAGGGCCGTGGGGTCCCGGCCCTCGGTATTGATGAAGATCGTCTCCATGAAGTCGTAGATCGACCCGACCTCGAAATCGAGGCCGCCATTCATGAACTCCTCGCCGAGTTTGAGGCCCGGGTAGAGGATCACGTTGCGTTCGGCGGTGGGCCGGTTGAAGCGCACGCGAACCGGCGTCAGCGTGCCGTCGCCGTAGCTGTGCGACTTGCCTGCCGAATCGATGACCTCAATCGACCCCTTGCGGATTGTCCGCTTGAGGAAGGCGTGGAGAAGCGTATTCATTACGTGCCCCGGTCGGCTCAGTTCATGAGCCGGCGAACCCACCCAGCCCAGGCAGGGACGGCCGGCGAGCGAACTCTACTACCACCTTTGCGCCCGTCTCAACCGCCCCTGTGCAGGTCACGACAAGACCGCCGACCTCAGTCGGCCGCTTTGTCGGCTTCTTCCTCGGAGGAAGGCTCCTCCGAAGGCTGGTCTTCGCCTTCCGTCTCGTCCTCGTCCTCAACCTCTTCGTTGCGCAGGCTGAGGTCTTCACCGCGCGCCTGGCGTTCGGCCTCGTCCTCGCTCCGCGCGACGTTCACGGTGACCGTCGATTCGACCTCGGGGTGAAGGGCGATCGCAACGGCATGCAGACCGATCGTCTTGATCGGCTGGTTGAGGACAACCTGGGCGCGCGTGACGGTGAAGCCGCCGGCGGTCAGAACATCCGCAAGGTCTCGGGCAGAGACGGAGCCGTAGAGCTGACCGGTCTCGCCGGCCTGGCGCACCACGACGAACGACTGCCCGTCGAGCTTTGCCGCGACAGCGGCGGCCTCGCCCTTGCGTTCGAGATTGCGCGCCTCCAGCTGCGCGCGCTCGGCCTCGAAACGCTTCGCGTTCTCCTTCGTTGCGCGGAGCGCCTTGCCCTGAGGGAGGAGGAAGTTGCGAGCGTATCCGTCGCGGACGCGGACCACATCGCCCATTTGTCCGAGGTTTGAAACACGTTCAAGCAGAATGACTTGCATTGGGAGTCTCCTTTACTGGTTCATGTTGTGGGAGGCGCGCCGCGCAGTCTCCGGGCGCGGACGTGAAAGAAGGTCTCGGCGATGCCGAGAAGCGCGAGCAGGATCAGCGGCAGGCCGCCGAAGAACACAAGGACGACGTAGACCGCCACAAGCAGCAGGATGCGGACCGTGCTTTGCAGCGTGGTGGCGTGGATAAAGGCGAGCCCGATCAGGGCCAACGCGCCGCCGAAGGCTCCTGCAACAGCCCCCGCAGCGTAGCCAACGACACCCGGAACGAACGCCGCGACCGCAGTGGCGGCAAAGATGGCCACGGACTCCTTGGGAAGCACCGCCGTCCAAAGGCGGTCACGGGGCCGCGACAGCCGGCCAGAGGCCTCGGCGATACGCGCTGCCAGCCAGAGGTCGAAGACGAAGATGATGACCACCATCGCCGCCACGGTGAAGGGCATCGCCGCGACATTGAGCCGGACGAACGGCGCGAGGTCGGCGGCGCTCGGTGGTGCAGACGCGTCGGGTGCCTGGGCCAGCCAGTCGACGAGGGCGGTCGTGACTTCTGCGGCCAGCGTTTCGGGGTCGTACCCGACGATGAAACCGACTACCACGACCCCGACGGCGATGATCGCGGTCGCCTGAAACAGAATTCGCCCGATCGGGAACCATTCGCTCGCGCCGCTCGGCCCGTTGTCTCGGGAGAGCCAGACCAGCCGGCAGGCCCATGCCATCGGCGCCCCGAACAAGGACAGGTGAATGGCGCCGGCGGACGGCGTGATCGCAGCCGCGACAACGACCGCAGCGGTGGCGGCGGCAATCGCGCCGGCAAGGCTGCTCCATGCCAGACCCGCTATGGCGATCGGAAGCGCGGAGAGGACGAAGAGGGGGAGCGCAAGCAGGGTGCCGCCGAGCGGCGATACGAACAGGAGCGCGGCTGCCAAGCCGGCCACAAGCCCCACGAGCACTGTCTGAAGCATCGTCGCTGTCCCGCCTTTCAGCGGTTAGGGGCAGGTCGCGGGGAATTCACCCGGCCGTGCCCCAACCCGTGAGACTTGCTGCGAAGGAGCGGCAGAGCCGCTCCCCGCTGGTTTCGAAACCTACTTGATCACGTAGGGCAGGAGGCCAAGGAACCGGGCACGCTTGATGGCGCGGGCCAGTTCACGCTGCTTGGGCGCCGATACCGCCGTGATCCGGGACGGGACGATCTTGCCCCGCTCGGAGATGTAGCGCTGCAGCAGACGCACGTCCTTATAGTCGATCTTCGGCGCGTTGGCGCCCGAGAACGGGCATGTCTTGCGCCGGCGGAAGAAGGGGCGGCGCGTGGGGAGCTGATTGATGTCGACCATTATTCGTCTCCTCCCTCGCCAACATCGCCGTCATCGTCGCGGCGGGGACGATCATCACGGCGCGGACGGTCGTCGCGACGGGGACGGTCGCCAAAGCGTCCGCCGGGCCGGTCGTCGCGACGGTCGTCGCGGTCGCGCTTCTGGAGCATGGCCGAAGGGCCTTCCTCCAACTCCTCGACCTTGACGGTGAGGCGGCGCAGCACATCCTCATGGATGCTCTGCTGACGCTCCATCTCCGCCACTGCGGCCGACGGCGCGTCGATGTTCATGAGAGTGAAGTGCGCCTTGCGGTTCTTTCGGATGCGATAGGTGAGGGACTTCAGGCCCCAGGGCTCGATCTTGGTGACCTGACCGCCACCCTGCTCGATCACAGCCTTGAACTGCTCGACCAGCGCCTCGACCTGCTGGCTCGACACGTCCTGTCGCGCCAGAAAGATGTGTTCGTATAACGCCATCACTTGCCTTTCCTGTTTTCGCCGGCGCCAAGCCTCCGCGAAGCCCTGGAAAGGCGTCGCAAAAGTCCTTCGAGAGCGGGAACACCGGAAGCCGGATCCCTTCGGATCCTCGCGGCACAAGCCCGCGTCTTCCGTTCAGCCCCCGGCCGGGGTCCGTATCGGACGCGGGTCTTATATGCGAGAGGTCAGGGCATTTGCAATACGATGGACGCGCCTACTTGCGGCGCCCGCCATGGCCCCGGTCGAAGCTCTGTCGGTGGTTGTAGTCCCACGTGCTCCGGTTGAACTCCCGGACCGAGCGCTCGATCGGCCACTCGCAGAAGGGCAGCTCATACGCTGCCGCGCCATGGCACATCGAGCGATCCGGCAGGAGGACATAGCCTCGCGGCACAGCGCCTCGCGCGATATAGGGCGCCGACGCCCAGCCGCGGCGGCCGGCATACACCACCTCGCACCAGCGGCCGCACCGCAGGATGCTCACCCGCGCGCCAGCCGGAATCGTGGTGATGCGGGCGTATTTGGCCCCGGGACCTGTGCGGAGGTTGACGGCACTCTTGGCAACGCCCGGTGTCGCCGCCACCGCGTGAGCGGAACCGAGGACCATAAGAAGCACGGCGGCCGCCGCGAGCATGCGGGTGATCATGAGTGCGCCTCGATGAGGATGTGATCCGCCGGGCAGAGGGCCTGAGAATCCTGTCCTCACTGTGACCTTTGCCTTTTCAGGGCGGCGGCCGAGGCCCCTACCGGGTCTGAGGACTGTCAGCGAGCTCCCCGCGTCTTGTCGGCCACGCGGAGACGACCGGGGTCCGTTGCGCCCCGCGTTGCAGGAAGTCGTGCCGGCGAAAAGAGATTCTCGGATTGCTCAGACCGACCGATGGGTGCATGTCTTGACATCCGCGGTCCGACACGGTCACAAGGCGCGGATTCTAGCGCTTTGGAGCGGCTGGGCGGCGGATGACCATTGCTTTCACTTTTCCCGGCCAGGGTAGCCAGACGGTCGGGATGGGGCGCGACCTCGCCGAGGCATTCCCCGAGGCGCGTGCGGTTTTCGACGAGGTCGATTCCGCGCTCGGCGAAAGACTTTCCACGATTATCTTTGAAGGGCCCATCGAGACCCTGACGCTCACCGAGAATGCCCAGCCGGCGTTGATGGCCGTCAGCCTTGCGGCGGTCCGCTCTCTCGGCGCGCACGGAATCGGGATGGATCGCGTCGCCTTCGTTGCCGGCCATTCGCTCGGCGAATACTCGGCGCTGGCCGCGGCGGGCAGCCTCAGCCTTTCCGATGCAGCGAGACTTTTGCGTATCCGCGGACGGGCGATGCAGGAGGCCGTGCCGGTCGGACAGGGGGCCATGGCGGCCCTGCTCGGGCTCGACCTCGACGCCGCCAGGGCGATCGCGGCGGACGCTGCGGAGGGCGAGGTCTGCGAGACCGCGAACGATAACGGTGCTGGACAAGTCGTGGTCTCGGGCGGCAAGGCAGCGGTGGAGCGCGCCGTCGAGCTCGCCAAGGAACGCGGCGCCCGGCGCGCTGTGCTGCTGCCCGTGAGCGCGCCCTTCCATTGTGCGCTGATGGCGCCGGCGGCCAAGGTGATGGCTGAGGCGCTCAGCGGCGTCACGATCAATGTGCCGGCGGCCGCCGTGGTGGCAAACGTGACCGCCCGCCCCGAGACCGATCCGGAGGCGATTCGTCGCAATCTGATCCAACAGGTCACAGGCATGGTGCGCTGGCGTGAGTCGATCGGCTATCTCGCCGGAGCTGGGGTCGACACGTTCGTCGAGGTAGGTGCCGGCAAGGTGCTCTCTGGTTTGGCCAAGCGCATCGCCGAAGGCGTGGAGACCATGACCGCCGGAACGCCCGAGGACATCGCCTCGGCCGCCGTGAAGCTGGCATGATCGTGGAGCGAGGTGCTGAATGTTCGATCTGAGCGGCCGAAGGGCCTTGGTCACCGGTGCGAGCGGATCGATCGGCGGCGGCATCGCACGAGCGCTGCACGGGCAGGGCGCCACGGTGGCGTTGTCGGGAACCCGTCGCGAGGCGCTCGAGTCGCTTGCCGGCGAACTGGGTGAGCGCGCGCAAGTCTTCCCTTGTGACCTTGCCGACGCGGCAGCGGTCGATGCGCTTGTGCCGGCTGTCGAGGAGGCGATCGGCGACCTCGACATTCTCGTCAACAACGCCGGCCTTACCCGCGATACGCTTTTCGTCCGCCTCACCGATGATGACTGGAACCGGGTGATCGCGGTGAACCTTACGGCCGCGTTCAAGCTCTCGCGCTCAGTCCTGATGGGAATGATGCGGCGCCGGCACGGCCGCATCATCTCGATCTCTTCGGTGGTCGGAGTGACCGGCAATGCCGGCCAGGGCAACTACGCGGCTTCCAAGGCCGGCCTGATCGGCATGACCAAGGCGATGGCGCAGGAAGTCGCCAGCCGCGGGGTCACCGCCAACTGTATCGCGCCCGGTTTTGTCGGATCGGCGATGACCGACGCCCTGAACGAGAAGCAGAAGGAGGCGATTCTCGCCCGTGTCCCGGCAAAACGCCTGGGGACAGTCGTCGAGATCGCTGCCGCTGCCGTTTATCTCGCGAGCGACGAGGCGGCCTACACGACCGGACAGACGATTCATGTTAATGGTGGTATGGCGATGATATAGCGAAGGAAATCGTGTCGGTGAGCGCGCACCGAAGGCCGCTTCCCACAGGGTCTGCGGGCCGCTGGTCAAGCCCCACGAAGTGTGTTACGAGCCACCGGATGCCGATGTCCGGCGGCACTGTGGGTTTCTTTGCCGGCTGGCGTTTCGGTGGTACAGCACCAAGAGTTTTGGGCGACTTTCCCCGTTCCCGCGCACAGGCCAAGACCGACCGCTCGTGGGAGGGACGGTCCTTCCGGGGTGGTCAAGTTCAGGCAAGTTGAGGTTCTACAAAATGAGCGATATCGGAGATCGGGTTAAGAAGATCGTCATTGAGCACCTCGGCGTCGACGCCGAAAAGGTGCAGGACAATGCGAGCTTCATCGACGACCTCGGGGCGGACAGTCTCGACACCGTCGAGCTGGTGATGGCGTTCGAGGAAGAGTTCGGGGTCGAGATTCCGGACGATGCGGCGGAGACCATTCTGACGGTCGGTGACGCCGTCAAGTTTCTCGAGAAGAACGCCGCTTAACCGGCCCTTCCGTGCGTTGAAGCGGTCATCCCTGCCAGTAGCGACTCTAGACGGCGGCGCGCGATGAGACGTGTGGTTGTCACCGGCCTCGGCATGGTCTCGCCGCTTGGCTGTGGCGTTGACGTCAGCTGGCGCAACCTGCTTGCCGAGAAGAGCGGCGGGGTGCGGATCGTCGACTTCCCGGTCGACGATCTCGCCAGCCAGATCGCCTGCCGCGTGCCGCGCGGCGGGACGAAGGCCGATGGCCTCTTCGATCCCGACGAGTGGATGGAGCCCAAGGAACAGCGCAAGGTCGACGACTTCATCGTTTATGCGATGGCGGCGGCGGATCAGGCGCTCGAGGATGCCGGCTGGGCTCCCACCACCTACGATGACCAGTGCGCTACCGGCGTTCTGATCGGCTCGGGAATCGGCGGCATAGGAGGGATTTACGATGCGTCGGTCACGCTCCTTGAGCGTGGGCCGCGACGCATCAGCCCCTTCTTCATTCCTGGCCGCCTGATCAATCTCGCATCCGGTCAGGTGTCGATCCGCCACGGCCTCAAGGGCCCCAATCACTCGGTGGTGACGGCGTGCTCGACGGGCGCCCACGCGATCGGCGATGCGGGCCGACTGATTGCGCTCGGCGACGCCGACGTCATGGTTGCGGGCGGCACCGAGTCGCCCGTGAACCGGCTTTCGATTGCGGGCTTCGCCGCCTGTCGCGCGTTGTCGACCGGGTACAATGATCGTCCAACGATGGCCTCCCGACCCTATGATCGTGACCGCGACGGATTTGTCATCGGAGAGGGCGCCGGTGTCGTCGTCCTGGAGGCGCTCGACCATGCCCTGGCGCGGGGTGCCAGGATCTACGGCGAACTCGTAGGCTACGGCCTTTCCGGCGATGCCTACCACATCACCTCGCCGGCCGAGGACGGCGACGGTGCGGAACGCTGCATGCGAATGGCCATGAAGCGGGCTGGCATAACGGCGGACGAGATCGACTACATCAACGCGCACGGCACGTCGACGCAGCTCGGCGACGAGATCGAGCTCAAGGCGGTCGAGCGGTTGCTCGGCAACGCCGCGGGCAAGGTGTCGATGTCGTCGACGAAGTCCGCCACCGGTCATCTTCTCGGCGCTGCGGGTGCAGTCGAGGCGATCTTCTCGCTTCTGGCGATGCGCGACAACGTGGCCCCGGCCACCATCAATCTCGACAATCCGTCGGTGGATACCGCGCTCGACCTCGTGCCGCACCACCCGAAGGAGAGGACGATCGACGTCGTGCTGTCGAACTCGTTCGGATTTGGCGGCACCAACGCGTCGCTCGTTTTCCGCCGGCACAATTGAACTGATTCCATATCCTTCTCCCGCCACATTCGGTGTTACAGTCTCGCCGACCATTCCCTGACACCAGCGGAAGATCGGCGAGACGCGCGACATGAACGACACGAGACGTGACGAGTATCGCAGCGACGCCGATGTGCTCTCGGCGAGACTGGTCGCAGCGAGTCGCGTCGCACCCAAGAGCCCCACCGAGGCGCTTCAGCCCGAGAGCGTACCGGCACCGCCGAAGCGCTCCCAGGCGGTCCGACATCCCCTCGTTGTCTTTCTCAATTTCGTGCTCACGATCGTCGTCGTTGCAGCCGTCGTGATCGGCGGCGGGCTGTTCTTCGGGAAGACCCAGTTCGACAAGCCCGGTAGCCTGGACCAGCCGCGAACGGTGACCATCGACAAGGGTGCCGGCGTTCGGGATATCGCCGACCGCCTGCAGCGTGAGGGCGTCGTATCGTCGAAGTGGCTATTCGTGGCGGGGGTGTGGCTGAGCCGTTCGGGGAACAGTCTCAAGGCGGGCGAGTATTCGATTCCCGCGCATGCCTCGATGCGGGACGTCATGGATCTTCTGACCGAGGGAAAGACCGTCGCGTACCGCATCACGATCCCCGAGGGCCTGACGAGCGAGCAGGTTGTCACGTGCCTCGTCGCCGATACCTACTCCGGCGGCGTGGACATCCCTGGTCTCACGCCCGATCAGGAGGTGCGATGCCGCGAATCGGCGAGCGCCCTCGTAGGCCCCGCGCCGCCGGTACCACCCGAAGGAGCCATTCTCCCCGACACGTATGCCTTCAGCCGCGGTGACACGCGCGTCAACGTGCTCAACCGCATGATGCGGGAGCGCGACCGGGTCGTAACCGACATCTGGGCACGTCGCACGCCGGACTTGCCGCTGAACAACATCGACGAGCTCGCTACGCTCGCGTCGATCGTGGAGAAGGAAACCTCGCTCGCCGATGAACGGACCCGGGTGGCCGCTGTGTTCGTCAACCGCCTCCGTCTCAACATGAGGCTCCAGTCCGATCCGACGATCATCTACGGGATCTACGCCGGCAAGGGCAAACCGGACGGCTACGTGATCACTGCCACGGATCGCGATACGCCGACGCCCTACAACACCTATACGATCGACGGCCTGCCGCCGGGCCCGATCGCCAACCCGGGAAAGGCGGCGCTTGAAGCGGTGGCCAATCCTTCCCGTACGCGCGATCTCTTCTTCGTCGCCGACGGGACGGGAGGGCATGCCTTCGCCGAAACCTACGAAGATCACCTGCGCAACGTCGAGCGTTGGCGGCAGATCGAGGCGGGGGGAGCAGCGCCGGCGCCCGACGCGGCGGCGGCCCCGGAAGCCGGTTCGGACGAACCGATGGCGCTCCAGGAGCCCGCCCAGTAAGGTCACGTCGGATTCGCGTGATGTCGGCCCGTTCCGACGGGGCGTGGAGTTCGCGAGACTTGGTGACTTCGGGGGGCGGCCTGCGCATGGCGCTCGAGAGCATGACTGGCTTTGCCCGCGTCGACGGTGGTTCGCTCCGCCGCTGGGCGTGGGAGCTGAGAAGCGTCAACGGCAAGGGGCTCGACGTCCGCCTCCGGGTTCCGGGCGGCTTCGAGCGACTGGAGCCGATGATACGGGAGCGAATTGCCGGTCGACTCTCTCGCGGGAACGTACAGGCTCAGCTGTCGGTCGAAGACCGCTCCGCTTCGCAGCGCATCGTCATCGACGATGCCGTGCTGTCCCAGGTGATCGAGGCGATGGCTCGCATCGGCGCCCGCATCGATGCCCAGCCGCCAACCCTTGACGGCATTCTCTCGATTCGCGGCGTCGTCAGTGTTGAAGACGCCCAGGAGGATGAGGAAGCCCGGGCGACGCTCGACCGCGAGGTCCTGTCTGGCCTCGATGCCGCTCTCGATGCGCTAGCCCAGACGCGGCGTCAGGAAGGCAGTGCGATCGGCGGGCTGCTTCAGGCTCGCCTCGACGAGATTGCCGCCCTGACGCGCAAGGCGGAAGACACTCCGGCCCGACGGCCGGAGGCGATCCGTCTGCGCCTCGCGGAGCAGGTGGCGACCCTCCTCGATGCCGTTCCGGCGCTCGACCCCGATCGGCTGCATCAGGAGGCGGTGCTCCTCGCTACCAAGGCCGACATTCGTGAAGAGCTCGATCGGCTCGATGCCCATGTGGTTGCGGCTCGCGAACTGCTCGCCAGCGGAGGCGCCATCGGGCGGCGGCTCGATTTTATCGCGCAGGAGTTCAACCGCGAAGTGAACACACTCTGCTCGAAGGCCAATGATCGGAGCCTGACCGCAGTTGGACTCGACATGAAGGCGGTCGTCGATCAACTGCGCGAGCAGATTCAAAATCTAGAGTAGCTGCGATGGCCATCGAAGTCGTCCGCCGTGGCCTCATGTTGATCCTCTCCTCGCCGTCCGGCGCGGGCAAGTCCACGCTGAGCCGCCTTCTCCTCCAGGAAGACCGCGATCTCTCACTGTCGATTTCGGTGACGACCCGGCAGCGCCGTCCAAGCGAGGTCGATGGCGTCCACTACCGCTTCGTCAACTCGGCGGACTTCGTAGCGATGCGCGAGCGTGGCGAGCTGCTCGAGTGGGCAGAGGTTCATGGCAACCTCTACGGAACGCCGCGCGGTCCGGTCGAGGCGGCGCTCGCGTCGGGCCGTGACGTGCTCTTCGATATCGACTGGCAGGGAACGCGACAGATCGCTGACGCGATGCCGGACGACATCGTCCGCATCTTTGTCCTGCCGCCGTCGATGGCCGAGCTTCGCGCCCGCCTCGAACGCCGCGCCGAAGACGGCGCTGACGTGATCGGACGCCGCCTTGCCAACGCCCGTACCGAGATCGGGCACTGGGACGAATATGAGTACGTCATCGTCAATGACGATCTCCAGCGCTCGCTCGGCGCGGCGCGCATGATCCTCGCCGCCGAGCGTCAGAAGCGGGTGCGTCAGCCGGCTCTGGTCGAACACGTTGCGCGCCTGCTTTCGGAGTGAAGCTCATGCTCTCGCCAGCGCGTTGGCGAGAGCAACGAAGCCTGCGACGCCGATCTCCTCGGCGCGCTGGGTCGGGTCGATTCCGGCTTCGGCCAACAATGGCAACGGATCGACGCCGAGCGACCTCAGGCTCTGACGAAGCATCTTGCGTCGCTGGCCGAACGCCGCAGCCGTGACCCGCTCAAGAAGCGCCGTACTGGCTTGCAGCGGTTCTGTGCGTGGCACGAGGTGCACCACCGACGACATGACCTTGGGTGGCGGCGTGAACGCGGCAGGCGGAATGTTGAACAGAATGCGAGCCTCGCTCCGCCAGCCAGCGAGAACGCCGAGGCGGCCATAGGCTTTCGAACCAGGAAGAGCAACGATCCGTTCGGCCACTTCGCGCTGGAACATCAGCGTCATCGACAGGTACCACGGCCGCCAGGGCTCCGCCTGGAGCCAGCCCACCAGGAGCGGCGTGGCCACGTTGTAGGGTAAGTTGGCAACGATCTTGGCAGGACCGGTGACGAGGCGGGCGATGTCGAGTTTCAGCGCGTCGTCATGGACGACCTCCAGCCGGCCCGGATAGCGCTCGGCGATTTCGGCGAGGGCAGGCAGACAACGCGCGTCGCGCTCGATCGCGACCACGCGGGCTGACCCGGCCGCAAGGAGGGCACGCGTGAGACCGCCCGGTCCGGGGCCGACCTCAACGACCGTGGCGTCCTGGAGGGGACCCGCGGCCCGGGCGATCCGGGACGTGAGGTTGAGGTCGAGCAGGAAGTTCTGGCCGAGCGCCTTGATCGCGCCCAGGCCGTGACGAGCAATGACGTCGCGGAGCGGCGGAAGGTCATCGACAGCGCTCATGCCGCGCGTTCGTGCGCCACCAGTGCCGCCGCCAGCCGCAGCGCTGCGGCGAGGCTTGAAGGATCGGCGCGGCCGCTGCCGGCGAGATCGAACGCCGTGCCGTGATCCGGCGACGTGCGAACGAAGGCCAGGCCGAGCGTCACGTTGACCGTCTCCGCGAAGGCGATGGTCTTGGCCGGAATCAGCGCCTGGTCGTGGTACATGCAGAGCGCGGCGTCGTAGCTCACACGCGCTGAGGGATGGAACATGGCGTCGGCCGAGAGAGGGCCGCTGACGCTTATCCCACCGGCCCGGAGCGCTTCGATCGCCGGCAGGATGATGGTCTGCTCCTCTCTCCCGATCGTGCCGCCTTCGCCCGCGTGCGGGTTGAGTCCGGCGACCGCAAGGCGCGGGGAGGGGAGGCCGAAGCGCCGTCGGAGATCCTCGGCAACGACGCGGCCGGTCTCGACGATCAGCGCCTCGCTGAGCGCATCTGCCACATCGCGCAAGGGAATGTGGATCGTCACCGGGACGGCGCGGAGCTCGGGACCCGCGAGCATCATCACCGGCCGCGCCGCCGCGCCGCTCCACGCGGCCGACAGCGTGCCGAGAAACTCCGTGTGACCTGGATGGCGAAAGCCCGCCGCGTAGAGCGACTGCTTGTGAATGGGGTTGGTTACGACGGCGGCGGCGGCGCCCGAGCGAACATCGCCGACGGCACGCGCTATCGCCTCGACCACGGCCCCGGCGTTGGCCGGGTTGGCGCGGCCGGGCTCGGCTTCCACGCGCGCCACGAGCGGAACGATCGGAAGGGCCCGCTCGAACACGCTTGCCGCCATCTCCGGCTCCACGACCTCCATCGGGCAGTCGAGACCCATCAGCCGCGCACGTCCGGCGACGAAATCTGGATCAGCGAGCAGGTAGAACGGCGGGACATCGAGACGATGTCTATCCAACCAGACGGCTAGCGTGAGATCGGGCCCGACGCCACCGGGCTCGCCCATGGTCAGCGCCAGCGGCGGCTGCAATGCGAGGTACCTCTTCGTCGGCGCCGCGGAACCCCCTTCCGCAGGACGACCTCACATATACTGAATCACCGCCTTCTTGCGAAGCTCGTCCATGTAGTCCTTGCCGAGATCCTTGTTGATCTCGTCGAGCAGCTTGTTTTCCGCCTGAACGCGGGCGGCGGCATTGCTCTGGATCGACTTCGCAGTGCAGACCGCAAGCATGGCGTAGCCGTCATCGGTCTTGAGGGGGCGAGTGAGCTTGCCCGGTGGTGTCTCCTGGATGTCGCGGCCCTCCGGCGAGCCCTGGAGCTCTTCGGAGGTCCGGCGAATGGTGCTGCGGACCACGACTTCCTTGAGCTGGCTCGTCTGCTCCATGATGGTGTCGCAACCGCGGAAGCGTCCACGAAAGGCCTCGGCCTCACGGCGACGCTGGGCGTCATACCCCCCGGAAGACCCCTTGGGCACGACGAAGATGACCGGCTTCAGCGTATATTCAGTGGTCTTTATGTCTTCGGCATTGCCGTCGGCGAACATTGCCGCCGTGACGTCGGAGCCCTTTACCGATCCGCCACGAAGCCGCGCACGCGCCTGCACCAGCTGACCCCATATCATCTGCGCCTTGATCCGCCGACGAAGCGTCGCGATGTCTACGCCCTGCTGGGCCAGGGCCTGCGATAGCTGCTTCGGGGTCATCTTCACCCGGGCGGCGATGTCGTCGATGGCCGCGTCGACGCGCCCTTCGCTGACCCCCATGCCCATCTTGGCGGCCTCGATGAACTGTATGGTCTCGTCAATCAGTTCATCCGTGGCGACCTTTTCGCCGCCCTTGGCGCCGGTCATCTTCAACAGAAGGGTCCGCTGCTGAATGTCATAGGTGGTGATCGGCTGATCATCGACCTTGACGCGGATCGAACTGGCTTCCGCGGAGAGCAGCGTCGCGGCGGCCAAAGCAGCGACAACGACTGCGCTCAGGATGTATCTGGCGGCTCGCATTTCTGTATCCCGATCTCTTCGACGCCCGGACGATTATCCTGCTCGGCGGGACGACGGTCCGGATAGTCCCGCTCTGCGCCTCAGAAAGAGGCAGGGAAATCCGGCAAAACCGTGGAAACGACTGCTCTGTCGTCAGTTCCCGGTCAGCGACGACACGTTGGCGTTGACGGTGCCCTCCGCCAGCGTGCGGAGCAGGAGCCGGAAGGTGAGCGAACGGTCCGGAATCAGCGTGTTGCGCGTCTCGGTGTAGGCAAGCGACAGCGACACGCAACTGTTGTCGTAGGCGACGCCGACGCTGTCCTTGCTGACATAGCTGTGCTCGAGGTCGTAGATCGCCGAACCGAACATGCGCCAACCCTCGCCGATCCGCAGCGACGCGTTGGCATTGATGAACGACTGTTTGTTGATGCCTGCGGTTGGCACGTCGCGGATGTAGCCGTACGCCGCGGCGGCCGTGAGCCACGACCACGTCTGGCTGGCTTCGATCTCCGCGCGCTGAACGCCGAAGGTCTCGTCGTCGAAGCGACCACGGACTGACACCTTGGTGGTGGGCGTACCGAGCGTAACGCGGCCGACATAGTCGGAGACGTCGGTCTCAAGGCCGGAGAAAGCGCCGACATCGGCGATGTCCTCGACGGCGAAGGAGTTCTTGCCGGCCAGCATGCGGGACTGACCGAACAGACTTTCGAGCACGATGTTGTTGTTGAATGTCCCGACGTAGCGGACGCCGTAGTTCATCCGCGTGCCGCCCTCGACACGGTCCAGCCCGGAGAACTTGTCGCGGCTGAAAAGGATCGAGTCGTCGAACACGAGGCTCTGCGCATCGTTGTTCGGCAGCTCACCCGCATACGGCTCGTCCGGTCGCGCCACGACCTGGACGATCGGCTCGATGACATGAGTCGAATTGCCGGCACGCGCCAGGATTGGCCAGCTCCACTCCGCCCCGACCGTGGGCATGAAGCGGGCCGGCGTGTCGTTGGTGGTCAGATTCGCCCAGGTGCCGCCGTTGTCGTTCGGGTCCATCGCATAGAGATCGCCCCGGGCCGATGCGAAGGTCGTGAGCAGTTGCCCACCGGGCAGGACCGACTTCTTCTGCCACGAGAGCTCCTCGGTCGCCCGGAAATAGTCGCCGGCGAGGCCGTGGTAGAATGTCTGACCATTCACCAGGAACGGATCCGCTGCCTCGCGGGTGAGATTGGTGAAGTTCGACCGCAACGCGACCTCACCACCGAGAACCGGCGTGTCGAATATGTAGTCATGATCGATCACCGGCAGGCCGACCGCCTGGCGATCCTGATCGTACTTGGGCGCGGTGCTGTCTGCGAGAATCTCGAAGTACTCGACCCGCGCGTCGAAGTAGTTGCGGTCGCGGAGGCCGGTCAGGTAGGCGACCGACGTCGTGCTCGCCTTGTCGTCATTGAGGACGTTGTAGTTCTGGGTGAACGTGCGATCCGTGGACAGGGTGCCGTCCCAGCCGAGCGTCCAGTCCCGGCTCAGCGCGATCTGGCCGGTGGTACGGACGCCGCCACGGAAATCGCGCTGAGCAAACGTGCCGCCGCCATTGCTGGTCAGGAAATTCTCGGGGTTCTGCTGATTGATTCCGGCCATACGCAGGGTGAACTGCCCGTGCGCCAGCCGCTGGCGCCACTCGACATCCCCAAGGAAACCCTGCTCGGAGAAGTACACCGGCGTCAGCGTGACATCATAGTTCGGCGCCAGTGCCAGGAAATAGGGGGTGGCGATCGACGCCCCCACATCGTTCGAATACCCGAACACAGGCGCCAGGAAGCCGCTCTTTCGCTTCACCGACGGGTCGGCGACGCTGAAATAGGGTACCCAGGCCAGCGGCAGTCCGAAGAACTCGAAGCTGGCGTCGTGGAAGTAGACCATCTTCTCCTGGTCATCGACCACGATGCGCTTGGCCTTCACCTGCCAGAGCGGAGGCTTGTCGGGCTTGTCTTCGCAGGGCTCGCACGCGGTATAGACACCGTTGACGAACACGGTCTCCTGGCCGGCCTGGCGCTGGGCCTCCGACGCGGCGAAATAGGTCTTGTCCGGGGTCTCCACGCGCAGCGAAGCGACGAAGCCGTCCCGGAAGTCCTCGGTGATGTCGATGTCGTTGGCGTAAATGACCAGACCACTCGGGTCGGTCATCTTCACATTGCCCGTGGCGATCAGCTTCGAGGTGTTCTTGATGTAGCTGACGCGGTCGGCTTCGAGGGTGTAGCCGATGTAGTAGATTTTGACGTTGCCGACAGCCGAAATCGAGTTGTTGTCGTAGTCGTAGACGAGTTCCTCGGCCTCGACCAGCATCTGGGAGCCGGGCTTCGGCTTGGCTCCGGCGTAGTCGCTCATCGACAAGGACTGGGCCGCCACCCGCTGCGGCGCCACCGGGACGAGGACGAGCGCAATCGCTGCCGCCGGGAGGGCGACACGACGGAAGAAGCCAGCGATCAGCGTACGGACGTCCCCTCCGACGCTCATCCATCCTCCAAATGCAGGAGCGCGGTCGCTCCCATCAGCAGTGTCACGATTGCGGGAAGCCAAGCGGCAAGCGGCGGAGGCACGATCCCGCCGCTCCCCAAGTCCCACGCAATCTTGGACACAACATAAAGCATGAAGCCCACTGCGACGCCAGCCAAAATCATGTTCCCGACCTCGCGGGAACGGGAGAATCGCAGCGATACGATGGCAGCGATCAGAACCATTGCCAACAGGACAATTGGCCTCGAAAGAAGCGTGTTGTAGCGCAGTTCGTAGCGAGTGGATGGAAGTCCCGCACGTTTGGCGCTGTCGATCAGCCCCGGAAGCTGCCAGAAGGATATTGCATCTAGGTTATCAAACGTTTCCTGCACCTGGCCCGGGGTCAGCGTTGTCGGCAGACGATAGGTCTCCAGTTTGCGGGGCTGCTTCTCGATTCGCGTGACCATCGCATCGGTGATTTCCCACGCGCCGGGCGTGTATTTCGCCGTCTTCGCGTCTATGCGTTCCTGAAATGCGCCGTTCTCGTCAAAGACGAAAGCGGTCACCTCGGAGAGGGTCATGCCGTTGTCCGCGGTCTTCGCCGCGCCAATGATCGACTCGCGACCCTCACCGGCCTGGCGGATCCACACCGGTCCCGAATTGCCCCGCCGCGGCTTCTTTTCGGTGATGCTGGCGCGGATCTGGTCGGATTGCGACCGGAGTTCAGTCGAAATGGGGTTGTAGACCGTTGTGGTCAGAATCCCGATCAGCAGTCCCACGATGCAGGCTGGCAGCAGGAATTGCCACGCCGAGATCCCCGCCGCCCGCGCGATGACGACCTCAAGCCGACGATTGGCGAGCACGAAGGCCGCGATCGAGCCGAACAGGGTCGTGAAGGGCAGGATGTCCTCGCAGATGCTCGGCACGCGATAGAGAGTCAACAGGAAGACCTTGATGCCGTCGAAGTCCTTCGCGCCTAGATTTCTGGTGAAGAATTCCAGATAAGTAATTACAAATACGAGGAATACGAAGAAAAGAAATATCGCGACGACCAGAACGGTGAACTGGCGCGCGAAGTAGAGGCCGAGGGTCTTGCCGATCATGGCGCCGATCAGGCCTTCACGAGGTTTCGCTCGTCGCCACCGGCACCCGCCGCCGGCGCCGGAAGATGCCGCGGAAGCCGTCGGCGATCTTTTCGCTGTAGACGATGAGGAAGTCCGGCGCCTTGGGTTGCACGCCCAGCAGAATCAGGACCGCGCTGCCGACGATTGCCGCGATCGGCACCAGGTACATGGCGATGGGGGTAAGGCCCTGATCGCGGGCGGCAATGCTCAGGACGAACTCGAACGCCGCCAGAGCAAGGGCCGACACCGCGGCGAGCGCGATCGTCGCGGAGCGTTTTTGCCGTGCTGTCTCGGCCTGGCTGAGGAAGAGGAGGGGGATGATGGCGAACACGAACGCGTTGATGGGCGTGGTGAATCTGGTGTGGAGCTCCGAAACGAACTGGCTCGGCTGCTTCTGGTAGAGCCGGTCGTCGGGGTCCGGGCTGAATAGATACCCCGTGGGGCGTTCGTTAGGCAGCAAGACCGGGGCTTTCGAGGGGCTCGAGAACGACGAGAGATCGAACGCATAGGAGGTGAACTGGATGACCGACAACGACGAATCCGATTCCTTCCGGGTCTGGATAGTACCGTCGCTCATCACGAGGAAGATGCCGAGCGGGCTGTCGAGCACAGCCCCGCGCTCGGCGATATAGTCGACGGCCTCGTCATTGTCGCGATTGTCGGAGAGGAAGATGCCGCGAAGCGTACCATCCGGCATGCGTTGGCGGAGCTGGAAATAGAGCCCGTTCTCGATCTTGACGAACTCGCCCTCCCGCAGGATCGACGTCACCAGGTTGCCGTTGATCTCCGATTTGAGCTCCCGCCAGAGTCGGAGTGACAGCGGCGACATCCACAGCGTCATGGTCGCCATGAAGACTGCCACGGCAAGCGAGGCCATCAGCACCGGCTTCAGCATCCACCACTGCTTGGTGCCGGCGGCGTTGATGACAACCAGTTCCGATCCCTGGTTCAGCGAATTGAAGGTGAAGATGACGGCCAGCATCAACGCGATCGGCGCCGTGACGGTGGTCAGCGAGGGCAGGAGAAGGAGCGTGATCTGGAAGAACGTGATGATGGTCTGACCCATCGCCGATACCAGGTCGAACTGCCGCAGCGCCTGGGTGAGCCAAACGGTCATGGTCAGAGCGCCGAACGCCATGAGGAACGCCCGGAGGATCTTCAGGAATATGTAGCTCTGGATCTGCGTCATGAGCCGATCGTTGGCGGGGCGACGCGTTCCGCCCGCTGTCATTGTCCCTACATTCCAGCGTGCCGACGGGTCGCTGGACACTTTTCCACCGAACGGATATGGACACAACATGGCGGCGGTTGGGGCCGGGGCCCGCAAACGTGGCTTTCAAGAGGAAAGCTTCCTTGGCGGATGACGGCTTCGCGGCCCATGAGGTGACCGGGCCGGAGGCGGATACCCCCTCGACGGCAGACCGGGATGTTCTGAGCCGAGCCGCGTCGGTGGGAGATTCCCCAGAGCTTCTGCCAGGTTCCGTCTGGCCCGCCGAGATCACCATAGTCATTCCCACGCTGAACGAGCGCGACAATGTGCCGGTCCTCGCGGAGCGCTTGGCGACGGCGCTCGAGGGGGTCGCCTGGGAGGCAATCTTCGTCGACGATGATTCAGGCGACGGTACCATCGAGGTCGTGAAGGAACTTTCGCGCCGGTCGCCGCGAATCAGGGGAATCCGCCGCGTCCACCGGCGTGGTCTCGCCGGTGCGTCGCTTGAAGGGATGCTCGCGAGCGCCGCCCCCTACGTTGCCTTGATCGACGCCGACCTGCAGCATGACGAGACCCGGCTCCGCGACATGCTCGACATCCTGCGCTCGGGGGAGGCCGACGTGGTGGTAGCGAGCCGCTACGTCGACTCCAGGGAAAGCGAGGGCCTGAGCCAGGTGCGCCACGCCGGCAGCCGGGCGGCCACATGGTTCGCCCAGCGCCTGCTCAAGGCGCCCCTGACCGATCCGATGAGCGGCTTCTTCGCCATCCGTCGCGAAGCCGTCGATCGGGTCGCGCCCAAGCTGTCGGATCAGGGGTTCAAGATTCTTCTCGATATCCTTGCGAGTGCGCCGGAGCCGTTGCGCGTGCGCGAAGTCCCGTATGTGTTTCGACCCCGCATCCACGGCGAGAGCAAGCTCGATGCCGCGATCGTTCTCGAGTATCTCGGCCTGATCGTCGCCAAGCTCACCGGCGATCTGGTGTCGATCCGCTTCCTGATGTTCGGGCTGGTCGGCGCATCCGGCGTCTTTGTCAATCTCGCCGCGCTCTGGGCGCTGCTCAATGCCGGCGTCGGCTTCACGGCGGCACAGTCGGCGGCGATGCTGACGGCGATGACGTCGAACTACACGCTCAACAACGCCCTGACCTATCGGGATCGCCGTCGCAGGGGATGGCGGTTCGTCACCGGGCTCCTGATGTTCGCCGCGCTCTGTAGTGTCGGCCTGGTCGGAGGCGTTGGCGTTTCGACCTTCATCTACGAGCAGGCGCCTCGCTGGTGGCTTGCCGGTCTCGCCGGGGCAGCCGTCGGGACGATGTGGAACTACGTCACCAGCACGGCTATCACCTGGCGCGGCCGTTGACCCAGGCCACATTGGAAAGACGCGCCTATCTTGGCGCCGCGGCAATTGTCCTGGCCCTGACCGCGTACCGGTTCTGGGCCTCGGCCCACATCGGCCTTGCCGCCGACGAGGCCTACTACTGGCTGTGGTCCCGGCGGCTTTCCGGGGGCTACCTCGACCATCCGCCGATGGTCGCCTGGTGGATCTGGGCGTCGACCGCGGTCTTCGGCGACACCGAGTTCGGCGTTCGTGCCCTGTCGGTGATCTCGGCCGCGCTGACCTCGGTCGCGATCTTCGCCACGGCTCGCAACCTCGGACCCACCACAGGCCTCGCGGCGCGCGGTGCTGTCTGGTTCAACGCGACGATCCTCATCGGCGTCGGCGCGATCCTGATCACGCCGGACTCCCCGTCGGTGCTGTTCTGGGCGTTGACGGTCTGGGTGCTTGCCGACATTCGCCGCACCGGTGACGGCTGGATGTGGTTGCTGGCCGGCGCCTTCGCCGGACTGGGCTGCCTGTCGAAATACACCAACCTCTTTCTCGGTGCCGGCATCCTGCTCTGGCTGGTGCTCGACCGAGACGCGCGGCGCTGGTTTCTCAGTCCCTGGCTGTGGGCCGGGGGCGTGGTGGCGGTGCTGGTGTTCCTGCCCGCGCTGCTGTGGAACGCCGACCACGGCTGGATCTCGTTTGCCAAGCAGTTCGGACGGATTTCCGAAGGCGGCATCAAGCCGGCCTACGTCGCCGAGTACATCGCTTCCCAGTTCGGGCTGCTCAACCCGATCATCGCGGTCTTCGTCGGACTTGGTGCGTGGCTCGCGGTGCGTGGCTTCGGCCGGCGCGAGCGGACGGAGGAGAGGGCCCTGATCTTCCTGCTTGTCCTCTGCCTCCCGCTGGTCCTCTACATGCTGGTTCACTCGCTGCACGCCCGGGTTCAGGGCAACTGGCTGGCGCCGGTCTATGCCGGACTGATCCTCCTTGCGGTCATCGCCGCCGCGGGAGCCGCATCGCGTTTCATGACGGGCCTCGCCGGTCTCGCTGCGCCGGTCGGGATTGCGATTTCGGTTCTGGCGCTCGGCTATTTCGCCGCGCCGCTTCCCACCCCCTTCGGGCTGACCACGCCGGCCGAGCGGATGGTCGGCTGGCAGGGTCTCGCCGAACGGATTGAAGGGCTTCGCAGCGACACCGGCGCGGGATGGATCGCAACGGCCGATTACGGACTGACGGGCGAGCTCGCCTTCTACGGTCCCGGTGCGGCGTTGGTGCAGCAGGTCGACGAGCGCCAGCGCTATCTCTTCGACCAGGTCGATCCGTCGGTGACGACGGCGTCGGCGATCCTGGTCCTCCCGGAGGAGCGTAGCGACCTCACCAAGTTTCAGCGCTGCTTCGATTCGCTCGAGCCCCTCGGCTCGGTCCAGCGAGACGGTCCGGACGGCCCGGTGGCGACGTATCTCGTCTGGCTGGCGGACGGCGCCCGCAGGGATATCCTTCGGCGCGGATGCCGATGAACGGTCAAGACACGTGTGGACATTGCAGCCACAACGTCGCAGAGAAGCCAATTCAGGACGACAGGGACCCTCCGCCGGGCGACTGACACGAAAGGTGAATCGATGACTGATCGCGCCAGCATTTCCTTCACAAAGCCCGTCACCAAGGCGAGCGGTACCCTCGTGGCGTTTGCCGGCGCCGACCTGACGCTCGGTCCCGCAGCACGCCGCCTCGGCCTTGAGGCGCTGGTGAAACGGGCCGCCGAAACCGCCCGCTTCACCGGCAAGGCGATGTCGACCCTCGATCTCATCGCCCCGGCCGACGCCGGTCTCGATCGCCTGGTGGTGATCGGCACCGGCAAGCCCGAGGACCTCGACGAGAAGGATTGGGTTCGCCTTGGCGGCGTGGCGATGGGGGCGATCGGCAAGGCGAAGTCCGCGACGATCGTGCTCGAGCGTCCCGACGGCAGGAAGCTCTCCGGCGATCTGGCGGCGGACTTTGCTTTGGGCGTGCGGCTCCGCGGCTACAGCTTCGATAAGTACAAGAAGCCCAAGGAAGGCGAGGGGAGTTCGAAGCCGGTTGCGGTCAAGATTGCGGTGGCGGAGATGGCCGCCGCCCGCAGCGCCTGGAGCGGGCTTTCCGGTGTGGCGGACGGCGTGGTCCTCGCGCGCGACCTGGTCAACGAGCCTGCCAACGTGCTTGGCCCCGTGGAGTTTGCGGCAAAGGCGAAGGCGCTGACCAGGCTCGGCGTCGAGGTGGAGATCCTGGGCGAACGGGAACTGAAGAAGCTCGACATGGCGGCCCTGCTCGGCGTCGCCCAGGGCTCGGCGCGGCCGCCGCGCGTCGCGATCATGCGCTGGTCCGGCGGCAAGGCCAAGGACCAGCCGCTATGCTTCATCGGCAAGGGCGTCGTCTTCGACACCGGCGGCATTTCGATCAAGCCGTCGGCGGGCATGGAGGACATGAAGGGCGACATGGCCGGCGCCGCGGCGGTCACCGGCCTCATGCACGCGCTCGCCGCCCGCAAGGCCAAGACCAATGCCATCGGCATCATCGGCCTCGTCGAGAACATGCCGGACGGCAATGCCCAGCGACCGGGCGACATCGTGACGGCCAAGTCGGGCCTGACGATCGAGATCAACAACACCGACGCCGAAGGCCGGCTGGTTCTCTGCGACCTCGTCACCTATGCCGAGGAGCGGTTCAAGCCGCGTTTCATGATCGACCTTGCGACTCTGACCGGGGCGGTCATCATCGCCCTCGGCCACCATCATGCCGGCATGTTCTCGACCGACGATGACCTCGCCGTCGCCCTGTCCTCGGCCGGTGCAGCAACCGGGGAACTGGTGTGGCGCCTGCCGCTCGGGGCGGACTACGACAAGCTGATCGACTCCCGCTTCGCCGACATGAAGAACACCGGCGGGCGTGCCGCGGGCTCGATAACCGGGGCGCAGTTCATCAAGCGCTTCGTCAAGGACACGCCCTGGGTTCACCTCGACATCGCCGGCACGGCGATGGACTCGCCCAAGACCGAGATCAACCAGTCGTGGGCGTCGGGATGGGGCGTGCGGCTGCTCGACCGTCTGGTGAAGGACAAGTACGAGCGGTAGGGGCTCGATGGCCGAGGTCCTGTTCTATCACCTCGACCGGCAGCCGCTCGAACGGGTGCTGCCGGAACTGCTCGAGAAGTGCCTCGAACGCGGCTGGCGGGCGGTCGTGCAGTTCGGCTCGGAGGAGCGCTGCGCCGCCATCGACGCGCATCTCTGGACCTATCGTGACGAGGGATTTCTTCCCCACGGCACCGCCCAGGACGGCCAGGCAGAGTCGCAGCCGATCTGGCTGACGGTGCGGGACGACAACCCGAACGGTGCGACGGTCCGATTCGTCGCCGACGGCTCCGAGCCGCCCGACGCATCCGCCTACGACCGGGTCGTCATGCTCTTCGACGGCAACGACAACGACGCCGTCGACCGGGCTCGCGCCGTGTGGAAGACGGTCAAGGCCGCGGGCCACGAGGCTACGTACTGGCAGCAATCCGAGCGGGGGCGCTGGGAGCGCAAGGCCTGACGGCGTGATAGGATCGGCCTCAGGCCGGAATTTCACGGCCGATCAGGGAGGTCTCAAAATGACTCGCACGCTTTGCGCCGCCATCGCGCTCGGGATGGCAACCGGGTTGGGCGTAGGCGCGGCTTCCGCCGCCGATATGGACAAGATCGTGCTCGTCGAGCGCGCCGCAACCGATGTCGTCACCGACACCGGCGAGGCCGGCGACTCCGTGGGCGATATCCTGACCTTTGCCAACGAGGTCTACGACGAAGCCAACGCGACGATGAAGGGCACCGACAACGGCTGGTGCGTGCGCACAGTCGTCGGCAAGGCCTGGGAGTGCTTCTGGACGCTCAGTCTCGCCGACGGCCAGATCACCGTCGCGGGGCCCTTCCTTGATGCCGGCGATTCGGTCCTGGCGATCACGGGCGGCACGGGCGCGTATGCCGGCGCCGGGGGCGAGATGCAGCTCCACGCTCGTAACGACGAGGGCAGTGAGTACGACTTCGTCTACGTGCTGAGCCGCTGACCGTCGTCAGCCGGCGTCTTCCGTCATTGCACTTTCGTGGTCGGCGGAGAGGGCCAGCCAGCGCTCTTCCGCCGCCGCGATCTGCCGTGTCTTGTCGGCGCGTTCCTTGGCGAGTTTCGATGCCCGCTCCGGCTCGCCATAGAGACCGGGCTCCGACAGTCGGCCGTCAAGCGTCCTCAGCTCCTTCTGAAGTTTCTCGATCAACCCTTCGATCTCTTTGATTTCTCTGCGGAGCGGCGCGACCTTGGCGCGGCGATCGGCCGCCGTCTTTCGGCGATCGAGACCGTTGTCGCGGGGGTCCTGGCGGCGTGACCCGGGCGTCGCGGGTCCCTCAAGCACCAGGCGGCGATAGTCGTCCAGGTCGTTGTCGTAGGGCGTGACGGTCCCGTTGCCGACCAGCCAGAGGCGATCGGCTGACGCTTCGATCAGATGGCGGTCGTGGCTGATGAGGATCACTGCGCCGGCATACTCTGCCAGCGCAATGACAAGCGCCTCGCGGCTGTCGATATCGAGGTGGTTGGTGGGCTCGTCAAGGATCAGGAGATGCGCGCCGGAGAACGTTGCGAGCCCCAGCAGAAGCCGCGCCTTCTCGCCACCGGAGAGGTCGCGGGCGGGGGTGTCCATCTTGGCCTTGTCGAAGCCCATGGCGCCGGTCCGCGCCCGGACCTGGGCCTCGGTCGCCTCCTCCATCAGTTCGCGGACGTGCTGGTAGGGCGAGAGCGACGGATCGAGCTCGTCGAGCTGGTGCTGAGCAAAGTAGGCGATCTGGAGATTGTGGATACGCTTGAACCGGCCACCGTCGGCTTCGAGCCGTCCGGCGAGCAGCTTGGCGAAGGTCGACTTGCCGTTGCCGTTGGAGCCGAGGAGCGCGATCCGGTCGTCGTCGTCGATGCGGAGGTTGAGCCCCGTGAGGATCGGCTTGCCGGGCTCGTATCCGACGGAAGCGTTCTCCATGGCAAACAGCGGCGGCGCCATCTGCTTTGCGGGATCCGGGAAGGAGAAGGGCGCGACGCTGTCGTCAGCAATCGCTGCGATCGGCTCGAGGCGGGCAAGCGCCTTGAGCCGCGACTGGGCCTGGCGAGCCTTGGACGCCTTGTAGCGGAACCGCTCGACGAAGGCCTCCATGTGCCTCCGCTGGTCCTCCTGCTTCTTCTTCATCTTGAGCTGGAGGGCCTGGCGCTCGCGCCGCTGCCGGTCGAAGGAATCGTAGTTGCCGCGGTAGTAGACCAGCTTGCCCTGGTCGAGATGGACGATGCCGTCGACTGCCGTGTTGAGGAGGTCGCGGTCGTGGCTGATCAGGAGCACACTGCGCGGATAGCGGGACAGGTAAGCCGTCAGCCACAGCGTGCCTTCGAGGTCGAGGTAGTTGGTCGGCTCGTCGAGGAGCAGAAGGTCGGGCTCGGAGAACAGCACGGCGGCGAGGGCCACCCGCATCCGCCAACCACCCGACAGCGCCGAGCACGGGCCACGCTGGGTGGCCTCGTCGAAACCGAGGCCCGCGAGGATGGCGGCCGCCCGCGCTTCGGCCGAGTATGCATCGATGTCGGCGAGACGGGTCTGAACCTCGGCGATCCGGAAGGGGTCGGTGGCCGTCTCCGCCTCGGCGAGGAGCGCGCCCCGCTCAAGATCGGCCGCCAGCACGACGCTGATCAGGGTCTCCGGCCCGGACGGGGCTTCTTGCGCCACCTGTCCGACGCGGGCATTTCGCGGCAGGCTGATCGAGCCACCTTCTGCCGTGATCTCTCCTGTGATCAGCCGGAACAGGGTGGTCTTGCCGCTACCATTGCGGCCGACGAGGCCGGTCTTGGCGCCATCGGGCAGGGCAACGGTGGCATGATCGAGCAGCAGCCGGGGGCCGATGCGGTAGGTGATATCGTTGACGTGAAGCATGGCCCGCGGGTTATCGCCGCGCCGGCTGCGTTGCACAAGAGGTGCGATTACGGCCACAACCCCTCCGGACTGCAGACGGATTCGAGGCTTGCAATTGGCGGCCCGCTTTGGTTCACTCCGTGTATCGGCCGTTTAGCGTTCGTTAGAGTCCTCGGCCGGACTATACCTGTTAGTGGGCAACAGGAACCGAGGGGCATTGGCAAGTCGTCCGGGGACGAAGAACGCTGGTTGTGCCGTGCGTGCCCTTGTGGCGCGTGCGTGTTTTGCGGTGGCCACGTCATGGTAGCGCGGCAGCTCCAGCGCCTTACGCGGACCGGCTGGCTGCGCGCCGCCTGCCTCATGGGGTTGGGGGCGGTGCTCGCCTCCTGCTCCGCCACCGAACAGACCACCACCAAGTTCAGCGAAGCCGAGTACGGCAAGGCTAGCCCGCGGGTCGTCACCGGGAAGAAGAAGGTGCCGGACGGCGGGGGCCGCTACATGGTGGGCGAGCCGTACCGGGTGGCCGGCCGCACTTACATCCCCCAGGACAACCCGGAAGGCTACACGGCGACCGGCAAGGCGTCCTGGTATGGCGCCAATTTCCACGGCCGCAAGACCGCCAACGGCGAAGTCTTCGACATGGCGGACCTCTCTGCCGCGCACCCGACGCTGCCGCTGCCAAGCTATGTGCGGGTGACCAATCTCTCCAATGGCCGGTCGCTGATCGTCCGCGTCAACGATCGCGGCCCGTTCTCGCGCGACCGTGTCATCGATGTTTCCTCGCAGGCGGCCTCGATGCTGGACTTCAAGCGGGCCGGCACCGCCAACGTCAAGGTCGAGTACATCGGCCGCGCCCGGCTCGACGGCAAAGATCACGACATGCTGATGGCGTCCTATCGCGGCCCCGGCGCCGTCGAACCGCGGACGATGGTCGCATCGAACGAACCGAGGAAGTGGCCGTCGCTCCTCGCGCGGGACAAGGCGCGGCCGACGATCGACTTCAGCGTGGCTGACGAAGCGACAGCGTTTGATGGCGCGCCGGCGCCAGCCAATCTCGCCGATCCGATCGGTCCTCTGATCCTCGAGTCGGGCTTCGCGTCCTCCTACGCGGAACCGTCGGCGCCGGTTCAGATTACCCGCGCCCAGGCAGCAGCGGCGGCCATGGCCGCGGGGGCCGATGCATCGTTCCCGGCACCGCGCGCCCTCCCGGCGCCCAGGACCGTCCAGCTCGGGGCCTTCTCCGACCTGGCGAACGCCAAGCGCGCAGCCGCAAGGTTCGCACGCTATGGCGAGCCTGTCGTTTCCCCCGACAGCCGCGGCAGGGCGCTCCACGTCGTCCAGGTTCGTTTGGTCGATCCGAGCGTTGACCCCCGTGACGTGATCGCGGCAGCGGGCCAGATGGGCCTTTCCGGCGCCTTCGTCGTCTCGTCATCCAACTAACGACCTGCCCGGCACCCAGCGCGTCTTTCAACGCGTTGCGTCGCGGATTGCCTCGTGCCGGATGCTCCTGCTATCGGGGATTTCGGTCGGGGGCAGGAAAGGAATAGCGATGCTGACGGCGTCTCGCACTGTCCAACGCTTCCGTGATGCGATGCTGGGCTTTCTCGGCCTTGCCGGGATGTGGCTCGCTGCGCCTGACGCCGCGGCCCAGAACTACGAGACGCCTGCCGCCCAGGCCATCCTCATCGACCTCGAGACTGGCACGACGCTCTTCCAGAAGGAGCCCGACGCGCACATGGCGCCCGCCAACATGGCCAAGCTCATGACCATGGCCGTGGTGTTTGATGCGATCAAGGCAGGCCGCCTCAGCCTCGACGATGAGTTCGTGGTCAGCGAGCACGCCTGGCGGACGGGTGGGGCTCCGGCGCGCACGACGACCATGTTCGCCGCCCTGGGGTCCAGCATCCGTGTCGAGGACCTGATCCGGGGCGTCATCATCCAATCGGCCAATGACGGCTGCATCGTGCTCGCGGAGGGCATGGCAGGGTCGGAGGCGGGCTTCGCCGCCAAGATGAACGAGTACGCCGGAAAACTTGGCCTCACCCACTCGCACTTCACCAACCCGACCGGCCTGCCGGATCCGGCGCAGTATATGTCGGCGCGCGACATAGCGAAGCTGACCGAGCACCTGATCCGCGACTTTCCGGAGTACTACAAGATCTACAGCGAGCCCGAGTTCACCTGGAACAAGATCCGTCAGCTCAACCGCAACCCGCTTCTGTCGATGAACATCGGCGCCGACGGGCTCACCACCGGTTCGACCGACGAGTCGGGTTTCGGCGTGGTCGGTTCGGCGGTCAGTGGCGGCCAGCGGCTTCTGATGGTGATCAACGGTGCGCCCTCCGAAAAGGCGCGCGATTCCGAGGCCCGCAAGCTGTTCGACTGGGGCTTCCATGAGTTCGAGCGCGTCGAGCTGTTCGGCAACGACGAGGTCATTGCCGAGGCCCGCGTCTTCAACGGCGAAACCTCTCACGTCGGGCTCGTCAGCCACGGCCCGGTCGAATTCCTGATGCCGTTGGAGTCGCGCGACCTGATCAAGGCCGAGGTCGTGTATCAGGGTCCGCTCCCTGCGCCGGTCAAGGCCGGCGTCGAAGTGGGAATCCTGAGGGTGACAAGCGGCGACATGACCATGGAGGCGCCGGTGTTCACCGGAGCCGACGTCGGCGTCGGGCCGCTCCAGAGCCGGGCGATCGACGGCCTGCGCGAGCTGCTTCTCGGCTGGTGGTAGCCCGGCGCTGCGGTCTATACGAGAACCATGTCGGGTAAGTTCATCACCTTCGAGGGCGGGGAGGGGGCGGGCAAGTCCACCCAGGTCCGTCGCCTCGCCGCGCGTATCGGCCAGTCCGGTCACCGCGTCGTCACCACGCGCGAACCCGGTGGCACGCCGGCCGCCGAGGCAATCCGCGCCTTCATTCTGGGTGGCCGGGCGAGGGAGATGGGAAGCGCAGGCGAGGCGGTGCTGTTTGCAGCCGCCCGTGCCGACCACGTCGCGTCTGTCATCCGTCCCGCCCTCGCCGATGGCGCATGGGTCCTCTGCGACCGGTTCACGGATTCGACGCAGGTCTATCAGGGCAGCGAAGGCGGCACCGCCACCGCGGTGCTGGATGCTTTGGAGCGTGTTGCCGTGGGTGTCACGCGTCCTGATCTCGTCATCGTCCTCGATCTTCCCGCAGAGGCCGGCTTGCGACGGGTGCGGTCCCGCCATGCCGAGACCGGTGGCCGTCCCGATCGCTTCGACAGCGACGAGCTCGGCCTGCACGAGCGCCGCCGCCAGGCCTTTCTCGCCCTCGCCGATCGCGATCCCGCTCGCTACGCCGTGGTCGACGCCAATCGCGCGGAGGACGAGGTCGCCGAGGATATCTGGGGCATCGTCTCGGGCCGTCTCATGCGTCAGGCCGCGTGATGGCGGACGAAGTCCCGCGCCTGGACGCCCTGGAAGGCTGGCCAGCGCCGGAAGAGCAGCCGCACTGGTATGGCTCGGCCTCGGCCGAGACCGCACTCCTCGAGGCCTATCGCGGCGGCAGGATGCATCATGCCTGGCTCCTTGGCGGGCCGAAAGGCATCGGCAAGGCCACGTTCGCCTATCGCTTCGCCCGCTTCGCCTTCGCGCATCCCGACCCGCGTACGCCGTCGGTGGCGGCGGCGCGTGATCTGTCCGTTCCTCCGGGCAGTCCGAGTTTCCGCCGCGTTGCCGGCCGCGCCCATCCCAACCTCCTCGCCATGCAGCGCCCGTGGGACGAGCGCAACAAGCGCTACAAGACCGAACTCACCGTCGACGAGATCCGCCGCACGGTCGGCTTCTTTGGCTCGACCGTCGGGGAGGGGGGGTGGCGCATCGGCATCGTCGACCCCGCCGACGACATGAACCCCTCCGCCGCCAACGCCCTTCTCAAGGTCCTCGAGGAGCCCCCGGCCCGCGCCTTGTTCCTCGTCATCAGCCACGCCCCGGGCCGGCTCTTGCCGACGATCCGGTCGCGATGCCGCCGTCTGGATCTCGCGCCGCTCGCACCCGAGGCGATCGTAGCGGCGATCCGGGAGAACGGCGGTGTGGATGCCAACGACGACGACCTCGCTCTCGCCGCGACGTTGGCCGAAGGCAGCCTCCGCCGGGCCATCCTCCTGCTCGAGGGCGATGGCATCGACACGTACCGGGATTTGGCGCGGCTCGCGACCGGTGGCAACGGCTTCGACGTGAGCGCGATGCATGCGCTCGCCGACAAGGTGTCGGGTCGCGGCGCCAACGATGCCTATGACAGCTTCCTCGAGACGGTTCGCGGCTGGCTTGGGCGGCGCGTCCGCGGCGAGCCGGAACCCATCGCAGAGGCCGCGCCGGGCGAGGCAATCCGGGCCGTTCCGCTTGCCAGATGGGCGGAGGTATGGGAGAAGGTCACGCAATCCTCGACCGAGGCCGAGGACCTCAATCTTGACCGCAAGCAGGTCGTGCTTTCGATCCTCATGTCGCTCGCCCGCGCCGCACGAATGTGACCTCACGAGCGGCCACGGCCGCGACAGGGGCTGTGCGCGTTCCCGCCTGACATGACCGCCGGACGACAATGAGCACCCGGAAGTTCTACATCACCACCGCGATCTCCTACCCCAATGGCGCGCCGCATATCGGCCACGCCTATGAGGATATGGCGACCGACGCTCTCGCCCGGTTTCAGCGTCTCGACGGCGCCGACGTGTACTTCCTCACCGGAACCGACGAGCACGGCATCAAGATGAAGCAGACTGCGGCGCGCGAAGGGCTGGCGCCGCGGGAGCTGGCCGACCGGAACGCGCCCCTGTTCGAGAAGATGGCGCGGGCCCTGCGTTGCTCGTTTGACGACTTCATCCGCACCAGCGAGCCGCGCCACTATCGTTCCTGTGAAGAGATCTGGCGCCGCATGGCGGCCAACGGCGACATCTACAGGGACAGCTACGCCGGCTGGTACTCCGTCCGTGACGAGGCGTACTACGCGGAGTCGGAGACCGAGGTGAGGGCGGACCAGGTCCGCTACGGTCCGCAGGGGACGCCGGTCGAGTGGGTCGAGGAGGCAAGTTACTTCTTCCGCCTCTCCGCCTATCAGGAGCCGCTGCTCGCGCACTACGCGGCGAACCCGGACTTCATCGGGCCGGACGAGCGTCGCAACGAGGTGGTGAGCTTCGTCAAGGGCGGGCTCAAGGACCTGTCGATTTCGCGGACCACCTTCGACTGGGGCATCCCGGTGCCCGAGGACCCCAGTCACGTCATGTATGTCTGGGTCGACGCGCTCACCAACTACATCACGGGCGTGGGCTTCCCGGACGACACGGCGAAGTTCGACCGCTACTGGCCCGCCGATCTCCATGTGATCGGCAAGGACATCGTGCGCTTCCATGCCGTCTATTGGCCGGCCTTCCTGATGTCGGCCGGCATACCGTTGCCGAAGCGGGTCTTTGCCCATGGTTTCGTCTTCAACCGCGGGGAAAAGATGTCGAAGTCGGTCGGCAATGTCGTCGACCCGTTCGCACTGATCGATGCCTATGGCGTCGATGCGGTCCGCTACTTCTTCCTGCGCGAAGTCCCCTTCGGCCAGGACGGAAACTACAGTCACGAGGCCATCGTCCAGCGCATCAACGCCGATCTCGCCAACGATCTTGGCAACCTCGCCCAGCGTTCGCTGTCGATGATCGCCAAGAACTGCGCGGGCCTCCTGCCGGTCCCTGGCGAGTTTGTGGCCGACGATCTCGACATCCTGGGACAGGCGGACGCTCTGCTCGATCAGTGTCGGACCGCGTTTGCCACGCAACAGATCCACCTGGCGTTGAACACGATCTGGGCGGTGGTCGCGGAGGCGAACCGGTATTTCGCCGGCGCCGCGCCCTGGGCGCTCCGCAAGACCGACCCGGCCCGGATGGGGACCGTCCTCTATGTGACCGCCGAAGTGCTTCGCGAGGTGGCGATCCTCGTTCAACCGGTCATGCCCGATGCCGCCGCGAAGTTGCTCGATATCCTTGCCGTGCCGCCGCAGGCGCGCGACTTCTCGACGCTTGGCGCCGCGGGACGGCTTGCAGGCGGCACGTCGTTGCCGGCGCCGCAGGCCGTGTTCCCGCGTTATGTCGAGGACACCGAGACGGCGGCGTCGGACAAGGCCTGAACCGCGTAACGATGCTCGTCGACAGCCACTGCCATCTCGATTTTCCCGACTTCGACGAAGATCGCGATGCGCTCGTCGCGCGGGCCGAGGCGGCCGGCGTCGAGACGATCGTCACCATCTCGACCCGGGTGGCGAAGTTCCCCGCGCTCGAGGCCATCACGGCGCGCTATCCGAACGTCTACTGCTCGGTCGGCACTCATCCCCACAATGCCGCCGAGGAGCCGGATGTAACGGTAGAGGATCTGGTGCGCCTGTCCGGTGGCCCGAAAGTCGTCGCCATCGGCGAAGCCGGACTCGACTACCACTACGACAACGCGCCGCGCGATGCGCAGGAGCGCTCGTTTCGCCGCCACATCGCGGCGGCCCGCATCACGCAGCTGCCCCTCGTGATCCACGCGCGCGAGGCCGATGAGGACATCGCCGCCATCCTTGAGGAGGAAACCGGGCAGGGCGCCTTCCCCGCCATCCTCCACTGCTTCTCTTCGGGGCATGCACTCGCCCGTTGCGGCCTCGATCTCGGCCTCTACGTTTCCTTCTCAGGCATTCTCACCTTCAAGAGCGCCGAGGCACTCCGTGCCATCGCGCGCGACGTGCCGATCGACCGCCTTCTCGTCGAGACCGACGCCCCGTACCTGGCGCCGGTTCCGCATCGCGGCCGCCGGAACGAGCCGGCCTATGTCGCCGAGACGGCAAAGGTCCTCGCCGAGGTGAAGGGCATGACGCCGGAGTCTCTCGCCGCGGCAACCACAGACAATTTCTATCGAATTTTCACGAAAATCGAGCGACCGGCATGACGGGCGAGCTCGTCGCCACGATCCTCGGCTGCGGACCGTCACCCGGCGTGCCGCGCATCGGCAACGACTGGGGCCGCTGCGATCCGTCCGAACCCCGCAACCGCCGTTCCCGGTGCTCGCTGCTCCTGGCGCGCCATGACCCTGCCGGCGGACCGTCCACCCAGGTCCTGTTTGACACCAGCCCGGACATGCGGCAGCAGCTGCTCGCGGCCAATGTCAATCATCTCGACGCGGTGCTTTACACGCACGCCCATGCCGATCACCTCCATGGCATCGACGACCTCCGCGCCTTCTGGATGAAGACCCGGCGCCTCGTCGACGTCTACGCCGACGAAACGACCGCCATGCGCATCCACGAGGCGTTTCGCTACTGCTTCGAGACCCCGGCCGGCGGGTCCTACCCACCGACCCTGCGCATGAACCGGGTCACGGCCTATGAGCCGCTGGTCATCATTGGGCCCGCCGGTCCGCTCGATGTCCTGCCGTTCACCCAGCGCCATGGCACCGCCACCAGCGTAGGGTATCGGATCGGCGGCCTGGCGTACTCGTGCGACGTCAGCGGACTGGACGACCGGGCCGCCGCACAACTCGAGAATCTCGACGTCTGGATCGTCGACGCGCTCCGCCACGAACCCCATCCGAGTCACTTCAGTGTCGCCGAGGCGCTCGCCTGGATCGAACGCCTGAAACCTCGGCGGGCCGTGCTGACGCACATGGACAGCCCATTGGACTACAATGCGCTCCGTCGTGAACTGCCGGATCACGTCGAACCAGCGTACGACGGCATGGTCATCGCCTTGTGAGCCGTGCCCCCTGCGGATACATCGTCATGTTCCATAATATATCTTATGCGACTCACATCAATATCGCGGGGGCTGCAATGGGCGTCGGATCATGAAACCCTCCCGCGACGTCTCCCGCCTGGTCGAGATCATGGCGGCGCTCCGTGATCCCGAGACCGGATGCCCCTGGGACGTCGAGCAGACCTTCGAGACCATCGCGCCCTATACGGTCGAAGAGGCCCATGAGGTGGCGGAGGCGATTGCTCGGGACGACATGGTCGACCTCCGGGAGGAACTCGGCGATCTCTTGCTTCAGGCCGTTTACCACGCGCGACTGGCCGAGGAGCGCGGCGCCTTCGCTTTCCCCGACGTCGTCGAGGCGATCACGACCAAGATGATCCGCCGGCACCCCCATGTCTTTGGCGAGGCCTCGGCACGGGAGGCCGGCGCCGCCAAGGGCTTCTGGGAGAAGATCAAGGCCGAGGAGAAGGCCGAACGGCGCGCGGCGCGAACAGAGGCGGGTATTGGCGAGCCCGAGCGGCCTGGCGTGTTGTCGGGCGTCGGACGCGGCATGCCGCCGTTGATGCGTGCGCTCAAGTTGCAGACGAAAGCAGCGACAGTTGGGTTCGACTGGAATGACCCGATGGCGGTGCTGGAGAAACTCCGCGAGGAAATCGACGAGGTCGAGGCCGAGCTGAGGGCGGGCGCCGTGGCCGAGCGGATTCGTGACGAGGTGGGCGACCTTCTCTTCGCCGTGGTCAATCTCGCTCGCCATGTCGGGGCCGACCCGGAGCAGGCATTGCGCACGACGAACGCCAAGTTCGAGCGCCGGTTCGCGGCGATTGAAGCGGCCCTCGCCGAGACGGGTCGGACGCCGGCCGAGGCGTCGCTCCATGAGATGGAGGCGTTGTGGCAAAAGGCGAAGGGACTGCCCGAGGTCTGATCGGCGGCACCTACGCAGCCGGCGCCTGGGCCGGCCCCTGCTCCGCTTCGGCACCCGGAAAGGTCTTGGCAAATCGCGAGACATTTTCGCGCGGGATTCTGGCGCGCACGATGACAGTTCCATCCCCCGTGTCGTCCCGGGCAAGGACCTCGCCCAGTTCGTAGAGCCGGTGGAGGTCCGCGAGGCGCTCTCCGGCCAGTTCGACGCGATAGACAGTGTGGTCTTCGGCAATGCGGTCTTCGATGACGCCGAGGAGTTCCGGAAGCCCCTCCCCGGTCAGGGCGGACACCGACACTACCATCGGGCTGCCGCCGTCCTTGCCGGTGGTGCGCGCCGGTACCACGCGCGGCGGTCGATCGCGCGGTGCCAGCAGGTCGACCTTGTTCCAGACCTCGATCACCCGCCCCGGCGCGGCGATGTCGATGTCGAGCTCCGAGAGGACGGCTGCGACATCGGCTGCCTGGGCCTCGGTGTCGGGATGAGCGATGTCGCGGACATGGAGGATGAGATCGGCCTCGGCGACCTCTTCCAGCGTCGCGCGAAATGCAGCGACAAGCGTTGTCGGCAGGTCGGACACGAAACCGACCGTGTCACTCAGGATGACGCTGGTGCCATTGGGCAGTTCGACACGGCGGAGCGTGGGGTCGAGGGTGGCAAAGAGACGATTGTCGGCAAAGACGCGGGAGCGTGTCAGGGCGTTGAACAACGTCGACTTGCCGGCGTTGGTGTAGCCGACGAGTGCCACCACCACTTGCCCTGAGCGCTTGCGGCTCCGGCGCTGCAGGCGGCGGCGCGTCACGACGGTCTGGAGCTCCTTCTTGATCTTGTCGATCCGCTCCGAGATCACCCGCCGGTCGGCCTCGATCTGGGTCTCGCCGGGGCCGCCGAGGAAGCCGAAACCGCCGCGCTGACGCTCGAGGTGGGTCCAGCTGCGGACGAGGCGGCTGCGCTGGTAGGTCAGGTGCGCAAGTTCGACCTGGAGTGTGCCTTCACGCGTCTGCGCGCGCTCGCCGAAGATCTCGAGGATCAGGCCGGTACGGTCGATGACCTTGGTCTTCCAGGCCTTTTCGAGGTTGCGCTGCTGCACCGGCGTAAGCGCGTGATCGACGATGACGAGACCGATCCTTTCGGCCGTGACGCGCTCCGCGATCTCTTGGACCTTGCCGGAGCCGAACAGTGTCGCCGGTCGGTAGGTCGAGATCGGGACCGTCATGGTCTCCGCGACATCAAGATCGATCGCCCGGGCTAGGCCTGCGGCCTCCTCGACACGCGCCGCCGCCAGACGATCCGAACCACCCTCGCCCGCCGCGGATCGGCTTCGGACGATTGGCACGATGACCAACGCGCGCGCAGAAACGCCGGCCGGTTCGTCACCCGCAGGCTCGATGGGGAAATCTTCGTTGGCCGCCAATCGCCGTCCCGGTTAGCCGGCGCCTTCTTCCGGAGGCTCGAAGAGCTGGAGCGGCGCGCCCGGCATGATCGTGGATATGGCGTGCTTGTACACCAACTGCGAATGGCCGTCACGCCGCAGCAGGACGCAGAAATTGTCGAACCAGGTCACGATGCCCTGGAGTTTCACGCCGTTGACGAGGAAGATCGTGAGAGGGGTTTTGTTCTTGCGAACGTGATTCAGGAAGGTGTCTTGCAGATTTTGTGCGCGATCCGCCATATTGTCCGTCTCATTCTTGTTTGGCCTTGCGGTAACGCCAGCCGCCAACGCCGGTCATCGCCGGTTTACCGCAGTTTGGCGGCTGTTGCCCTATTCGTCACTCAGTATTTTGCGTTCCTGGCTACGGCACCCTCGTTCACAGCCGATGCACGGACCATGCCGGTGCCTTGAGGGCATGCTGGTGAAAGGCGGCCCTTAGCCGTTTCGCCACCGGCCCGGGCTTGCCCGAGCCGACCGGTCGACCGTCGATCCGGACCACCGGGAGCACGATCGTAGAGGCGGCGCTGATGAAGGCCTCGGCGGCCGCCATCGCCTCATCGACCGAAAAGGCTCGCTGCTCCACGGTCAGGTGGTCGGCCGCGAGCATGTCGAGAAGGACGGAGCGGGTGATACCCCCGAGAATGCCGTGGTCCATCTGCCGGGTCACCAGTCGGCCGTCGTGCGTGACGATCCAGGCATTGGTCGAGGCACCTTCGGTCACAAGCCCGTCGCGGTCGACGAACCAAGCTTCGTAGGCGCCGGCATCGCGCGCCTGCTGTTTGGCGAGAACGTTGGGCAGCAGGCCGACGGTCTTGATGTCGACACGGCCCCAACGATTTTCAGGCAGCGTGATGACGGCGATCCCGTCGGCGGCGCGCCTCTCGCCCTCGGCAGGATTGACCCTGCGGGCTGTCACCACGATTCCCGGTCGGATGGGCTTCATTGGAAATGCGTGGTTCCGCGGGGCGACACCGCGCGTGACCTGAAGGTAGACGATGCCGTCGATCACCCGGTTTCGGCGGACCACCTCGCGAAGGATGGCGCCGACGGCCTCGTTCCCCATCGGGATTGGAATGTGAATGGCGTCGAGCGACCGCCGCAGTCGCGCGACATGCCGCTCCTCGTCAATCAGTCGGCCTCCCCTCACCTCGCAGACTTCATAGACGCCGTCGGCGAACTGGAAGGCACGGTCTTCGACATTCACCGCGGCGTCGCGCAGGGGAACGTAGCGGCCATTCACATAGGCGATACGAGACATTCAGGAGCGCCAGTATGCAAGGTTGAGCGTAGCGAACACCACCAGGACCTCAAGCCGTCCCAGAATCATGGTGACGATCATGACGAGCTTGGCAAACGGGTCGAAATCAGCATAGGCCGGCCATGCGACAGGATCGACCCATCCGGCGGCATAGAGCGGACCGATATTGGAGAATGCCGCGATGGCCGCCGTCACGGCCGACTCGAAGTTCGGCAAGCCGGTTGCAAGCAGGACCATCGCCACAGTCACGGTCAGCAGCGCGACGAACAGGCTGCTGAGGATCGCCTTCATCATGTCGAGGCTGTAGGGAACGCTGCCGAAGCGGGACTCGCGAACACTGTGAGGATAGATCAGGCGCCGAAGCTCGGTGCCCGCCAGCGTCGTGAGCGCCCCGATCCGGTAGAACTTGATACCGCCCGCGGTCGAAAGGCCCGATCCCCCGATCAGCGCCACGAACAGCACCAGCGTTGCCGGCAGCGCGGTGAGAGCCCCTGGGTGGGCTTGGAATCCTGTCGTGCTGACCAGCGATATGCCGGTCAGCAGGCCGCCGGAGATCCAGTGTGCCGGAGCGCCGTCAGGATCGAAGGATCTTTCGGCAAACATTGCCATGTAGGCGACGGACAGCAGGATCGCGATACCAATCACCCAGTAGCTTTCACGGTGGCGCTGGGCAATCCGGAAACGTCCGTCGACGAGCATTCGATGCCAGACGATGCTGGTTGCCCCGATCAGCATGAAGACCGACACCACGACATTGGCAGCGGCGTTGTCGTAGTCGGCAAAGGTGCCGTCAATCGGCATGAAGCCGCCGGTCGAGACGGTGGTGAGGCCCAGGCACACCGCCTGGAAGGCGGGAATTCCGGAAGTGATGAGGAGCGCGATGCAGGCGACCGTTATCGTGGCGTAGGCAATCAGAATACGGCGCACGGAGCTGAGCAGGTGGCCAAGCCGGTCCTCCCCTCCCGACACCAGGGCGACCTGGCTTCGCGACAGGCCGCCCAGGCCGGTCGCGGCAAGGATGCCGACGATGGTGACCAGCGTCATGAGCCCGCCGAACCACTCGAGCTCGGCCCGGAAGAAGACACCGGCGAGCCCCAGTGTCTCGACGCTCGCCATCGCCGTGGCGCCCGAGGTCGTGAATCCGGACACGCTTTCGAACAATGCGGTCAGGTAGTCGGTGCCGGTCGCCCGCATCAGCGGCACCGCAGCGATGATCGGGATGACCGTCCAAACCACGACGACGAGCAAATAGCTGCCCATCCGCCCCGGTTCGCGCGGCCGGCCGCGCAGCGCGAACAGCGCCGCTGCCGCAACGAACCCCACCAGAGCCGCCACGACGATGAATGCGTTGAACGCGTGCGGCTCGTTCGCCGCAAGAGCGATGGCGATGGGTGGGATCATCCCCAATGCCAGCCCGGCAATTGCCTGCGACAGCGGATAAAAAAGTCCGATCATCCTGTTCATTTATCAGAAGAATTCGAGGCTGACCCGGAACATCTGTTCGACCTGGCGTACGCGATCGGCGACCACCAGCATGATCACCCGGTCTTTCGGCAGGATGCGGGTCGAACCATCGGGGATCAGCACGTTCTCGCCCCGATAGATGGCGCCCACGCGGATGCCGTCGGGCAGATCGAGATCGCGGAGCGGCTTGCCGACCAGCGGCGACGTCTCGAGCGCCTCGCCCTCGATCACCTCGGCGAGCCCGTTTTCGATGGTGTGGACGCCGCGGATGCGACCGCGCCGGACGTGTTGGAGGATCTTTGAGATTGTGACGCCGCGCGGATTGACGGTCGCGTCGATTCCAAGGGCACCGGTCAAGGCCGGGTAGGAGCGGTTGTTGAGCAGCGCCATGCTGGAACGGCAGCCAAGCCGCTTCGCCATCACGCAGGTGAGGATGTTGACCTCATCGTCGTTGGTCAGGGCGACCAGCGTGTCGGCGTCCTGGATGTCCGCCTCGCGCAGGATCTCCTGATCGAGCGAATTGCCGTGGAGGACGACCGTGCGGCGAAGCTGATCGGCGATTTCGACCGCCCGATCGCGCGACGTTTCGATGATCTTCACCTTCGCCCGCGTCCGGGCTTCGAGCGAACGGGCAACGTAGAGGCCGATATTGCCGCCACCGGCGATCACGACCCGGTGCGCCTCCGGCTCCTCATGGCCGAACAGTCCGAGGGTTCGTCGCACCTGCGCTGACTGGCACACGACATAGACGCGGTCGCCGATCAGCATCGCATCGGACGAGCGCGGCACGAACAGGCGACCGTCGCGAAAGATACCCACCACGACGGCTTTGAGGTCGGGGAAGAGCTCGGTGAGCTGGGCGAGCGGCGTGTCGACCA
>JAGRKZ010000174.1 GCA_020442065.1 Bauldia sp.
GCCGACCTGCTCCTGCTCGACGAGCCGACCAACGACCTCGACCTCGAGACCCTGGACCTCCTCCAGGAGATGCTCGCCGACTATCCCGGCACGGTGCTGGTGGCGAGCCACGATCGCGACTTCATCGACCGCATCGCCACGACGACGTTGCTGGCGGAAGGCACCGAAGGCCGCTGGACGGAATACGCCGGCGGCTACTCCGACATGGTCGCCCAGCGCGGCAGTGGCCTCGCGCCGAAGCCCCTTGCGAAGGCGCGGCCGGTGCGGCCAGCCTCGCCGGCCGGCGACCTTCCGGCCGCGCCGCAACGCAAGCGTCTCTCCTACAAGGACGAGTACGCATTGAAACAGCTGCCCGGCCGCATCACCGAGCGCACGAGCGAGATCGATCGCCTCGAATCGATCCTCGCCGATCCCGCCCTCTATCGCCGCGACCCGAAGCGCTTCGACGAGACCGGGGCGGCGCTCGCCGCCGCCCGCAAGGATCTGGCGCACCTCGAGGACGAGTGGCTGCGGCTGGAGATGCTTCGCGAAGAGGCCGGTCAACCGCCGGCCGCGAGCTGACGGGCGCGAGCGAAGAGGCGCGAAGGGATATCGCGCTTCATCCGAAGCGCTGTCGACCGACCGGCTCGGGAGCGGTTCGAGGAGTCCCTATCGCCGGTGAGCCACCCGGCCCCGGCCGCCAGCCGACGGTCGCGGCTTCGCCCAAATTGCATGCGTTAACCGAAAACGAACCGTGATATGGTTAGCTTGGATGAACTGAGAGTGGAGTCGATCAATGCGACGCTCCGGTATCCGCCCAGTCTTCGTCATCTCGGTCCTGCTGCTTGCGACAGTTGGGCTCGGCTTTGCGGCCGTCGACCGCGATCAGCCGTTGACGCCTCCCTCCCCGCTGACGCCTCCGTCACTGCGGCACACGCCGGCGACGCCGCCGTCCGGGATCCGGCTGACACAGGCAAGCTCAAAATGCTCCACGGCGGGAGGCTTATGCTTCGTCGAGCCGCTACCGGTCGGGAGCCCGTGCACTTGCGGCAATTTCTCCGGCATCATCATTCCCTGAGCCGGCGTCGCAGCCTGACGCTCCGGGACGCGGTGGGGTGATCCGAAATGTCGCCGTTGCGGTGTCGACGCCTTCGCTGGTCCACACCCTGAGCTTCACCTGCTCGGCCGCGCTGGGTACGTTTCCGGCGAGCAGGTTGTCGAACTTCGCTATGATGCCGCGCATGTTGGGAAGCACGGTGATCCGGCTTGCCAGCTGGCTGCCGAGCGTGACCACCGTGCTTCGCCAGAGGCGGAAGCCCGGGATGATGATGGAGACATCGTCGCACGCTTCGAGCACCTGGTAGGGGGCGACGAGGTCGTTGCTGATCCGCGGTTCACGACGTACGCGGCTACCGCCAACAAAGGCGTCGAACGCCTCGTAGTCGGGTGGAATCGGAACAGCAAAATCGTATGAGCCAGTCATGGCCAGAGCACCGCTGTCGCGGACCCAGCCTGTATCCACATGCACCGACAGCTCATTCGTCCATGCCGGAACCGACACCAGGGCCAGCCCGGATTTCTGGGTCGACTCCATGCGGCCATGACCACCGATCACCCAGCCGAACTCAACGGCTCCGGTTGTCGATGCCTCGCTGAATCCGACCGTTCGCGGCGCGGCCTGGAAGGTGCGCTCCACGTTCGAGGTGGAAAAATTGCCACTGCCGCTCCCGGACTGGCCGGCCGCGGCCGCGATTGCCGCCTTGATATCGGACGACTGCTCGGCAAGGACGCCGAAGACCTCGGTCTTGGGGAACAGTGAATAGGTGTAGGCATCGGTGCGGATGACGCTTTCGATGAAGTTGAAGAAGCCTGACGGAACGAGCACGATCGAAGCCGGCCGGCCACTGCCCGGCAGCTTCATCGGAACCATCGCCTTGCCGTCGGTGTGGTTCTTCACATAGTCGGCGACGCCCGCGATCCGCTTGTAGCGCGTGCGGAGGTCCTGGTAGATGGACGGGTCGCGGTTCAGGTCGTCCTGGCTGAAGCCCAGCGTCGAGGCATACACGGAGGTGGTGTCATCGACACTGTCGATCCAGATGAAACCGCCCCCCGGCGGATCGCCCTCGACGAGGTAGACCGCATCCCAGATCGGATCAGCCGCGAAGATCGGGGTGCCCTGGCAGTCTCCATCCTTGAGTTCCGTCACATTCACGCGGATGTGGTTGCGCCACGGATCGGGCAGGGTGATGCCGCGAAGCCCCTTCTGCGGGTACTGGTCGAAGCCTGAGTTGCTGATGCCGAGGACGTCGTTGACCGCCTGGAGCACTCGCCGTTCCCATTCTGCACGCGCGCTCACACCGCACGCGCCACCGGTGATGCCCTCGTCCTCGAACTCGATCGTGTCGTAGATCTGGCCGATATAGGTGTTGAGGCGGGCACCGACGTCCGCGATCCAGAGGTTGTAGAGGGAATAGCTCGTGTGGAGCGGGTTCTTCTCCTTTTCCTCGATGTCGCCGATTGAGCTGGCGAAGTACTGCCGCACGTGGCGTGGGGCATCGGTCTCGACGGACTCAGCGTCCTCTGCGGGGCCGCCGCCGCCGCCCGTCCCGCTCCCGGGCCCCTCATCGGAAAACAGCTGCCGCGCCTTGATCGAGGCCTTGATGAAGGCGGAGGCATAGGTCCGCCCGCCGGCGATCACCGTCATGTCGAACTTGAGGCCATATACCGAATTGCCAGTGAGATCGTGGCGATCGTCAAGAAGGTTCTCGAGGATGAGCTGGCGGATCGCGTCGCGCACGCTCGCACGGATCAGGAACTCCTGATCGAACGGCATTTGGAGCGTGACGTCGCTGGGTGGGCGATCGGGATCGGAGTTGCCGCCGCCACCGCCCCCGCCCGAGCCGGAGTCGCCCGAGCCGCCCGCCCCGCCCGCGCTGGCTCCGCCGATGCCGACATTGGCGCCGACCGAAATCTTGCCGCGGACAAGCGAGGTGAGCAGCGCCGTCGACTTGTCGAGACGGTCGAGCTGGCTGTGGAGCCAGAAGTCCTGATCGTAGCGGTCATTGACCAGCCGTTCGCGGGTATAGACCTCGGGACTGCCGACGAAGATGCGGCCGCGGGTGTCATAGGCACCGGTGACCCAGAGGATGGCGAGGAGAGCGACGATCCCGGCCGCGGCGATCGTCGCGGTCCACACCCGCCGCATGACCGGAGAGCCTCCGGTATCATCGCTCATTTGACGGCCTTCGGCGGTTTGGGGGGCTTCGTCGGCTTGGGGGACGTGACCGATGCGAGTGGCACGCACTGCCCGATCGTCGTCGAGACAACCCGGCTGCCCTGGTAGCAGACCTCATCCGTGCGGAGGCCGGAGCGGCAACTGGTATCGGCCTGGAGCTCGGGCCGGCAGGTCGGCGGCTTGGTCTGGACCGGCGTGACCACCTCCGACGGCAACTGCGGCGCGGGTCCGGGGTATGGCTGTGGACCCGGCGCCGCGCCGATCGCAGGCAACGACAGAGCGACGAGCAAAAGCGCTTTGCCCGGCAGGCCCAAGCGGTCACGCAATCGTTTCATGATTGCCGCATCTCAAAACGAAAGCACTCTGAACCTACACGCTTTCCACTCCGCACCACAGCCCCGACGAAGATCGGCCCATGCCCTTGCCCGATCTACCTCCGCACCTAGGCGCCGATCTCATGCACGATCGAAGCAATCAGCTTGTCGGTTCGTGGCCCCACCATCGCCTCCCATCCCTTCAGGGTGTCGGCCAGCGCAGCCTTGTCGGACGCCGAGAGGTCCGGCACCGCGCCGCCCATCACCAGGATGAGGTTGTAGCGGCCGTCCTCGCTGGCACCGTCGAAGAGGCTCGTCGCGATCGGCACGACCCGCGGATCGCCGAGGTCGTAGAGGAACTCGGAGGCATAGACGCGGAGCGTACGATCGTCCTCGCTTGCCGCCATGGCGAGGGCCCTGAGGTCGCGCTCGCCGAGTTCGGCCGACACGGCCTTGCGGTCACGCTTGTGGTCCCGGAGAAACTCGGTGAGCGCCACCGACACGCCCAGGCGAACCTGGTACGAGGTCGGGTGCGCCGCCCAGTAGTCCATCATCGGACGGATGGCGGGCTGGCCGATCTCCGCCAGCGCGCTCCGGGCGTTGCGGCGCACCGCCGCCGACTCGGATTCGAGATCGGCGAGCAGCGACTCGATGTTGCCGTCCTGGGCATGGGCGGTGCCGATCAACGAGACATCATCGAGGGACGCGAAGCTTGGCCCGAGCGCGCCGCCGTCCATGCACGGCCCGCTTTGCACGGGGCCGCCTTCGACCCCCGTCAGCACCTCATGTTCGGCGTCGAAGCGCCACTGCAGCGTCTTCCCGCCGCCGATGAAGCGGGTGATGGCGGTGCTGGGGATGCAGTCGAACACCACCTCGCGCATGCCCGACCGCGAATCCCGCTGGCCCTCCTCGGGAGGCAACGACACGATCAGGCTGAGCCGATCCTTGGTGATGTCGCGGCCGACGATGAAGAACTCGAACCGCCGGCCGTCGTGATCGGCGCCTGGATAGGCCGAATCGCCGAACAGCTCGAGCCGCGCGCCGCGGACGTCGCCATCGACCTCGATCCTGACGAGGCTCTCCCGCATCACCCAGTCGACGACCAGGAGGAGGACGAGGGCGACGGCGGCGACGCCGGCGACGACGATGCCCTTGTAGTTGATGACGGCGGTCGAGCCGAAGGCTCCGAATATGATGCCGAGGCCGCTGCAGATGATCAGGATCGACAGCGTCGGCGCGATCAGGTTGAAGGTCTGGCAGAGAATGCCGACCACGAACAGCGCCGACCCGACCACCAGGCCGGCCCTGAATATCGGCTCGCCCCACCGTGGCTGCTGCTCCGGCATCGATGGTGGCGGTGGTGATGGCGTCCCTGGCGTTGCCGCTCCGGGTTGAGCGCTACTTCCCGAAGAATCGTCGACAGCGGTCATGGCATGGCTCCTCGTGACCGTCGCTTCATCGCGGGATCGGGGTTGTGCTGATCTCTGTCTCGGTAGGTCCTTCTCTCTCAGCAAGCGCGCGCAGCCGCAAAATGCGCACACCCAAGCCCGATCTCCTGGAATCGACCTAGGTTAAACCCTTGACGCGCCGAAGTCACCCCCCGCATTCACGCGGATTGCAAAGTTTTTTCGTCAGGCTATCAGACACTTTGAATAAATCTCCCGCCCCGCAACGTGAGCTGTTGCGGCGCGACGGTATATTAGTGCCAGAACGACCGATGCAGCGCAGAGAGAGCCTCACGAAACCGTGAACGAAATCGAGAATGTCGGCAGGATGTTCGGTCGGCGCGATCAGGATCCCGACACTTGCGGATTTCAACAGCAACGAGACTCCGCGCTCAGCGAAGTGACAAGCCGGATATTCATGATATGCTTTGGGCATTCAATCACGAGCGGGCGGAACCAAAGACGAAGTCGATCTGAGAGGCGACCCACGACGGGGTCGATGCACAGGACGGGAAGGAGGCCACCCAGTCCATGCGCATCTACGAAGCGATTGTCGCCGGCTTGGAAGCGGTCGGTGTTGATGCGGTATTTGGCGGTGCCGGCGAGAACGCCGCCGGCATGATGCTGGCGCTTGACGCCTCGAAAAGCATCCGCCCGATCATTGCCAAGAACGAGCAGGCCGCGGCTTTCATGGCCTGTGGCTATGCAATGTTCAGCGACCGGCTCGGCGTCTGCTTCGCAACCGCCGGTCCCGGCGCATTCAACCTGATCTCGGGCCTCTGCGTCGCCCTTACCGACTCCTACCCGCTGCTCGCCATAACCGGCTACTCGACCATCGCCTGGAGCGGACGGGGTGGCCTCAACGAAACCTCGGGCCTCAACCGGACGCCGGATTCGCAAAAGGTCTTCGACGCCGTCACCAAGGCGAATTTCCTCATCAGGAACCTCGAATCGACCGCCGACATCCTGCAACAGGCGATCGACATCGCCTTCGACGGCCGGCCGGGGCCCGTCCACGTCGCCGTGGCCGAGGACATCACCGACCCCGCGATGCGCATCGCGAATTTTCGCCTGCCACGGCTCAACGCCCGGCCGGTCATCCCCGACGCCGCTCGCGTCGCCGACGCAGCCGACTTCCTCCGGGAAGCGATATCGAAGGACAAGCGGGTCGTGCTCCTCGCCGGCTTCGGTGCCATCCGCGCCGGCGCCCATCGCGAGGTGCTCGATTTCGTCGAGCGCTACCAGATTCCGCTGATCACCACGCTCGACGGCAAGGGCATCGTCGACGAGAGCCACCCGCTGGCGATCGGCGTCTTCGCCGACAGCGGACACAAGAGCGCCTGGGATCTCTTCCTTGAATCGGACGTCGTGATCGGCCTCGGCAACAGCTTTGCCCAGCACGCCACTTTCGACTTCCGGGACGACCTCTTCGAGAACCGCAAGCTCGTCCACATCGACGTCGATCCCAACCAGATCGACAAGGTCTACAAGGCCGATCGCGCCATCGTCGGTGATGCGCGCCTTGCCATCTCGGCCCTCGCGGACGCCCTCGCCCCGCTCGGGCGCATCCCGCCGAAGACCTTCCGCGCCCCGGATTTCGACGAGCAGCGCGTCGTCAAGCTCAGCCCCAAGCTTCACCCCGGCCAGATGGTACAGGCGATCTCGCGCCTGCTTCCGCCGCGCGGCGTGGTGCTGGCCGACGCCGGCGCCCACCTCGCCTGGCTCGGCTACTACCTCGAGCTGAAGGAGGGGCAGAACTTCCGCAAGCCCGGCACCTACGGGCCGATGGGCATTGCCGTCAACGGCTCGATCGGCGTGAAATTCGGCGCCATGGATCGCCCCGTGGTCGCCGCCGTCGGCGACGGCTCCTACCTGATGGGCGGCTTCGAGCTGATGACCGCCGTCCAGCACGACATCCCGGTAATCTGGGTCATCTTCAACGACGGCGAATTCAAGCTGATCAAGCTCTACCAGCTGTCGTCCTTCATGGACTCGGGGCTGGTCGAGTTCGATAACCCCGACTACGTCGCCTACGCCCGCGCCTGCGGTGCCGACGGCTACAGCGTCGACCGCATCGACGACTTCGAGGATGCGTTCAGCGCCGCCCTCGCCTCCGGGCGACCGACCCTGATCGACGCCCAAATCACCCGCCTCGCGCTCCCGCACTACAGCCCGAACCCGGAGGGTGTGCTGGCTGGCGTGTTCGAGCGCTTCTCGTCGCGCTTCGGCGGCGGCTGACGGAAGAAGGGACGACGATGGCGGACTGGAGCGAAGAGACCCACGGCAGCCCGGAGGACGAGCGGCGCGAGTTCGAAGCGCTCGCCGGCCTGATGATGGAGGCCCAGCTCAAGTCGCGGAAGGCGGCGAAGGCGAAGACGGTCGACCGCGCCTTCCACGCCCGCTCGATCGCCGCCTTCGAAGGCGCAACCTTTGCCTTCGATGCCGACTTGCCGGAGGACCTCGTCGTCGGGTTCGCACAACCGGGCAAGAGCTACCCCGCCCTCATCCGCTTCTCCAACGCCGCATCGGTCCCGCAGCCTGACACCAGCAAGGACTTCCGCGGCCTTGCCGTTCGCATCCTGGTGTCGGACGACGAACAGCACGATCTCCTCGCCACCAACTTCCCGGTCTCCCACGCCCGCGACGCCCGGCAGTTCGTGTACTTCGCCCATGCGCTCGCGGGCGGCTCGCTCTCCCGGCTCGGCGGGCTCGTGCGCCTCGCCCTGCGCTTCGGCCCGTCCGAGACGATGCGGATGCTGCGCAATGTCGTTCCCGGCCAGGCGACCTCGCGCAGCCTCGCCCTCGAATCCTACTGGAGCCGAGGAGCGATGAAATGGGGGACTGGCGCCGTCCGCTTCATCTTCCGTCCCGCGCCTGGCGCCGCCGAGCCGAGCCGCGCCAGCGACGCCCCGAACGTCCTCGAAGCCGAGCTGGTCGACCGGCTCCGGCATGGCGACGTCCGCTTCGACTTCCTGGTCCAGCGCTACGTCGATGCCGAGGCGACGCCGATCGAGGATACCGCGGTCGAGTGGAGCGAGGAGAAGAGCCCGCCGGTCCGTATCGCCACGCTCGTCCTGCCGCAGCGCGACCTGACCGCAATCGACGCCATCGGCGAGCGCCGCGTCATCGACGAGATGGGCTTCAATCCCTGGAACACCACCGACGACTTCCGGCCGCTCGGCCATCTCAACCGGGCGCGCAAGGCCGCCTACGACGCCTCGCTCGCCCACCGCCAGCTCCGGCGCTGGCGCGCGGATCGGCCACCACTCCGGAACCGCGTCCTCGGCGGCGCGGTACGGGCTGGTTTCGGCGCCCTCAACCGGAGGCGCCCTTGGCACCGCCTGCCGTTGATGGCGAGCCTGCTCAATCTCGACGCGCTGCGCCATGAGCTTCGCCAGAAGAACCTCATCGATACCAGCGCCCGCGAAGCGCCGCCGAAGGCGCGTCCCGTGCCGCCCGATATCGCGCCGGAGGACCGCATCCGCCGCAGCTATGACGGCCGCTACAACGACCTGTCCGACCCCGACATGGGCGCCGCCGGTGCGAGCTTCGGCCGCAACATGACGCCGGTCGACCCTACAGCCGACTGGACCGAACCCAACCCGGTGACGGTGAGTGAGCAGTTGATGAAGCGGGAGCACTTCATTCCCGCGACCACGCTCAACGTCCTCGCCGCCGCCTGGATCCAGTTCCAGGTCCATGACTGGGTGGCGCACGCCCGCAAGGTGCTCGGCGACGGCGACATCGTCGTCGATTTGCCCAAAGGGCATTCGGGCTGGCTCAACGAATTCAACGGCGAGCTCGAGCCGGTGATGCGGATCGCCGACAACATCCCGCTCGACCCGGCCAGTCCCCTCCTCTTCGCCAACGCGTCCTCGCACTGGTGGGACGGCTCCGAGGTCTATGGCTCCACCCAGGAGCACGCGATGAAGCTGCGGGCCGGCGCCAAGATCAAGCTCGACGACGGCTTCCTCCCCCTCGACGTCCACGGCTTCGAGCTCACCGGCTTCAACGAGAGCTGGTGGATGGGCCTCAGCGTCCTCCACACCCTGTTCGCCCGCGAGCACAACCTGCTCTGCGACGAGCTTGCCCGGCTCTATCCGACCTGGACCGAGGAGCGCCTCTACCAAACCGCCCGGATGATCGTCGCCGCCCTGATCGCCAAGATCCACACGATCGAATGGACGCCGGCGATCCTCGGCACCGAGGCCCTCGACATCGGCATGAAGACCAACTGGTACGGGCCGCCGTCGGGGGACTGGCTGACCCGGCTCGGCATCTGGCTCACCGACGTCCACGCGCTGAAGGGCATCCCCCAGACCGCGCCCGACCACCACACCGCGCCCTATTCGCTCACCGAGGACTTCGTCACCGTCTACCGCATGCACCCGCTCCTGCCCGACGACTACATCTTCTACGACTTCTCGACCGGCGCGAGCCGCGGCCAGAAGAAGTTCCTCCAGATCCAGGGCGACATGGCCGACGACGCGATGCGCGAGACCGGGCTTCGCGACGCGCTCTACTCGTTCGGCGTCGCCCATCCCGGCGCGATCACGCTCCACAACTTCCCTGAGGCGCTTCGCCACTTCGAGCGCAACGGCGAGATCATCGACCTCTCGGTGGTCGATATCATCCGCACCCGCCGCCGCGGCGTGCCCCGGTACAACGGCTTCCGCCGCGGCCTCCACATGCCGGAGGTGAAGCGCTTCGAGGACATGACCTCGAACCCCGAGACCAACCGGCTGCTCAAGGAGATCTACGGCGATGTCGAGAAGGTCGATACCGTGATCGGCCTGCTCGGCGAGCAGCCGCCGCCCGGCTTCGGCTTCAGCGACACCGCCTTCCGCATCTTCATCCTGATGGCCTCGCGGCGACTGCAGAGCGACCGCTTTCTCACCGTCGACTTCCGCCCCGAAATCTACACCCCGTTCGGCATGGACTGGATCGCCAACAACAGCATGACCAGCCTGATCCTCCGGCACTGCCCGGAACTCGCCGCGGTGATGCCACGCGGCGCCACGGCCTTCGCCCCCTGGCGGCCGGTGACCTGGGGAGAGAAAGCGTGAGCGACTCCGAAGGCCTTCTCGACTTCCTCCAGCAGTCGCTCGCCCGCACGCTGTGGGGACGACGCACCCACCGGGTGAGTCGCGGCAGCAACGTCAATGCCGGGTCGATGAGCTACGTCTCGCAGAACCCGCGCGAGCCGCTGTCGCCGCTCGAGGAGGCGGTGCTGATCGCCGCCACCGGCGCCAGCGGCCTCACCATGCCGGACCGGCCTTTCGCCGACCCCGACACCGGCGAGACCATCATGTCCAAGCCCAATCTCGGCATGAGCGGGCGCACCGCCGGCAGTCCCGACAATGCCCAGGGCACCTACTTCTTCATGATCAACGACAGCGGCACCTACTTCCTCCGCCAGCTGCCGCCACCGGAGGACGGCGTCGACCCCTGGACGCCCGAGGCACTGATCGCCCGCGCCGAGCGCGCCAAGGTGATGCTGCTCGACCGGCGCATCGACGTGCCGGAGGGCATGCGCGATTTCCCCGCCTATCTCGATTCCAACCGCTTCCTCTCGAACCTTCCGGGCACCACCATCTTCTTCCCGGTCGTCGACCTCTCGCACCAGTACATCAACGGCCTGATGTACCTGATCACCCAGCCGGCCAAGGCGCGACCGACGATCGTCGACGACCGCAACTTCTACCGCCTTGCCGGGGTGAAGAAGTGGGTCAGGAACGGCTTCCTCAACGAGGACATCAAGATCCCGCTCGGCGTCATCCAGCAGATGCGGACGCAGCTTGAGGCGACGCTGCTCACCCAGAACCTCTTCCTCGTCGCCGAGGCGATGGGCCTCGGCGCCTGGATCCACGGGGCGCTGTCGCCGCCCGTGCTGATGGGCGATCCCAAGTTCCGCGGCACCTATGGCAAGCTCCTCGACTTCGACCACGTCACGCCGCCCTGGAAGTTCCTCGATTTCTTCCGCTGGGCGACGCTGCCGATCAAGCCGATGAAGCATGTCCGCAGCCACCCGGTGGGCCTACGCCACAAGGGGGAGACCCTGATCAAGGGGATGTGCCCGCCCTACTACGATTCGATGTCCGAGGCGGTCGACGAGGTCATCGCCGGAAAGTTCGGGCCCGGCGGCGTCTACAAGGACACCGACCTGTTCCGCCGCATCTACAAGGACGACTACGGCGAGCGCTATCTCGCCGAGGCCGCCGAATACAGCGGCGAGGTGATGGAGTGCGTCCGGGCGATCTGCGAGTACATCTACCAAACCCATGGGCGCTTCCCCGCCCATTGCGAGGCCATCCATGCGCCCGGCATCTGGATCCAGATGCACCACGTCGAGATCGAGTACTACGACCGCTTCTTCCGGAACGGCCTGAGGGACGTCCATCGCCAGCACGATTCGCGCTGGCACTGACGATGCGTGATGCGGCCGGCCGCGCGCGACCGGTCCTTGGGGGGACGAGCGAATGGCGAAGTCACGTCTGCTCGTGAAGGTTCGCGGCAACGGCAAGGCGTTCGCGAAGACCGCCGCGGCGGCATTCGGCGCGAGCGCCGTCGAGATCGAGCCGATCCTCGAGATGCCGGCACGGAAGGCCGATGCGGCGCTCGGGCTGGCCGCCGCGCCGAAGGCGACCTGGCTGCGGGTCGGCCTCGACGCTGCCGAAGACAACCCCTGGGACCATGCGCATGGCATGCTCGGCCCGGGCGCCGGCTTCGCCCTTGGCGGCGGCGACGGCATCGAGGCGGTGGAGCCCGACATCGAGCAGACCTGGCCGCCCTACGTCGAGCCTATCGGGCCTACCGACCACGCCCTTGCCGCTGCGGCCGACATCTGCGCCTTCGTCGACCAGGATACTAACGGAGGCAAAGCAGCCCGCCCCGGCGAAATGGGCTGGAACTTCGACGACGCCTTCAGCGAACTCGCCAAGGCGCGGGCGCGGTTCGGGAGCGATCTCGACGCCAAGCTCGGCCGCATCGTCATCGCCCATCTCGACACCGGGTACGATCCGGCCCACGTCACCCGTCCGGCCCGACTGCGCACCGACCTTCAGCGCAACTTCGTGCGCGGTGACGGCGCACCGGACGACGCCACCGACCAGACACCGCCGGGCATGACCTTCATCCGCAACCGGGGACACGGCACCGCCACCCTCGCGCTGCTCGCCGGCAACCGGCTCAAGGGCGACTCGCCCCACTGGCCCGGCTTCACCGACTTCCTCGGAGGCGCGCCGCTCGCCCAGGTGATTCCGGTGCGCATTGCCGACTGGGTGGTGCGCTTCAGCGTCGGCACGATGGTCCAGGGCTTCGACTATGCCCGGCGTAAGGGCGCCCACGTCCTGTCGATGAGCATGGGCGGCGTCTCCTCCCGCGCCCTGGTCGACGCCATCAACCTCGCCTACGAGGCCGGCATGGTGCTGGTGACGGCGGCCGGCAACAACTTTGCCGCCCGGCCGATGCCGCGCACCATCGTCTTTCCCGCCCGCTACCGGCGCGTCCTCGCCGCCTGCGGGGTCATGGCGGACGGCCGGGCCTATGCCGACCTCGATCCCGGCACCATGCAGGGCAGCCACGGCCCCCCGAGCAAGATGCCGACGGCGCTCGGCGCCTATACCCCGAACGTGCCGTGGGCCCAGATCGACTGCGGCAAGGTCGTGGACATGGACGGCGCCGGCACGTCCGCGGCGACGCCGCAGATCGCCGCGGCCGCTGCGCTCTGGCTCGCCGAACACTTCGATGCCGTGAGCCAGTATCCCAAGCCCTGGATGCGGGTGGAAGCGGTGCGCCGCGCCCTGTTCGAGACCGCGGCCAAGACGACCGCGCGGATGGGTGCGGCCAAGACCTTCGAGACCATCGGCCAGGGCGTGCTCAAGGCCGACGCAGCCCTTTCCTTCGCCCCGCCGGCCCACAACAGCCTGACCATGCTGCCCGAGGCAAAAGCGTCGTGGTCGTGGCTCGACATGCTCACCGGCAGCGGCGTCAGCCTTGCCCCCGGCGCGCCGCTGTCGGAGCCGAGGGCCGCCATGCTCCGCCTCGAACTCACCCAGATGGCGCAGCAGGTTCCGGAGGTGGAGGCGGCGATCGCCGATCCGAGCCTGCCGTCGGAGGAGATCAGCGGCGTGGCGCGGCGACGCTACCTCGAAGCAGCGCTCGATCACGGCAACCCGTCGCGACCGCTCCGCCAGGTCCTTGAATCCCTGCTCGAGCGCTCCGCCGGCGGCGGTGGAACCACGGGCGGGAGCGAACAGCGGCGACCGATCGTCCGCAAGCAGAAGCAACCGCCGCCCCCCCGCCGGCGGCTCCGCATCTATGCCCTCGATCCCAGCATCGCCAAGTCGCTCGACTCGGTTTCGGTGAACGAGACCACGCTGGCGATCCCGTGGGATCGCGGCCTCGAACCGGGACCGGTCGGCGAGTATCTCGAGGTGATCGACGTCGACCCCGCCTCCGACCGAATCTACGACCCGGTCGATCTCAACGACCCGGAGCTGATCGCCCAGGACGGCTGGCCGCCCTCGGAAGGCAACCCCGCCTTCCACCAGCAGATGGTCTATGCGGTCGGCATGACCACCATCGGCCATTTCGAGAAGGCGCTGGGCCGGAAGGCGCTGTGGGCGCCCCGCTATGCGCCGGCCGACCGGAACGGCAAACGGAAGGGCCACGACGTGCCCCGCCTCCGGATCTACCCGCACGCGCTCCGCGCCGGGAACGCCTACTACAGCCCGGACAAGAAGGCGCTGCTGTTCGGCTATTTCTCCGCCGCCTCGACCGCAGCGGACGCCACCGCGCCCGGTTCGATGGTATTCACGTGCCTCTCCAGCGACATCATCGCCCACGAGATGTCGCACGCCCTCCTCGACGGTCTCCACCGGCGCTTCCAGGAGGTCTCGAACCCGGATGTCCCTGCCTTCCACGAGGCCTTCGCCGATATCGTCGCGCTGTTCCAGCACTTCACCATGAAGGACCTGGTCAGTTACGAGATCGGGCGCGCCCACGGCACGCTGTCGGCCGCACGGCTGCTTGGCGGCCTTGCCCGCCAGTTCGGCGAGGGCGCTGGCATCGGCGGACCGCTTCGCGACTATCTCGGCGCCGAGATCGCCGGGCTCGACTACGCCACGACCATGGAAGTGCACGCGCGCGGCTCGATCCTGGTCGCGGCCGTCTACGACGCCTTCATCCGCATCGTCGAGCGACGCTCGGCGGACCTCATCCGCATCGCCACCGGCGGCACCGGGATCTTGCCCGACGGCGCACTGCACCCCGACCTCGTCGAGCGCCTGAGCTCCGAGGCCTGCCGGGCGGCCGAGCAGGTTCTCCACATCTGCATCCGCGCGCTCGACTATTGCCCGGCCGTCGACATCACCTTCGGCGAGTATCTCCGCGCCATCATCACCGCCGACCGCGATCTGGTCCCCGACGATCCGCTCAACTACCGCGTTGCCTTCATGGAAGCGTTCCGCCGCCGCGGACTGCTGCCGCGGGGCGTCCGCACGGTTTCGGAGGAGTCGCTCGCCTGGGGCACGCAGGAGAACCCGACCCCGGACTGGCTGCCGAAGATCCTCGAAGGACTCGATCTCGGCTGGGACATCAATCTCGACCGCGCGACCATCGCCAAGCTCAACGAGAAGAACCGCTGGACGGTGTGGCGTCGGCTCAAGTCCGAATTGAAGAAAGCTTTTGCCAAGGACAGCGACGCCTATCGCCAGCTCGGCCTCCTCGCCCAGGTTCCGCTCTACCATTCCGACGGGACGGTCGCGCGCGAAGCGGGCGAGGGCGAGACGACCTTCGAAGTGTTCGGCGTCCGTCCCGCCCGGCGGATCGGCCCGGACGGCTCGATGCGTACGGAGGTGATCGTCACCATCCTCCAGCGCCAGCCTGTGGCCTATGACGGCAAGGACACCGCCAAAGGCTTCTTCTGGTTCCGCGGCGGCGCGACCCTCATTGTCGACGCCACGCCCGGCAAGGAGGCGGTCCGCTACAGCATCGTCAAGAACAGCGACAGCACGACGCGGCGCGACCGCCAGCGGCAGACGGCGGCTGACAGTTTCCTCTCACCGCTGCGCGCCCTCTATTTCGGCGACGCCACCGGTGAGCCCTTCGCGATGATGCATGCCGACAGGGAGGGCTGAGGGATGGCGCGTAAAGCTGTCGCGAAAAGGCGGGAGAGACGGGCGTCCGTCCGGGTCGCGCGGTTGCCGACGACGATGCCCGCGGCCAGCGGCCCGATCACGGTTCGCCACTACTGCCAGGGCATCGGCGACTGCCATCTGCTCCGGTTCCCCAGGGCCGACGGCGGCGACTTCTGGATGCTGATCGATTGCGGTCTGCACAGCTCGGTCAAGGGTGGCCCGGGCACGATCGCAAGGATCGTCGCCGACATCGCAGAGCGGACCGGGCGTATCGATGTCGTGGTCGTCACCCACGAGCACTGGGACCATGTCTCGGGATTTCTCACCGAGACGGAGGCGTTCGGCCGGCTGTCGGTCGGCGAAGTCTGGATGGGCTGGACCGAGAATCCCGCCGACCGCCAGGCGCAGGAACTCGACACCTTCAAGAGCCAGGCGCTCGCGGCGCTGCAGATGGCAAGCGCCGCCTTCAACCGGACCCGTGGTCTGTCCCCGTTCCAGCTTGCGCTCGGCAAGGGCGTTGATGCCGTCCTCGGCTTCAACTTCGGCGCCAAGGGCGAGCGTGTGCGCGCGGCCCGCGACGCCGCGGCCAAGCTCGCATCGGAGGGGATCCGCTACCTCGATCCAACCGGACGACCGCCCCTCACCCTTCCCGGCCTGCCCAATCTTCGCATCTACGTCCTCGGCCCGCCGCGGGACGCGCGGCTGCTCGGGCTGACCGAACGGGCGAGCGAGATGTACGGACTCGGCGGAAGCGGCTGGCCGCTCGCCACTGCGCTCGGCAATGCCCTCAAGGTCAGCGAGGGCGCAGGAACGGTGGACTACGCCATGCCGTTCGAGCCGAACGTCGGCACGCGGCTCTCGGACCTGCGCGACCCGCGCGACGACGCCGACCCGGCCAATGCCGCCTTCTACCGCGATCGGTACCTCGGCTCGAAGACCGCCCGGAGCGAGGACGACGTCTCGTGGCGGAGGATCGATGCAGACTGGCTTGGCGCCAGTGCCGACCTCGCCCTCCAGCTCGACCGACGCACCAACAACACCAGCCTGGTGCTCGCCTTCGAGTTCGTCGACAGCCGGCGGGTGCTCCTGTTCGCCGCCGACGCCCAGGTCGGCAACTGGCTGAGCTGGCATGATCTCGCCTGGACGGTCGACGGCGCCACCGTCACCGCAGCGGACCTTCTATCCCGCACGGTCTTCTACAAGGTCGGGCACCACGGCAGCGAGAACGCGACGCTCAAGGCGAAGGGCCTCGAGCTGATGCGCCACGAAGACCTCGCCGCCTTCATTCCGACCAGTGAGGCCGACGCCAAGAAGGTCGGGTGGGGCGAAATGCCGTTTCACGCGATCACCGAAGAACTGGCGCGGCGAACCGCGGGACGAACGATCCGCGCCGACGATTCATGGATAGCGGAAGAGGACGCCGGTCCATCCTTCCCGACGCCGTCCGGCGCGATACGCGCGCTGCGGCATCGCCCCGGCCTCTGGGTGGAGTTCGATCTCGCGTGAACCGCCGGCGGAGGAGCCGGCACTTGGATCTTGGTGTGTCAACCTTTGGGGGGTGAGATGCGTCTGGCGTTGGTGTTCGCGTTGGTGCCGATCGTTCTTTCCGGCGGTGCTGCCACGGCGCAGCAAAGCTGCTCCGTCGCCGGTGCAACCTATGGCGATGGCGCGGCCCTGTGCCAGCCCGCGCTTCGCGACGGCCGGGTCGAGCAGGTCCTCTTCACCTGCGACAAGGGTTCGTGGACCAGCACCGACGTCGCCTGTCCCGACCAGTTCGCCTATTTCTGCCAGATCGGTCCCCATGCCGTCGCCGTCGGCGAGAGGCTCCTGCTCGGCGCCGGACCGGCCTACCTCGAATGCAGCTTCCCCGGCGTCCTCAGGCTCAACCAGGATGCCGCGCCGGTTCCGCCGGTCGCGACCGGCGGCGCGCCCAGCGTGACGGTACGCAGCGTACAGCTCTACCTGAGCAACGAAGGCGCAGGGCTCGACTGCGCGGTCGACGCCTGCGACGGGCAGGCCGACGCCAAGACGCTTGCCGCGGTCGCCCGCTTCGTTCGCGACAACTTCGCCCGGCTGACGGCGGAGGAACAGGCCGCGTTCGGGACGACCGACGCCGCGGAGGTCGAAGCGGTGCTGCTCGCCCGCAGCCCGATCGACGTCATTCCGGCCTTCGCCAGGGCCTTCGACGTTCCGACCGCGCAGTGAGGGGAGGAAAGCCATGCGGATTTCGGCAAATCGCGAAGAGAAGTATCCGCTGCTCGGGTCGCTGCTCGAGTCGATCGCCGGTGATATCGAGGCGAACCCCGCCTACAAGCGCGCCCTGTTCGAGTCCTGCGGCGGCCGCGACGAAGAGCTGACCCGCGCACTGGGGCTCAGCAGCAATCCGTGGGTGACCGTCGAACCCGTAAGCGGTGGCAGCAGCGGCGCCTATTCGACTGCCCGCCAGAACACCCTGGTCGTCGACGAAGCACTGGCCGACCGCCTGATTTCGGGCGGCGACCCAGCGGCTTACGAAGAGGTCGTCCGCGTGCTCTGTCGCGGCCTCCTTCATTGGCTCGCGGGCAAGGACTGGAAGGCGGCGAACAGTGCCCCCGGCGCCGGGTTCGAGCGCCTGCTTGCCGAGCGCGGGATCAGCCTCGCCCCGCCGGAAACCCACGAACCCACGCCCGAGCCGGCACAGCCGCCGCCGGCGGTCACGCCCGGTCCCGAGCCTTTGGCCATCTCCCACCGGCTCGGCGCCACCATCCTCGACATCGCCAAGCGCCATCTCGGCCAGCCCTACGAGTTCACGCCGACGCCGAGCTACGACGACCCCGACTGGAAGGGACCTTTCGACTGCGCCGAATATGCCTCCTACTGCGCGTTCCGCGCCTACGAGATCCCCTATGGCGTGGTCCCCGATCCGGCCAAGCGCTTCAACTCCTACAGCGGCTACTGGCAGCGCGATGCCGAGAAGCAGGGCATCAAGATCAGCTGGCGCGATGCCCTCCACATCCCCGGGGCGCTGCTCCTGCGCTATCCGCCCGGCAACGAGCCGCCGCCCTACGGCCACGTCGCGATCTCGCTCGGCAATGGCGGCGATACCTACGAGGCGCGCGGCAAGCAGTTCGGCGTGATGAAGCACACCGCGATCGGGCGGAGCTGGAACACCGGCGTGCTCATTCCCGGCGTGCTCTACGACCTCCCCGAGGGGCTGGGGAGCGAATTGCTCCTGTTCAAGGTGCTCGACCCGCCGGCCGGCTACAGTCCGATCGTCGAGGAGATCCAGAAGCGCCTCGTCGGGCAGGGCCTGCTCGCCGAGGCGCAGGTCAACGGCCTCTACGACGTCGTCACGGCCAAGGCGGTGAGCGCCTTCCAGGATCGCAAGGGCGTCGTCTCCGACGGGGAGGTCGGTCCCGAGACCGGCGGCCTGCTCGGCCTCGGCGACATCTGGAAGAAGGCGCCCGTCCCCGACAAGCCGGGCCTCGCCGAGACGCCCCCCGAGGCGCCCACCAATGTCGACTCCGAGATCCTGACGCTCGCCCGGACCCTCTATGGCGAGGCGCGCGGCGAGCCGCGCGAGGGCATCGAAGCGGTCGCCAACGTCATCCTCAACCGCGTCCTGTCGAACCGCTATCCCAACACCATCGCCAAGGTCTGCCTGCAGCGTCTCCAGTTTTCATGCTGGAACGACAACGATCCCAACAAGAAGATCATCTCGAAGCTGATGCCGGGCGACAACCCGGTCTTCGACATGGTGCTGGCCATCGCGACGCGGGCGGTGCTCGGGGGACTGCCGGCGCTGGTCGTCGGGGCGCTCCACTATCACGCCAAGCAGGTCAAGCCGAACTGGGTGAAGAACTCACCCGGCGCGACGCTGATCGCGACCATCGGCTCGCACCTGTTCTGGAGCGGGATACGCTGACGCCGGCCGGACGTCTTCAGTCCCAGCTGGTGTAGGAGACTTCCTTCACGGCTTCGTCGAGCAGCCGCGCGATCTCCTCCGCCCGCTCGAACGATGTGCCGGGAATGAGCTGCAGGCCGACGACGCCCTTGATGCCGGGGAGGCCACTGCCGGCCGGCTCCAGCGCGATCCACGGCGTGCCGTCTTCCTGCTCCTTCACCCTGAAACTGAACGCTTCGGCGACAGTGACCGTCGGCATGGCATGTCCGATCCGTTGCTCTCTTCGGCGCGCGGCCGAATCCTTCGCGCCTGCGTTGGTCGAACCCTTGTTATCTCAAGCTTCTTCGTCCCCCGCAATCGGCGGCGGGCACCGCACCCTGGCGAGAGCTTCGCCGCCCTGGCCACGTCGCCGACGCGGCGCTACCCGCGACTCAACCGCCTCTAGGCGGCCGAGGCGGTGGAGAAGAGCACCTTGCCGCCGACCTTGATCTCGACCTCCTGCCCGTAGCGGACGAGGGCGTCCGGATCGATTTCGATGCCAAGGCCGGGCGCGTCCGGGACGTGGATCTCGCCATTGGCGTCGGGGACAATGTGATTGCGCGTCATGTCGACGGCGAGTTGCTTCAGCGTCGTCGGGAACTCGCAGATCACGTGGTCCCTCAGCCCGGCAAAAGGCTGCATCGACGCGCTCAGCGCCAGGTTCGACGTGAACGTGTGGTTGATGTAGGTGACGCCGCGGGGAGCAGCGTAGTCGGCCACCTGCTTGGCCGGCCACAGCCCGCCAATCCGCCCGCAGTCGATCTGGATGTAGCCGACCCGGCCGAAGTCGATAAGGTGCTCCGCCATGTGGCGATTGTGGGCAGCTTCGCCCCCGGCGGTGTTGACCGTCTTCACCCGGTCGCGAAGCGCGCTGTACGCCTTGTAGGCGGAGCCGTGGAAGGGCTCCTCGAAGAACGTCACGCGGTTGCGCTCCATCGCGTCGAGCCGGGCGGCCGCCGCCTCGACGTCCTCGCCGAAGATCTGGCCGGCGTCGATCAGCAGGATGCCGTCAGGCCCGAGTCCCTCGCGCGCCGCGTCGAGCTGGGCGATATCGCCCTCAAGGCTATCGCCGAACGGCGCCCACCCGAACTTGGCGGCGCGGAAGCCACGACCGCGCATCTCCTGCCCGCGCCGGAACGTCGCTTGAGGATCGGCGCCGAACAGGACGGACGCGTAGGGCAGCTTGGGGTAGGCAGCGTCGTAGCCGAGCAGTTTCCAGCTCGGCTCTCCCCGCACCTGCCCGAGGAGGTCCCACATCGCCACCTCGATGCCCGACCAGGTATGCGCGGCCTGGAGCAGGTCCATGCTGTTGTAGGCGAGCGTCGCCGACATGCGGAGGATGTCGTCCGGGCCATCGAGCCGCTGGCCGAGCACTGAATCGCTGACCGGCCGGCAGGCGCCGTGCGACATCGGACAGATGAAGGCGGCAATCGAGGGCAGCGGGGCCGCCTCGCACTCGCCCCAGCCGACATGCCCGCCCGCCGCAACCCTCACAACCAGCGCGTCCTGGCTGCCGTCGCCCTCGGTGGTCACCTCCGGCATGGAGAGATAGAAGAAGTCGACGCTTTCGATCTTCATGGTCAGCCTTGTTCGCTCGAATAGGACGAGGCCCGACGGCCCCCGCCGGCACACGGTAGCACCCGGCACCAGCGAGCGTTGCCTCCATCCCCGGGAAGGACGACGTCTGCTATTGGTGACCCCGGCGGGATTCGAACCCACGGCCCTCAGATTAGGAATCTGATG
>JAGRKZ010000175.1 GCA_020442065.1 Bauldia sp.
CTGCTCGCCGTAGCAGATGCCGAGGATCGGCAGGCCGGCGTCGTAGACGGCCATCGAGGGCAGCGGGGAGCCGGGATCGAGCACCGAGGCGGGACCGCCGGAGAAGATCAGTCCCTTCGGCTTCAGCCGGGCGATCGCCTCCTCGGCGCGGTTGAACGGCGCGATCTCCGAGTAGACCCCCGCCTCGCGAATGCGGCGGGCGATGAGCTGGGTCACCTGGCTACCGAAATCGAGGATGAGGATGGTGTCGGTCATCGGGGTTCCGCTGCGCTGCAATCCACCCGGTTAGGCAATCCCGCCCGAGTCTGCAATGCGTCGCACTGGCCCGCCCTCCTATCCGGGCCGCAGGCGCCCCGCCTGGATGTGGGCGTCGAGGTCGTCGATGACCCGGGCGAGCTTCTCATCGAGGATATGAAGGAACTCGAGCCAGTCGTGGAGGCCGGTGAGGTCGCTGCGCCCGTCGCTGATGCCGCGGAGCCCGACCACCGGGATGGAAAGCCGCTCCGCCGAACGAAAGACGGCGTAGGTCTCCATGTCGACCATGTCAGCGGCAATGGCGTCATAGGCGGCGCCCGAGATGATGTTGGCGCCGGTCGAGATCGAGGCGGCGGGAATCCCGGGAATGCGCAAGGGAATCTCGATCACTGCCGGCTGGTCGGTGAAGGGTGTGACGCCCTTCTCGAAGCCGAGCGGAGACGCATCCATGTCGCGATAGGCGATGCTCGCCACCTGATAGATGCCGGCGTGATCAAGCCGGGCCGATCCCGCCGTGCCGAGCGAGATCACCAGGTCGGGTCGCAAGCCCGCCCGCTCCAGCTCCCCCAGCGCCATCGACGTGCCCACCGCCGCCTCGACCGGGCCGACCCCGGTGATGACCGGCGTAATCCGCTGGCGCAGATGGGCGCCGTACTCCTGTTCCGTCGCCATCACGAACAGGACTTCGAGATCGCCGAGCGAGGTGAGAACCGGGATCGCGGACGTCGTCATCTTGCCTCCTCAACCTGGACGTCGACGAACCTTCCAGATCGGGGCGCGCGAGTCCACGGCTTCGACACCCCGGAGATACCCCCGACTTTCTGAACCCGGGTTTCCCTCGTGTTAACCGGGCCGCCATCCGTTGCTTGCCCCGGACGTGCCGCTGGGCAAGATGACAGCGCGATCGGATGGGCTGGGCCCTGCGACGAGCTTGCCGGGCCGGAACTTCGACCCCGGTGGCGCATTGATGCGGACGGCCAGGAACTGGAGACCGACGGCAATGAGGGAGCGCATCGAACAGAAGCGTGGAGGGCTAGGCGCTCTCGCCGAATCTGACATCCGTGTCTTCTTCCTCCGTTGGCCGGACGGCCGCGAGGAAGTCGCCCGCGGCAAGACGCCGGCCGCAGCAATCCTGTCGTTGGGATACGGTTTCGACGATTTCAAGGACCTCACTTGGGAAGAGCGCCCGTGAGCGGATCCTGCCGCGGGGCCGTCTGACCCTGCCATTGCGGGCGCGCCCGGAGCGGCGCTAGGCTGCGGTCGACCCGGGGCCGAATCCATGGCCGACCAGCCTGCCACCTCCCACGACCAGGCGTTTTGCCTCGATTGCCTCTCGCCGGCAAAGGCACAGGCGGCGCGCTGTCCGCATTGCGGCAGCCCCCGGCTCGTCGCCCATCCCGAACTCGATCGCCTCGCCATCGCCCATCTCGACTGCGACGCCTTCTACGCCGCGATCGAGAAGCGCGACGATCCCGCCCTCGCCGATCGCCCAGTCATCATCGGCGGCGGGCGGCGCGGCGTCGTCTCCACGGCCTGCTATATCGCTCGCATTCACGGCGTTCATTCCGCCATGCCGATGTTCCAGGCGCTGAAGGCTTGCCCGGACGCGGTGGTGATTCCGCCGAACATGGAAAAATACGAAAGGGTCGGCCGCGAGGTCCGTGCCCTGATGCTCGAGCTCACCCCGCTGGTCGAACCGCTGTCGATCGACGAGGCGTTCATGGACCTCTCCGGCACCGAGCGCCTCCATCACGCATCGCCGTCCCTCTCGGTCGCCCGCCTCGCGCAGCGGATCGAGCGGGAGATCGGCATCACGGTCTCGATCGGCCTCTCCTTCAACAAGTTCCTTGCCAAGATCGCCTCCGATCTCCGCAAGCCGCGCGGCTATTCGGTGATCGGCCGGGCGGAGGCCCTCGACTTCCTTGCCCCGAGGCCGGTGGGTTTGCTGTGGGGCGTCGGCAAGGCGATGCAGGCCCGCCTTGCCGCCGAGGGCATCCGCACCATCGGCGCGCTGCAGCGCGCCTCCGGGGCCGACCTCGTCCGCCGCTACGGCGCCATGGGCCTCCGCCTCGCCCGGCTCTCGCGCGCCGAGGACGATCGCCCCGTCGATCCCGGCGGCGAGGCCAAGAGCATCAGCGCCGAAACCACGTTCGAGGACGATATCGGCGACTTTCACCAGCTTGCCGCCGTGCTCCGCGGCCTTGCCGAGAAGGTCTCCCGGCGGCTCAAGCAGCAGCACATGGCCGGCCGCACCGTCACGCTCAAGCTCAAGACCGCCGATTTCAAGCTCCGCACGCGAAGCCGGCAGCTCGCCGACCCGACCCGTCTCGCCGACCGCATCTTCCGCGAGGGCAGCGCCCTGCTTGCCCGCGAGACCGACGGCACGCGCTTTCGCCTGATCGGAATCGGCGTCTCCGAGTTCGCCGATCCGGCGCTCGCCGATCCAGAGGATCTCGTCGATCGCGATGCTGCCAAGCGGGCCGCCGCCGAGGCGGCGATGGACACGATCCGCGACAGGTTCGGAAAGCGCGCCGTGGAGACCGGCCTCGTGTTCGACGGCGTCCCGGCACCGCGCCGGACGCCGCGGGATCACTGATCCTTGCTTGCGCCCTCGCCCGCCCCGCCGGTCGGGCACGGCGGCTCCGGCAGCAGGTCGAGCCGGGTCAGCTTGCCCGACAGCGAAAAGTCGCCGTAGTCGATCCGCATCGAGCGGCCGACGCCGTTTTCGTAGACCACGAACGACAGCACGTAGAACGGCGTCTCCTCGCCCACGCCGCTCTGGTCGAAATAGCTGATCGTGACCGGCCAGTGGCGCATCCCGGCAATGCCGGCGGAAGCCACCACCGGCTCGTCGGCCGCATCGTTCGCGGTCGAAACCCTGCCGATGACGCCGGCGGTGTCGAAGACCGTCTCGCCGCTCTCGGACCCGTCATAGACCGCGAAGGAGACGAAGGCGTCGCCGTCGAGAGCCGAGGCGATGATCCGCTCCATCTGCTGGGTCGGAAACACTACGGTGTCGTTGATCGCAAACGTCTTCTTGCCGGGACGGGTCAGCGCTACCGAGACGTCGCCGCCGTCGCGGTTGGCGGTTCCTTCGGACTGCTCGGCCAGCACGTCGCCGGCATAGGTCTCATTGTTGAAGTCGAGGGTCTGCCCGTCGGCGGCCTCGTAGGTGGACGAGCGGGAGTCGGTGACCTGGCTCATCCCGTCGGCGCCTTCCGTCTCGGTGACGAAACGGAGCTTTGAGGTGTAGCCCGCGCATTCCGACCCCGTGAATTCTAGCACCAGCCGACCGCTCACCCCGGCAACGTCGGTGCCGTCGTCTGCCTCGGCGAGGGATATGTCGTAGACGGCGCGGTGCGATGCCAGAACTGGAGGCGCTGCCACCGCGACCGCCGGCGCGAGCGCCGCCGCCGCCAGTCCCAGAACCGTCACCGTCTTGCGCACGCCCGTCGTCTCCACCGTCGTTCCCGCCTCATCGCCTGCGCCGCGACCATGGCGGAAACGCGGCGTTCCGCCCTTGCGGCTCCCCGGATTTTGCGCCACACAGCCGGCTTTGATCCGACCCAGCAAGGAGCAGCGACCATGGCCGGCGAAATCGACGCGAAACTCAAGGCCCTCGGCATCGATCTGCCGGCCCCCGGCAAGCCTGCCGCCAACTATGTACCCTACGTCGTCACCGGCAACCTTCTTTTCATCTCCGGCCAGGTGCCGCTGACGCCCGAGGGCGTCAAGTTCGTCGGCAAGCTCGGCCGCGAGTTCTCCATCGAGGAGGGCCAGCAGGCCGCCCGGATCTGCGCCATCAACGTGCTCGGCATCGCGCGGGCCGCTGTCGGCGACCTCGAGAAGATCAAGCGCATCGTCAAGGTCGTCGGCTTCGTCAACGCCACGCCCGATTTCGTCGATGCCCATAAGGTCATCAACGGCGCGTCCGACCTCATCACTGAAGTCCTCGGCGATGAGCGCGGCAAGCATGCCCGCTCCGCGATCGGCATGGGAACCCTGCCGCTCGGAGTGGCGGTCGAGGTCGAGGCGATCGCGGAAATAGGCTGAGGCAGGCGCGGTGGGCCGGCCGGCCTGGCTGACCACGCGCCCGGTCGCGCATCGCGGCTATCACGACCGCGATGCCGGCCGAATCGAAAACACGATCGCCGCGGCCGAAGCGGCGATAGCCCGCGGCTTCGCGGTCGAGTGCGACCTTCAGCTCACCCGCGACGATGTCGCCATCGTCTTCCATGACGACACGCTCGACCGGCTGACCGCGACCACCGGCCGGGTGTCGACCATGACGCTCGCAGCGCTCAAGGCCATTCCGCTGGCCGGCACGACAGCCACCATTCCGACCCTTGAGGAATTCCTCGCCACGATCGCCGGCCGTGTGCCGCTCTTCGTCGAGTTCAAGAGTACGTTCGACCGTAACCGACGGCTCGAGGAGGTCGCAGCGCCGGCGCTCGCCGCCTATGCGGGGCCCCTTGCGGTCATGTCGTTCGATCCGGACTCGCTGATCGCGCTCCGCCGGCTGCTTCCGTCGCTCCCTCGCGGCATGGTCGCCGATCGGTTCACCGACGAGGAATGGAGTCCCATTCCGCCCCTTCGCCGGCTGGCGCTCCGCCATCTCGCCGCAGCGCCCCGGGTCATGCCGAGCTTTGTCGCCTGGGGCGTGCACGACCTGCCCGCCGACCCGCCGCTCCTCCTCCGCCATCTCGGCGTGCCGCTGCTCACCTGGACGGTTCGCACCCTGGCCGACCGCAAGACCGCCGCGCGCTATGCCGACCAGATCATCTTCGAGGGGTTTGACCCCGAGGCTACGGACACGGCTTCTCCGGTAGCGGCCTGAACTCGGCAAGGGTCAGGCGAAGGGCGAACTCGCCGAGGTCGTAGACCGCTGCCTGGGCAAATCCGTTCTGGTAGACGATCATGTTGGTCGAAAATGCCGGGGTCTGCTCGCCGCCTCGCCCGGGCGGGAAATAGGCCAGTCCCATCCGCCAGTGCGGCATGTCGGCCAAGCCGAGACCGGCCGCGAACTCACCGTCCTCGGGCGTGTCGCCGGCCGGCGTGATCAGCGCCGAGACGGTCCACACTTCCTCGCCCTTGCCGGTGCCGTCGAAAGTGCGGAACTCGCGGAACGTCTCGCCCGCCTCCGCCGCGTCGATCGCCGCCGCGATCAGGGCCAGCGGAAACAACGCGTCGCCGTCGATATGGGCGGTTCTCTTCCCGGGTTCTTCGAGCGCCACGTCGATGCCGTTCCCCTGTCGGGTCGCAACGCCCTTGGCCCGGTCGATGTCGATACCGGCGAGACTGCTGGTGATGTCGAATTCGAGCCGGTCTTCGGTCTCCACGTGCCGGGAGGAGACGTAGAGCGGCAGGGCGACGCCCTCGCCACCCGTAAGCCGTGCATCGAGCTCCGCAGCCGTGAGATAGGCCGCGCACTCCCTTTCGAGACTGACCGTCATCGTTCCGGTAATGGCGGCAAGGCCCGACGCCTTGTCGGGGTCCAGGCTGACATCGTAGATGGCGAGTCCGGTCATCCATTGCTGCCCGGCCGCGGCATCGCCGGCGAGCATGACCAAGGCGATCGGCGCCGCGATCGAAAGACGGCCCATTGTTTCGGTTTCCGTTCCCTTTTCCGGCCACCCGGCAGCAGATCGGGTCGCGGCCGATTTGCGCCCGGTCCCAGTCTGCACAAAATCCGCTCTCGCGTCCTATCTAGAGCTTGCGATAGTGGCGCAAGATGGAAAGCGGGAGCCCAGGTGAGCGAAACCGGCGAAGCCACCCTCCGGGTCCTCTCCTCGCTGCGGGAAATCCGCCGCGAGGATTGGGACGCCTGCGCCAATCCCACGCCGCCGGATGAGCTCAAGAAGCCATCCGGAATCAGTCCCTTGGCGGCAGTTCCGGACTCAATAGGAGAGGACGCGCGGACGACCTGGGGCGCCGACCTCGTTGAGTACAACCCCTTCCTCTCCCATGACTTTCTCTGGTCGCTCGAGGAATCCGGATCGGCCACGCGCAAGACCGGCTGGCTCGGTCAGCATCTGGTCCTGGACGGGCCGGACGGGCGGCCGGCGGCCATCCTGCCGGCCTATCTCAAGTCCCACTCGATGGGCGAGTATGTCTTCGACCAGGGTTGGGCCGACGCCTACGAGCGCGCCGGCGGGCGCTACTACCCCAAGCTTCAGATGTCCGTCCCCTTCACGCCGGTGACGGGCCGGCGGCTCCTGGTCAAGCCCGGCGCGGAGGCCGCGAACCATCGCCTCACGCTCGCCAGCGGCGTCACGACCCTTGCCCGTCGGCACGGCGTCTCGTCCGTCCACGCGACATTCCTGCCCGAGGACGAGTGGACGCTGCTCGGCGAGGCCGGCTTCCTGCAGCGCACCGACCAGCAGTTCCACTTCCTCAATGAGGGCTACCGCGATTTCGACGACTTCCTCGATGCCCTTGCCTCACGCAAGCGCAAGGCCATCCGCCGCGAGCGCCGGGACGCGGTCGCAGGCGGCGTCGACATCGTCCATCTGACAGGCAACGACATCACCGAGGACGCCTGGGACGCGTTCTTCGCCTTCTACATGGACACCGGGTCGCGGAAGTGGGGCCGGCCGTACCTCAACCGCACCTTCTTCTCGCTGCTCGGCGAGCGCCTTGCCGACAAGGTCCTGCTAATGATCGCCCGGCGGGACGGCAGGCCAATCGCCGGCGCTCTCAACCTCATCGGCAGCCACGCCCTCTACGGTCGCTACTGGGGCGCCGTCGAGGAGCAGCCGTTCCTGCACTTCGAGCTCTGCTACTACCAGGCGATCGAATGGGGCATCGCCCACGGCATGCGCCGGGTCGAGGCCGGCGCCCAGGGCGAGCACAAGCTCGCCCGCGGCTACGAGCCAGTGACGACATACTCGGCCCACTGGATCGCCGATCCGTCATTCCGCCGCGCCGTCGCCGACTACCTGGTCCGGGAACGGGCGCAGGTCGCCCACGATGTCGAAGTCCTCGCCGGATACACACCCTTCCGCAAGGGCGAGGCGCCGGAATGACCGGCGCCCCCGGGGCGTTGGAAGCGGGCGCGTCGCGCCCGCCGCGTTTCCTCAGGAAAAGTCGGTGAAGTCGTCGAAGGCAACGACCTTCTTCAGGTCGCTGAAGTTGTCGATGCCGTAGATCACCAGCTTCTCGCTGCTGCTGAACTTGAGCACCACCTTGCCGTTCTTGAGAACGACGTCGCCAACCAGCTTGTTGAAGTTCTTGACCAGATCGGTATCGAGGATCACGGAATCTTTTTTCTTGTTGAGATCCATGATCTTGTCTTTGCCCATGCCCTGCCCGTAGTAGAACTCGTCGTCACCCTCCTCGCCCCAGATCTTGTCCTTGCCCGCCCAGCCGCAGAGCATGTCGTCTTCGTCGGAGCCATGGATAGCGTCGTCGAACTTGAAGAAGAACTGGTTACCTTCCTGCTCGGTGAAGGCCGTCTTGCCTAAGACGACCCCTGGCGTGACAAACAGGGCTATGATGTCCGAGAGCAGATAGGTGTCGCCGGAATCGGCCTTCCACATCTGGTCCACCTCCCCCTTGCCCGTCGTAAAGGGCCCATTGTACGTGAGGTGAGACCAAGATTTGATATTCGAACCCAAGGCAATCGGCGCCGTTTCTGTATAGAAATCGTAGTAGTCTGTAGTGTTGACCACAGCAAAGTTGTTGGTGGTAACGGGCGCTGCGCCAACCGTGGGGAGCGAAATCAAGTCAGTGCTGCCAACAATGTCGGCTTCGCCGGTTGCGTAAAACTTGGCCATTTGTCCTGCCTCCTTCGCGTTTGCCCTGCCAACCCGAGCAAAGGTTAACATGAACAAGCCGGGCGGTTAACCGCCCGCACCGTCCACGCCAACAAAGGCGGCGGCAAACGCCCACATTTGCAGCCGCTCGTTCGGTCCTTCGCTGCGACGCCGACGTTTCGCGGTCGCGACACGTAGACGAACACCACGACGATCGGCAGCCACGCCCTCTACGGTCGCTACTGGGGCGCCGTCGAGGAACAGCCGTTCCTGCACTTCGAACTCTGCTACTATCAGGCGATCGAATGGGGCATCGCCC
>JAGRKZ010000028.1:0-313 GCA_020442065.1 Bauldia sp.
AGGATCTCCTCCCAGTTCGGGCCCCACTCGATCTTCTCCATGCGCTCGCCGCTGACCAGCGAGCGCGGCCGCGCCGTGGGGAATGCCTTCGATTCCTTCGCCGTGTGCAGGTGCTCGTAGTCGAAGGTAAAGGGCTCGTAGTAGTCGTCGATCTCGGGCAGGTCGGGATTGGCGAAGATATTGGCGAGGATGCGCCATTTGGCGCCCATCTGCGGCTCGATCCGGCCGTTCCGCTTCCGCCGCCAGCCGCCGTTCCACCTGTCCTGGTTCTCCCATTCGCGGGGATAGCCGACGCCGGGCTTGGTCTCGACGT
>JAGRKZ010000028.1:404-1811 GCA_020442065.1 Bauldia sp.
CGAGGTTCAGCACCATCGCGATCTGAGCGCGGATCTTCATCTCGGGAACTCCTTCACTCTGCCGCCGCGAGCGGCTCTTCGAGCCAGTCGACGCGGGCCATCTTGCGGACGACGATGAATTCGTCGCGGTTCGATCCCACGGTGCCGTAGTAGTTGAAGCCATAGGCCTGATGGGCGTAGCCGCCGATCATGTGGGTCGGCTTGAGCACGGTGCGGGTCACCGAATTGTGGATGCCGCCGCGGTTACCGGTGAGCTCGGAGCCCGGCGTGTTCACGATCTTCTCCTGCGCGTGATACATCATCATCATCCCCGGCTTGACGCGCTGCGAGACGACGGCGCGGGCGGTGAGCGCCCCGTTGGTGTTGAAGACCTCGACCCAGTCGTTGTCGACGATGCCGGCGGTCTTCGCGTCGGTCTCCGAGATCCACACCACCGGGCCGCCGCGGTTGAGCGTCAGCATCAGAAGGTTGTCGGTATAGGTCGAGTGGATGCCCCATTTCTGGTGGGGCGTGATGAAGTTGAGGACGATCTCGCGGTGGCCGTTCGGCCGCATGTCTTTGACGCCCGGGATGGTCTTGAGGTCCACCGGCGGCTTCCAGGTGACCAAGCCCTCACCGAAGGCCCGCATCCAGAGATGGTCCTGGTAGAGCTGCTGGCGGCCGGTGAGCGTCCGCCACGGGATCAGCTCGTGGACATTGGTGTAGCCGGCGTTGTAGCAGACCTTCTCGCTCTCGATCCCCGACCAGGTCGGCGACGAGATGATCTTCCGCGGCTGGGCCTGGATGTCGCGGAAGCGGATCTTCTCGTCCTCCTTGGTGAGGGCGAGGTGGGCGTGCTCGCGGCCCGTGAATTTGGATAGGGCCTCCCACGCCTTCACCGCGACCTCGCCGTTGGTCTCGGGGGCGAGCATGAGGATCACCTCGGTCGCGTCGATGTCGCTTTCGATCCGCGGCAGCCCCTTCGCCGGCCCGTCGTGGTGCACGCCGTTCAGCGCGGCGAGCGCCTCGACCTCCTGGCCGGTCTTCCAGGCGATGCCCTTGCCGCCGTTGCCGATCTCGCTCAGGAGCGGACCAAGGGCGGTGAAGCGGGCATGGAGATTAGGGTAGTCGCGGGTAACCACCGAGACCGCCGGCATCGTCCGGCCGGGGATCGGATCGACCTCGCCGCGCTTCCAGTCGAGGACGTCGAAGGGCTGGGCGATCTCGCCGGGCGTGTCGTGCTGGATCGGGGTCAGCACCACATCCTTCTCGACGCCGAGCACTTCCGGCGCAACCTCGGAGAAGGCCTTGGCGATCCCCTTGTAGATGTCCCAGTCCGAACGCGACTCCCATGCCGGGTCGGTCGCGGCCGACAACGGATGAATGAAGGGATGCATGTCGGACGTGTTGAGGTCGTTCTTCTCGTAC
>JAGRKZ010000028.1:1837-3939 GCA_020442065.1 Bauldia sp.
TAGACGCAGGTCGTCGACATGCGGAAGTCGAGGGTGACGAGAAGGTCGAGTTTGCCCTCCGGCGCCTCGTCGTGCCAGACGACCTCGCAGTTGCGAACGGCTCCTTCGGCACCGAGGTCCTTGCCCATGACGCCGTGGCGAGTGCCGAGGAGGTGCTTCAGGAAATACTCGTGTCCCTTGCCCGACGAGCCGAGGATGTTCGAGCGCCACACGAACATGTTGCGCGGCCAGTTGTCCGGATGGTCCGGGTCCTGACAGGACAATTCGAGCGCGCCGGATTTCAGCCCGCCCGCGACATAGTCCTTCACGTCGAGGCCGGCCGCCTCGGCGGCCCCCGCGATGTCGAGCGGGTTCTGCCGGAGCTGCGGCGCGGACGGCAGCCAGCCCATCCGTTCGGCGCGGACGTTGTAGTCGATGAAGCTGGTCTCCCAGTCTCCCTCCGGCGCGGTCGGCGACAGGATCTCGCTCGCGGTCAGCGTCTCGTAGCGCCACTGGTCCGTGTGGGCGTAGAAGAACGACGTCGAGTTCTGCTGGCGTGGCGGCCGCGACCAGTCGAGCCCGAAGGCGAGCGGTGACCAGCCGGTCTGCGGGCGAAGCTTCTCCTGGCCGACATAGTGGGACCAGCCGCCACCCGACTGGCCCACCGCGCCGCAGAACACCAGGAGGTTGATCACCCCCCGGTAGCCCATGTCCATATGGTACCAGTGGTTCATGCCCGCGCCGATGATGATCATCGAGCGGCCGTTGGTCTTCTCGGCGTTGGTCGCGAACTCGCGCGCGACAGTGACGATCGCGTCGCGCTTCACCCCGGTGATGCGCTCCGCCCAGGCCGGCGTGAAGGGTACGTCGTCATCGTAGGAGGACGCGACATTGTCGCCGCCGAGGCCGCGATCGATGCCGTAATTGGCCATCATCAGGTCGTGGACGGTCGCCACCTTGGCGGTGCCGCCGTCGGCGGTGGCGATGGTGCGAACCGGCACGTTCCGGGTCAGGATCTCGCCGTGGTCGGTGGCAACGAAGTGTTCGGTCGCGCGGCCACCGAAATAGGGGAAATCGACCGCCGCGATCTCGGCATCGGGAGCGGCGAGTGTCAGCCGCAGGCGCGTGTCGCTCCCCTGTCCGTCCTTCTCCTCAAGGTTCCACTTGCCGGCCTCGCCCCAGCGATAGCCGACAGAGCCGAGCGGGGCGACCATCGCCCCGGTCACATCGTCGATCGCGACCGTCTTCCATTCCGGATTGTTGGCCTCGCCGAGGCCGCCCGGCAGCTCCGACGCGCGGAGAAGGCGCTCGGGCACGTACCGCCCGTCGCGCTCGACCAGCCGGACGAGGAACGGCATGTCGGTGTAGCGCCGCGCGTAGTCGGCGAAGTAGGGCACCTCTCGCTCGAGGTGATACTCGCGGAGGATCACGTGGCCCATGGCGAGCGCCAGCGCGGCGTCCGTCCCCTGCTTGGGGTTCAGCCAGATGTCGGCGAACTTGGTCGCCTCGGCGTAGTCCGGGCTGACGACGGCGCTCTTGGTGCCCTTGTAGCGGACCTCGGTGTAGAAATGCGCGTCGGGCGTCCGCGTCTGCGGCACGTTCGAGCCCCAGACGATGATGAAGCCGGCATTGTACCAGTCGGCGCTCTCGGGCACGTCGGTCTGCTCGCCCCAGGTCTGGGGGCTCGCCGGCGGCAGGTCGCAGTACCAGTCGTAAAACGACATGCAAGCGCCGCCGAGCAGCGACAGGTAGCGCGCGCCGGCGGCGTAGGAGACCATCGACATCGCCGGGATCGGCGAGAAGCCGATGACGCGGTCGGGCCCGTGTTTCCGCACGGTATAGGCGTTGGCGGCGGCGACGATCTCGTTGACCTCGTCCCACGTCGCGCGCACGAACCCGCCATGGCCGCGGATCGCGGTGTAGGACTTCCGCCTGTCCGCGTCCTCGACGATCGACGCCCACGCTGCGACCGGCGAGAGACCGGCCCGCGCCGCGCGCCACAGCCGGAGCAGCCGGCCGCGGATCATCGGGTATTTCACCCGCGCGCCGGAATAGAGGTACCAGCTGTAGGAGGCGCCGCGCGAACATCCGCGCGGCTCGTGGTTGGGCAGGTCGGGCCGGGT
>JAGRKZ010000028.1:4028-10340 GCA_020442065.1 Bauldia sp.
GTCGAGCGCACGATCTTGTCGTGCTGCCAGCGCTGACGATAACCGTCCTCCCAGGAGCGGTCCTCCGCCGTGACCACGCCATGGCCGTTCGAGAAGCTGCCGACATTCTTCCGGAAGAAGGTCAGGCGGTCGAGGAACTGAGACATGAGGCTGTTGGCTCCCGTCAGGTGGCGGTGGCTAAGCGGGCCGAGCGCCGGGCGCGCTCGACGTCGTGGAGAAGGCCGCCGGGGCGCGCATAGACGACCCAGGTGACGGCCAGGCAGATCACGTAGAAGGCGAGGAAACCCCAGAGCGCGACCTCGGCGCCGCCGGTCATCGCGATCGACGAGCCGAAGCCCTTGGGGATGAAGAACGCACCGAAGGCGGCGATGGCGGAGGTGAAGCCGGTGATGGCGGCCGCTTCCTTCTCCGCCTGGCGGCGTCGGGCGGCCGGGTCCGCGTCGGGCATCAGCCTGTCCATCTCGCGGGCGCTGATCGCGGGGATCATCTGGAACGTCGAGGCATTGCCGACGCCGGTCGCGAAGAAGAGGACGAGGAAGGAGGCGAAGAACCCCCAGTAAGCTCCCGGTCGATCCTTGATGCCGATGAACCACAGCACGCCGCCGACACCGATCATCATCAGGACGAAGACCCACAGAGTGACCCGGGCCCCGCCGAAGCGGTCGGCGATCCAGCCGGTGCCCGAGCGTGACAGGGCGCCGACGAGCGGACCGAGGAAGGCGAACTGGAGCGCGTTGACCTCGGGGAACAGCATCGCGCTGAGGAGCGGGAACGCCGCCGAGTAGCCGATGAACGAGCCGAATGTGCCGGTATAGAGCCAGCACATGATCCAGGTGTGGCGGCGCTCGAAGATCACCGCCTGTTCGGCGAAGGAGGCGCGCGCCGAGGCGATGTCGTTCATGCCGAACCACGAGGCGAAGGCCGAGAGCGCGATGAACGGCACGAACACGAAGCCGGCGTTCTGCAGCCACATCGGGGCGGGTCCCGTCGGGCCGGCGACCATCTGCGGGTCGCCGCCGAACCAGCCGAAGACGCTCGCGGTGATGGCGATCGGCACGACGAACTGGACGACGCTGACCCCGAGATTACCGAGCCCGGCATTGAGGGCGAGCGCGTTGCCTTTCTCGGCCTTCGGGAAGAAGAACGAGATGTTCGCCATGGACGAGGCGAAATTGCCGCCGCCGAAGCCACAGAGCAGCGCAAGCCCGAGGAGGACAACGTAGGGCGTGTCGGGATTCTGGACCGCATAGCCGATGCCCACCGCCGGGATGACCAGCGACCAGGTCGTCACGGTCGTCCACAGCCGGCCACCGAAGATCGGTACCATGAACGAGTAGAAGACCCGGAGCACCGCGCCCGAGATGCCCGGCAGGGCCGCGAGCCAGAAGAGCTCGTCGGTGGTGAAGGCGAAACCGACCTGCGGCAGTTTGGCGACGACCACGGACCATACCTGCCAGACGGCGAACGACAGAAGCAGCGCGGGAATCGAGAGCCAGAGATTGCGGCGCGCGATCGCCCGCCCTGTACGTTCCCAGAACGTCGGGTCTTCCGGACGCCAGTCGGTGAGGACCTTCCGCTCGACCCGCGGCGCGAGCACCGGCTCGGGCATGCCCTGCATCTCGGGGAACGGCGGCAGCTTCGCGAACTCGGCCCCGGCCGCGGCGCGCTCCATCTGGCGGACCGCGACGTGCATCCAGATCAGTGCGCCGGCGACGATGACGAACAGCAGCATGAAGCAGCTCGTCCAGAGGCCAGTGAGGTCGAGAAGGACGCCGAACAGGATCGGCAGGATGAAGCCGCCAAGGCCGCCGATCATCCCGACCAGACCGCCGACGGAGCCGACGTGTTCGGGGTAGTAGGCGGGGATGTGCTTGTAGACTGCGGCCTTGCCGAGGGCCATGAAGAAGCCGAGCACGAAGATCGTGACGATGAACGGCACGAGGCCCATCTCGACATGGAACGCGATCGTACCGTCGGCGCCATGGACCACGTAGTCGGTCGGGGGATACGACAGGATGAACGTCGCCGCCACCGATACGAGGAAGGTCCAGTAAAGGACGCGGCGGGCGCCGTAGGTATCGGACAGGTGGCCGCCATAGACGCGAAACAGCGACGCCGGCACGGAAAACACGGCGGCGATGATGCCTGCGGTCTCGATGCGCAAGCCGTAGACGTTGACGAGATACTGGGGAAGCCAGAGGGCGAGCGCCACGAACGCGCCGAATACAAAGAAGTAATAGAGCGAGAAGCGCCAGATCTGGACGTTCTTCAGCGGTGCGAGTTCGAGCCACGCGCTCTTCGGGCGGACCCCCGTCCGACGCCGCTCCTCGATCACCGGATCATCCCGGGTGGTGAACCAGAACACCAGCGCCGTCAGCGCCAGCGCGGCGGCCCAGACCTGCGCCACGGCCTCCCAGCCGAGCGCGACCATCACGAGCGGCGCAAGAATCTTGGTGACAGCGGAGCCGACATTGCCGGCGCCGAAGATGCCAAGCGCCATGCCCTGCTTTTCCTTGGGGTACCAGCGCGAGACATAGGCGACCCCGACAGCGAAGGAGCCGCCCGCGATGCCGACTCCGAGGGCCGCGATCAGGATCTGCGGATAGGTGTGAGCGTAGGAAAGCAGGAACGTGGCGGTCGCAGCAGCGAGCATGGTGAGCGTGAAGACGAGCCGACCACCGTAGCGGTCCGTCCATATGCCGAGCGCGACGCGGCTCAGGGAGCCGCTGAGTATTGGTGTGCCGACCAGCAGCCCAAACTGTGCCTCACTGAGGCCAAGCTCCTCGCGAATGCGGATGCCGATGATCGCGAAGATCGTCCAGACGGCAAAGCAGACCGTGAAAGCCACGGTGCTCATCCCAAGAATCTGACCTGCTCCCGGTTGCGTCGCATCGCGCATTTCTGGGTTCCCCCGGTACGCCAAAGGACACTCGACGTACTAGCTGTGGAGCGACTGACGATCCTTGATGTGCATCAAAGCGATATTTGACTAATGTCACACACTGACCAGAGCGCAGTTCAGCAGTCGAGGTGTCGACGGGATGGCAGCAACGGAAAGCGGGAAAGGCTTCATGCCGGAAGACCTGCCACTCCTCCAGGGCCTGTCGCCAAGGTTGCAGCAAGAGCTAGTTGCCAATTCGGTTCAGCACAGCGTCGCGTCCGGCACCGTCATCTTCGAGCAGGGCGAACTACCGACCTTCCAGATCATCGTAATGTCCGGATCTGCCCACCTGCTGGGCAGCTCCTCCGCGGCGCGCCAGGTGCTCATAGAGGTCGTTCAGCCACCAGAGCTGATAATCCCCGCGGCGGTGGTCACCGGAGCGCCGTACCTGATGGGTGCGCGCGTGCCGGAGGCTTCGCGCCTCCTGATGATCCATGCAGCGACCTTCCGGTCAGCTGTGGCGGAGGACACCGTCCTTGCGCGAGCCGTCATCGACAGCCTCGCCCGTCAGTTCCGGCGCATGGTCCGTCAGGTGAAGAGCCTCAAACTACGCACCGCGCCCGAGCGCGTAGGCTGCTATCTTCTGGCGTTGGCACGCAGTCAGGGAAACCCCGAACGCGCTGTGCTGCCCTATGAGAAGAACCTCATCGCGTCGGAACTCGGGATGACGCGGGAGTCATTTTCTCGCGCCCTGTCGGCGTTGGAGAAGTCGGGCGTGCGCGTGAAGGGTCAAACAATATTCATCGACGACGCTTTGTCACTCGCGTCGAAATGCTCGCCAGATCCCCTTATCGATGGGGAAGATTAGAGCGGACAAGGTGGGGTTCTCTTATGGCGACGGCGCGAGTGGTCGAAGACTACCTGTCGTCGACCCGTCGCTGCTACCTCCCCCGGCAACCGGCCAACGGCATCGCGCCATGGCCATCCGACTTGCCAAAGGAGGCATCAGCCATGGCTTACTTCACCGCACCGGCGAACACCGCCGTCAACTTCGCGACAGCCCTTTCGAACCTGGGCGCGCTTACCAACATCGCCACCATCTATAGCCAGCAGAACGCGGCGGGTTTCTTGCCGGTAAACACCGCTTCAACGGCGGTCTTCATGTTGTCGTAGATGCCCCGGCGCGTGACGCTGCCGAACGCCTGGAAGGCCCGGGCGTGAGCATCGAACACCATCTCCTGGGTCTCCCGCGGATAGGCCCGGATGTAGAACCGGCAACTATGGCAGAGCCGCACGTGCGCCACCTTCACCGTCAGCGGCGTGCCGCCGATCTCGACCTGTTCGTGGCTCCAGTCGAACTGGTAGGCGTCGCCCGGCGCAAAGCTCAGAGGTACGAAGGCCTCAACCGGAGAGCTCACACCCCGGCGTTGGACCGACCAGCGTCCTGCATAGCACCGCACCGCGTCGTAGCCGCCGCCATAGCCCTCCCGGCTGAGCAGATCGGTGATCCGCATCAGTGTCAGCCGATCCTTGCGCGCCCCTGACGCATTGGCCTCCAGTAGTCCCTCCAGCCGCTCGATGAACGGCCCCAGCTTCGGGTGCGGCTGCTCGCGCCGCTCGTACTCCGGCGCCGTATCCCCCGACCGCAGGATCTTGCGCACCGTGTTGCGCGCCAGGCCCATCTCCCGCGCGATCGTCTTCACGCCCTTGCCCCGCGCGAAGTGCTCGCGCCGGATCTTCGGCACCGTCTCCACTACCAACATCCCCGTCTCGATCCGCGGCTACACAAGCCGCCGATCTGGCCATCAAAGCCTCAAGGACAGGGGGTCATTGGTGGACGCCGATATCCCCGAGATGGGGGTCACTATTGTAAGCCGAAACATAAGCAGATGCCGGCGAGCCCGATCCTGCTCGCCGACAAGGGCTACGACAGCAACGCGATCCGTCACAAGGACGAGGGCAAGGGTACCATGCCCAACATCCCGCCGAGAGCCAATCGCCGCTGGAAGAACTGCTTCTCGCCGTTCCTCTATCGCGATCGCAACGCCATCGAGCGCATGTTCGGAAGGCTCAAGGACTTCCGCCGAATCGCCACCCGATACGACAGATCGGCCACCAACTTCCTCGCCGCCGTATGCATCGCCGCAACCGTCAGCTACTGGTTATGAGTCCGGAGCCTAGGACCCGGGAGACGAAGTCCGAGGCTCCCCAGCCCCACCCGCATTCGGCTCGAGTCAGATTACGCCCAGCGCTTCCATCGCGTCGGCGACCCGGACAAAGCCGGCGATATTGGCACCAAGGACGTAGTCGCCCGGTGCGCCATACTCGTCAGCGGTCCCCGCGCAAAGGTCATGGATGTTGGCCATGATCTCGGCGAGGCGCGTCTCAGTGCGCTCGAAGGTCCAGCTGTCGCGCGAGGCGTTCTGCTGCATCTCGAGAGCCGAAGTCGCGACGCCGCCCGCATTGGCCGCCTTGCCCGGTCCAAACAGCACCCTCGCTTCGCGGAAGGCGCGTACTGCATCCGGGGTCGACGGCATGTTGGCGCCTTCGCCAACCGCGATCACGCCGTTCCGGATCAGTGTTCGGGCGTCACGGCCGGTCAGCTCGTTCTGCGTCGCCGACGGCATCGCGACATCACAGGGGACGTCCCAAATCGACCCACCCTCGATGTGGCGCGCAGTGTTTCCACGGGCCTCTACATACTCTGAGATCCGCCCCCGCCGCTGTTCCTTGATGGCCTTCACCAGATCGAGGTCGATGCCGGCCTCATCGACGACGTAGCCGTTCGAATCCGAACACGCGACGATCCGCCCGCCGAACGCGATGATCTTCTCCATGGTGTAGATCGCGACATTGCCCGAACCAGAGACGACCACACGCCGGTCCTCGAAATCCATGCCGCGGGTGGCGAGCATCCTGGAGACGAAGTAGGCTGCGCCATAGCCGGTCGCCTCGCGGCGGGCGCGCGAGCCACCGTACGACAACGCCTTCCCGGTCAGCGCGCCTGCTTCGTAGCGATTGGTAAGTCGCTTGTACTGCCCGAACATGTAGCCGATCTCGCGACCGCCGACACCGATGTCGCCCGCCGGCACGTCGGTATACTCACCGATGTGCCGGGACAGTTCGGTCATGAACGACTGGCAGAAGCGCATGACCTCTCCTTCCGATCGGCCACGCGGATTGAAATCGGAGCCACCCTTGCCGCCGCCGATGGGAAGTCCCGTGAGGGCGTTCTTGAAGGTCTGCTCGAAACCAAGAAACTTGATGATTCCGAGATTGACCGAGGGGTGGAAGCGGATGCCACCTTTGTAGGGGCCAAGCGCGGAGTTGAACTGCACCCGGAAGCCCCGCGCAATCCGGGTTTCACCATGGTCGTCCGTCCACGGCACCCGGAAGATGATCTGGCGCTCGGGCTCGCAGATGCGCTCGAT
>JAGRKZ010000029.1:0-5622 GCA_020442065.1 Bauldia sp.
CGGCTCGAGCGCGGCGATGATGTCGATCAGCTTGTCCGGATCGTTTTCGGCCAGTTCGATGTCGAACACGTCGATGTTCGCGAACTTCTTGAAGAGGCAACCCTTGCCTTCCATCACCGGCTTGGAGGCGAGCGCGCCGAGATTGCCGAGGCCGAGGATGGCGGTGCCGTTCGAGATCACCGCGACGAGGTTGCCGCGCGTGGTGTAGTCGAAGGCAAGGCTCGGGTCCTCGGCGATCGCCCGCACCGGCACCGCGACGCCGGGTGAATAGGCGAGCGAGAGATCCCGCTGCGTCGCCATCGGCTTGGTCGGGCTGATCTCGAGCTTGCCGGGCCGCCCCTGCGCGTGGAAGGCGAGCGCCTCCTGGTCGGTGACGGAGGGTCCGGCCTTGCCGGGTTTGGGCGGCTTCGACGGGGCGTTCATCGGCGTTTCCTTGCGCGCCTGCCGGCGTTCTCGGCGGCGGTTGATATCGGGCGGGCGGCGACCATAGTACCGCCGCGCGACAGGACAAACCACCGCCCGCCCCGTGCTTCAAGGAAAATCCGGCATCTACTCCGTCCTACGCGGCAAACACATGTGCACGCAGCCTCTTGCCCGCGCTCGCGAGAGCCACGGAAGACCATCGGCGGAGCCGGGCCCTACCGCACCGTGATCGTATAGCTCTCGGCCGGCGGGACGGTGTCGAGGAGGCCCTTGTCCTTGAGGAAGGCGGCAAAGCGGTCGTAGCGGCCGGGGTCGAACGCCGCCGGGCGCTTGGCGAAGCGCGGCAGGGTGAGATCGAAGGCGGTGCGGTTGAGTTCGTCGTCGAGGTCGACATGCGAGGCGAGGAACATCGCCTTGGCCTCGTCCGGATGGTTGGTGAGATAGATCGTCGCCTCCTCGACCGCGGCGAGGAAACGGCCGAGCCGCCGATCGTCCTTGAGCTCGGGGCGGGTGACGTAGATCAGCTCGTCATAGACCGGCACGCCGTGCTCCTCGGGGAACCAGGCGAGGCCCGGCTTGCCTTCGATGCCGAGCTGGGTCAGCTCGAAGTTGCGGTAGCCGTCGATGGCGGCGTCGACCTGGCCGGCGAGGAGCGCGGTGACGAGGTTGAAGTTGACGTTGACCATGGTGACGTCGTCCATGGTCAACCCGACGGTCTCGAGCATCCCGGAGAGATAGGCGCTCTGGATGCTCGCCACCGAATAGCCGATGCGCTTGCCCTTGAGATCGGCGAGCGACTTGACCGGCCCGTCCTTCAGCACGATCAGCGCGTTGAGCGGGGTCTCGATCAGCGTGCCGAAGCGGACCAGCGGCAGCCCTTCCTTGAGCTGCAGCATCAGGTCGGGCTGGTAGGTGAGGGCGATGTCGCCCTGGCCGGCGGCGACCAGTCGCGGCGGCGCGCTCGGATCGGCGGGCGCGACCAGCTCGACATCGAGGTCATGCCGCTCGAAATGGCCGCCCTCCTTGGCGATCACCAGCGGCGCGTGGTCGGGATTGACGAACCAGTCGAGGAGCACCGTCAGCTTGTCGGCGGCAGCGGCAGGCGCGGCGGCGAGGGCGATGGCGAGGGCAGCGGGAAGCAGTCGGTTCAGCATGGCACGTTTCCGTTTCAGGTCGGGTGTTCAGGTCGATTCGGGCGCCCAGGGCGCAAGGTTGCGGGTGAGCAGGTCGACGGCGGCGCGTAAGAGCACCGACATCGCGGCCAGGAGAAAGAGGCAGGCGAACACCACCGCCGTCTGCGAGCGGCCCTGGGCGAGGAGCATCGCGTAGCCGAGGCCGGAGGAGGCCCCGACCCACTCGCCGATCAGCGCACCGATCGGGGCAAAGACCGCCGCCAGCCGTACGCCGGTGATGAGCGAGGGGAGGGCCGAAGGGACGCGGAGCAGCGCCACCTCGCGCGTACGGCCGGCGCCGTAGAGCCGGGCGAGGTCGATGAGCTGCGGGTCGGTGCGCGACAGCCCGTCATGGTAGGCCGAGGCTACCGGGAAGAAGATCGCGATCGTCGCCATCACCACCTTCGAGGCGAGGCCGAAGCCGAACCACAGCGCGAGCAACGGCGCGATGGCGAACACCGGCAGCGCCTGGCTCACCACCATCACCGGCAGGAGGATGCGCCGGGTCGGCGGCAGGAAGCTCATGGCGAGGGCGAGACCGGCACCGAGCACCGTTCCGGCGACGAGGCCGATCACCGTCTCGGTGAGGGTGGTGACGGCATGGACGCGCCACAGGTCCGGCCGGTCGCGAAGCGCCTCAGCCACGGCAAGCGGCGTCGGCAGCATGAAATGCGGCGGCTGGAAAACCCAGATGACGATCTGCCAGATCAGGACGAGGCCGATCGCGACATAGAGGGCGCGGAGCGCGATCACGCCGCCCCTCCCATCCCGAACCCGCCCTGACAAGCCATCGCCATCGCCCTCTTCGGACGGGTCATGCATGGCTGGCGCGTTGGCGGAAAAGTTCCCGTCCCTTCGCCGGCATGACCCGGATCAGGTTCGAAGGGTTCGGCCGTCTAGGCCATCTCAGCTCGCGTCGGAGCACCCCTCGGAACGGACGGATGATCGCAGCTGAGCCCGCAAAGGGCAAGCCTGCTCGCTGGGACGCCGCATTGCCGGCGGCCGGCCCTGCACAACGGACAACGAAAAACCCCGGCCAAGGGCCGGGGCTTTGGTGTCGTCGAGTCCTTCGGACGGCGGCCTGCTAGCCCGTTCCCCAGGCCGCGAAGGCCTGCTGGAAAGCCGCTTCGCCCTCCGGTCCCTTCTCGAAGGTGATGATCGCGCGCTGCCCGTTCTCGTAGACGAAGGGCAGGTCGATCCAGTTGCGGTCGCGCATCAGCGACAGGTTCGACGCAATGTCGGTGTCGGCCGCCGACAGCGCGATCCAGAAGAAGCCGTCCGCTACCTTGGCGGCGGCGCCGACCAGCGGCTGGCCGCGGGCGCCTTCGGTCGGCTTCAACACGATGCGCGGAATGTTGGCGATCGCCTTGCCCGGCGAATCCGACGGCGTGTCGGCGACCACTTCGACCAGGTGGCTCGCCGGCAGCGCCTCGTCGGCGTTCTTGTGGAGCGAGAACCGGATCGTCATGTTGCGCTCGGGCACGGTGAGATCGGCCTGCACCTCGGGTCCGTTCGGCCCGTCCTGGACAAAGTGCCAAGTCACCGCGGCATCGACCGCCGTGACCGCAGCATTCGCTGCGCCGTCGGCCGGCTCCTCGTAAAGGATCGCCTTCTGAGGCCCGCCGCTCTCGGCGCCAGGGCTGGCCGAGGACGGCATCGGTTCGGCCATCGCCGTATCCGGGCCGGCGGCCATCGTGTCGGCGGTCTCGCCGCCATCCTCGCCGCCGACAACCCGGACATCCGACCCCGGCGGAGCCGGCTCGCCCGGCAGCAGGCGATCGGTGTTCTTGCCGGTATCGGCCTCGGCCGTCGCCGGCTCGTCGGGCGGCGGCGGCAGGACCGGCTGTTCGGTAGCCGTCGCCGCGGGCGCATCGGCGCCGCTCCCGGTCACGTCGGCGATGAGATCGGAGATCATCTCGCGCTGCGTCCATGCACCCGCCGCGATCGCGCCGAGAACGGCAAGAATCAGGACGAGGACCAGGATGCCGCCGAGCCGCGAACGCCGCGGCTTCGGGGCCGCCGCGCCGTCGCCGGCCACAGCCTCCTCGCGGCTACGGCCACGGCTGGGAGGGGGTGGCGGCGCGGCGCGTTCCCGCCGGTCGACCTGGGGCATGGACGGCGCCATGGCCGCAGACGCCTGCTCGGCTTCCCACTCCTGATCATACTCGGGCGCGAGCCGCGGCTCCGGCTCATAAGGCTCCGGCTCGGGTTCGCGATAAGTCTCGGGCGGCGGCGGGCGGCGGCCGTATTCGGGCCGGGCATAGCGGTTCGCATCGGCACGGACCGGAAACCCGCCACGCTCGCCGGGCTCGCCGCGCGGCGGCGGCATCCGGTCGCGGGGCGGCGGGGCGGTGCCGCGAAGGTCCGGCGCTGCGCCTTCATAGCGGGCGATGGGCGCGGGTACGGTACGATCGGTGTCGCCACGCATGCCCGCGTCCTGAACGGCGCGGCGGAACACGTCGCGCGCCGATGGCGGGGGCGGGGCTTCGTAGTCCTCGGCCGGCGGCGCTGTCACCGCCGGTTCCGGGTCCCGGCCACGGGGCGGCGCGGCGCGATTCGCCGCAGGCGGCCGAATCGAAGCCGCCGTGCCGGAGGCCGCCTCGCGCTCGACCCGGCGGATCGCCTCCTCGAGCTCGAGGCGCTGCCGCGATATCTCGGCCGTGGTCAAAGGGGGATCGACAGCCTTGAGCTGTCCGATCAATGCATTGCGGGCCTTGTCATAGACCGCCCGTCGCGTCTCCGGCACATTGGGATCGATGCCGGCAATCGCCCGTCTCAAGACTGTATAGTATTCGGCCATCTTTTCGCTCTGCCGAGAGTGACCCGTCTTAGCGCGACAGCATCAGCTCTGGAAAGGATCATGCACGAGAATCGTATCCTCACGCTCCGGGCTTGTCGAAAGTAAGGCTACGGGCGCGCCAATCAGTTCTTCGAGGTGGCGAACGTACTTCACCGCCTGGGCGGGCAAGTCATTCCATGTCCGCGCCCCGGCGGTCGAATCTTGCCAGCCTTCCATCGTTTCGTAAACCGGCTCTATGCGTCTCTGCTCACCCTGGGAGACAGGAAGATGGTCGATCGCCTTCCCGTCAAGACGGTAGCCGACCGCGATCTTGATCGTTTCGAGGCCGTCGAGGACATCGAGCTTGGTGAGCGCGATGCCATCGATACCCGACGTCTGCACGGTCTGGCGGACGAGAACGGCGTCGAACCAGCCGCAGCGGCGCTTCCGTCCGGTCACGGTGCCGAACTCATGGCCGCGCCGGCCGAGGAACTCGCCCGCCTCGCCGGTGTCCTCGGTCGGGAACGGGCCTTCGCCGACCCGCGTCGTGTAGGCCTTGGTGATGCCGAGGACGTAGCCGACCGCGCCCGGTCCGAGACCCGAGCCGGCTGCCGCCTGGCCGGCGACGGTATTGGACGAGGTGACGAACGGATAGGTGCCGTGATCGACGTCGAGCAAGGCCCCCTGCGCCCCTTCGAACAGGATGCGCTTGCCGTCGCGGCGGGCCGCCGACAGCAGCCGCCACGCCGACCCGGCATAGGGCAAGACGCGTGGCGCGATCTCGCAGAGCTCGGCGACGAGCTGGGCGCCGTCGATCTCCTCGGCGCCAACCCCGCGCCGCAGGGCGTTGTGATGGGCGAGGAGGCGGTCGACTTTGGCCGGAAGCGAATCCGCATCCGCGAGATCGACGACGCGGATCGCCCGGCGGCCGACCTTGTCCTCGTACGCGGGGCCGATCCCGCGCTTGGTGGTGCCGATCGCCTGGAGAGCGTTGGACGCCTCGCGCGCCGCGTCGAGCTCGCGGTGGAGCGGCAGAATCAGCGCGGCGTTCTCGGCGACCACGAGATTGTCCGGCGTCACCGCGACGTTCTGCGCCGCAAGCCGGTCGATCTCGGCAAGAAAGGCCCAGGGATCGACAACCACGCCATTGCCGATCACCGACAGTTTGCCCGGGCGCACCACCCCCGAGGGCAGCAGGCTCAGCTTGTAGCTGACGCCGTCGATGACCAGCGTGTGGCCGGCATTGTG
>JAGRKZ010000029.1:5665-25923 GCA_020442065.1 Bauldia sp.
ACGATCTTGCCCTTGCCCTCGTCACCCCACTGTGACCCGACAACGACGACGTTGGCCATGCGTGATGCTTCCCCCAGACGCGAACGGCGCGGACGGCCGCTTTTTCCTTGCAGGCGGTACACCAGCCGACGCTCCGTGCCAAGGCGCTAAGGGCCGCGGCCTGGCGATGCGGTGCGCACAGCAGAAATCGAGGGGCCTCGACATGCCACGGCGGATGATTGCTCGGAGATCCTTCAGCCGCGGCGCGGCCGAACCGTAAGAAATGGCATGACTCCGCAGGCTTTTCATCGTATGTTTGCAGACGTCGCAAGGATGGCGAGGCTCAATCACTCGCTTGCCAAGTCGTCGATGTGCGCTCCTCATTCTTTCGACGTCACAATTATCATATGAAAAGATGTCCCGGGAGGAACCAGATGAAGGCAGTTTTGAAGACAGCGGCGCTTGGCTTCGCCGCCGCCACGTTCATGATCGGCGGGGCCCATGCCCAGTCCGGATCGGTCGGCAAGGCCGTCGGCGGCTACACCTTCGACGACGCCGCGAAGGAAGCCCCCGACACCAAGAACTTTCACTCGAATGACGGCGTGCTGACCTTCGCCATCGTGACCCACACCGCCGGCAATGGCTTCTTCGACCCGGTCTATGTCGGTGCGCTGGCCGCCGCGAACATGATCGGCGCCAAGGTCCTCCTGCTCGGCTCGGAATCGCCGGTCGACGATCCCGCCCGCGAGATCGAGATCCTGAACCAGATCATTCAGGACCCCACTCTCGACGGCCTGATCATGACGACGCCGCAGGTCGGCGCCTATAACGACATCGTCAAGGCGGCCATGGACGCCGGCATCCCGGTGGCGACCACCAACTCGTTCGACGGCACCATCCTCAACCGGAGCGGCATCAGCCACACCGGCCAGGACGCCTCGGCCGCCGCGATCGCCGGCGAGGCGCTGGTCGCATGCCTGATGGACAAGGGCGTGTCCGGCGGCACCATCGTGCTCCCGAACTCGACCGCAATGGGCAACGTCGAGGTCAACAATCGCGTCACCGCCGCCTATGGCGCCATCGTCGCCGGCCTCAAGGCCGCCGGCAAGCTCGACGCCTTCAAGGTCGATGCCGGTCCCGAAGGTGTGGGCGTCGATGCCGATCCGAACGACCCGGTCGCGGCGATCGTGTCGCTCTTTGAGTCGCGTGGCGATGTCGTCGGCGCCTTTGCCGGCAACAACGTCTTCACCCCGGCCCTCGCCAAGGCGGTCGCCCAGACCGGCATGACGGGCAAGATCTGCGCCTACGGCTTCGATCTTGGTCCGGCTCAGCAGGAAGCGATTGCCTCGGGCGACCTGACCGGCTCGCTCGGGCAGCAGCCGTTCCTCCAGGGCTTCTGGCCGGTCATGCAGCTCTACCTGCAGATCGACCGCGGCATCTCGGCGGCCAATCTCGACACCCGCGCCCAGCTTGTCACCAAGGACAGTGTCGGCAACGTCGGCAAGCGCTTCGAGAACTAGACCTGATACCTTAAAGAACGGGCGCCGCGAGGGGGCCTTTCGCCCTCTCGCGGCCATTGGTTCCGACTGCCGCGGGCTGGAATATCGTCATGACACCTGCCGCTTCCTTGCCGGGCCGGCCACCCATGCAGCTTGTGGGGGGGTGGGAGGCGGGCCTGTTTGCCATGATGCTGGCCCTCTATCTGGTCGGCGCCTATCTCAATCCCGGCTTCTTCGGCTCGACCGACGCCTTTCAGGCGCTGCTGCGCGACGCCTCGCGTTACGCCGTGATGGCCGTCGGCACGACGTTCGTCATCGTCAACAAGGACATCGATCTCTCGGTCGGCTCCACCTTCGGCCTGGTGTCGGTGATCTTTGCCTATGTCTTCGACCCCGCGCACTACGACCTCGGCGTCGTCCCGGCCATCATCGCCTGCTTCGCGCTCGGCGCCGTCATCGGCCTCACCAACGGCGTCCTGGTCACGTTCCTCCGCGTGCCGGCCTTCATCGCCACACTCACCGTTCTCTTCATCGGGCGCGGCTTCATCCTCGGGCTGACCGGCGGGCAGTCGATCCTCTATCCCGCCAAGGCCAAGGAATACGCCTGGTTCTTCCAGCTCGGCGAATTCAACGCCTGGGGCTTCAACAACCAGATCCCGATCGCCCTCGCCATCGTGGCGGCCGGCGCCTTCGTCCTCGCCAAGACGCGCTGGGGCTACGAGACGTTCGCGACCGGCGGCAACGAGCTTGCCGCCAGCTACGCCGGCATCCCCACCCGATGGGTGAGAGTGCGCGCGTATCTCCTGTCCTCGCTCTGCGCTGCGGTCGCCGGACTGATGTCGGTGGCGCAGGACAAGGGCACCTCGCCCCAGGGCGGCCTCAGCGCGGAACTGATCGTGATCGCCGCCGTGATCATCGGCGGCGCCTCGATCCTCGGCGGCCGCGGTCGCGTCATCGGCAGCTTCCTCGGCGCACTGCTGGTGGTGCTGATCAACAAGGTGCTGCGCGAGGGCCTGCCCATCACCCGCATCATCAATGTCGGTGGCGAGGACGTCGAGGTCCAGGCGGTGTTCTCGCTGCCGGCCGGCGCCGTGCCCGCCTTCATCGGCCTGCTGCTCATCCTCGCCGTGCTGATCGAGCCGGTGATCATCCGACGGAAGCTGATCCAGCGCCTCTGGGCGCGGCTGCGCGGGCTGCCGCCGCCGCCCCTCTCCGATGTCGGCGGAGCCGCCATCGTCGGAGTGCAGACCAAGGGCGCCGTCACCACCGACCGGGCGCTGACGGCGCGCGGCTTCGGCAAGTTCCTCGCACGCCGGGATGCGCTGGCGATCATCCTCACAGTGGTGCTGTGGGTGACCGGCCTCTCGCTTCGGCCGGACTACTGGTACAATCTGCCCAACACCTTCGCGATCCTTCTCAACTACACCGAACTCGCCCTGATCGCCGTCGGGCTGACCTATGTCATCGCCGCGGGCGACATCGATCTCTCGGTCGGCGCGGTGCTGGCGCTCAGCGGCAGCGCCGCTGCGTATTCGCTGAAGGTGATGGGGTTAGATCCCGTCGCCGCGATCGCGATCGGCCTCGCCATCGGCGTCTTTGCCGGGGTGGTCAACGGCGTCCTCACCGTCTGGCTGAAGTTGCCGGCCTTCATCGCCACGCTCGGCATGTTCTACATCGCCCGCGGCATCGCCTCGTGGCTGGTCTCGGGCCAGCAGCTCACCGGATGGAGCGAGGGCTACAACCTGATCGGTCGGAAGCTCGGCGATATCTTCGCCTATTTCGGGCTGCCCCACCCCGCCGGCATTCTCGGTGCCGTCACCGAGGTGCTGAGCGTTCAGACCTTGTGGCTGCTGCTGGTCTCGGTGATCGCCGGCATCGTCCTCGGCCTGATGCCGTACGGCCAGCGCCTCTACGCCACCGGCGGCAACATCCGCGCCGCCGGCTATGCCGGCATCAACACCAACCGCATCCGCTTCTCGGCCCTCGTCTTCTGCGCCTTCTGCGCGGCGATGGCCGGCATCATCAACATCGCCTATTTCCGCAGCTTCAATCCGGTCGCCGGCCAGTTCCGCGAGCTTGACGGTATCGCGGCGGTGATCATCGGCGGCGGCTCCATTTTCGGCGGCTACGGCACCATCATCGGCTCGCTCGCCGGGGCCGCCGTCATCACCCTGGTCCGTGCCCTCCTCCAGCTCAATGTCGAGGGCTTCACCATGCCGCAGCACTGGATCAACGTCTTCATCGGCGGGATCCTCATCGTCGCCGTGCTCGTCGACATCTGGGTACGCCAGGCCAACGTCTTCGGTACGTTCCGCCACTTCTTCCTGCGACCCAAGCAACGTCGGGAAACCGCCCATGCCTGAGACCGCCACGCCCATCACCCCGATCGTCGAGATGCGGCAGATCAACAAGGCCTTCGGCGCCGTCCAGGCCTTGTCCGATGTCGACCTAGTCCTCCGGCCCGGCGAGATTCTCGGCCTTGTCGGCGACAACTCGGCCGGCAAGTCGACGCTGATGAAGATCATGACCGGCGCGTACCAGCGCGATAGCGGGGAGATCCTGGTCTCCGGCAAGCCGGTCCATTTCCGCAATCCGCACGAAAGCCGCGAAGTCGGGATCGAGATGATCTACCAGGACTTCGCCCTGTGCGGGAACATGGATGTCGGCCAGAACATCTTCCTCGGGCGCTGGCCACGGAGGTTCCTGTTCGTCGACCGCAAGCGCATGTATTCCGAGGCCGATGCGGTGCTGAAGCGGCTGAAGGTCGACGTCAACTCGGTCTACCAGCGGGTAGAGAGCCTCTCTGGCGGCCGCCAGCAGTCCGTCGCGATTGCCCGCGCCATTTCGTTCGAACCCGAGGTCGTCATCCTCGACGAACCGACCGCCAACCTCTCGGTGATGGCGACCGAGCGCCTGCTCGAGACCATGCTCGAGCTCAAGAAGCACAACGTCGCCCAGGTCATCATCTCTCACCGTCTGCAGGACATCTTTGCTGTCGGCGACCGCGTCATGGTGCTGAAGCGCGGCGAGAATGTCGGCGACCGGTACGTCAGGCAATCGAGCGAGCAGGAAGTGCTGGAGCTGATCGTCTCGGGCACCAGGGAGACTGCCCGAACCGCCGACGAGGCCGTGGGCGAGGCGGCCTGAGACCGCACCGAGGGTCTTACCCACGACGCGGCCGGGAAACGCGCGAAACGCCGGCCAGAACCGGCGACCGCTGGACGCCAACGGTCAACTGACCTACGGGTGAGTCGACTCCTCTCCAGACGCCACAGAACGCGATCCGACGCCCTTGACGCTTGCCATCCCGATCGACGATCCGGCCGACCCGCGCATCGACGCGTACCGGTCCGTCCGCGAGCGTGACCTGGTCGGCCGGCGCGGATTGTTCATCGCCGAGGGCGAGGTGGTGGTGCGGGTTCTGCTCGGCGGTTCGCTCCACCCGCCCGTGTCGCTTCTCCTGGCCGACAAGCGCCTCGCGACGCTTGAGGCCCAGATCCGGGCCCTACCCGACACCGTTCCGGTGTTCGTCGCGAGCCAGGCGGTGATGGACGCGGTCGCCGGCTTTCACATCCACCGCGGCATTCTCGCCGTCGGACGGCGCGCGGCGATGCCGGACGCGGCAACCCTCCTTGCCGAAGGTGGAACACGGATGATGGTGATGGCGCTGTTCGGCATCGCCAACCACGACAACGTCGGCGGGCTCTTCCGCAACGCGGCGGCCTTCGGCGCCGATGCCGTCGTCCTCGATAGCGATTGTTGTGACCCGCTCTACCGGAAGGCGATCCGGGTCTCGGTCGGCGCGGCGCTGACGGTCCCCTTCGCCCGCCTCCCGCACGGCGAGGATGCGCTCGCCCTTCTCGCCGAACGCGGGTTCACCGCGATCGCTCTCAGCCCCCGCGGCACGACACTCCTGGCCAACGTCCGCCGGCCGGACCGGGTCGCGGCGCTGTTCGGCGCGGAGGGGCCGGGACTGCCCGCCGACATACTCGGCCGGGTCCGGACCGTCCGCATCCCGATGGCGGGGGAGCTCGATTCCCTCAACGTCGCCACCGCCAGCGGAATCGTCCTCCACCATCTCGCGTTCGGTCCTGCGACCCAAGGCTGAGGGTGACCGGCCCTGATCCCAGGAAGCGGGCCATGCCCCCGAAGACTCCGACCGGCGCGCACTTCGCCTTCGTCTCCCCGGAAACAGACCCGCATCAGCGGCGACTTTTTGCGTTGACTTCCCGATCGGGTTGCTTCGAGGCTGGGCCAGCCGACTTCTCCGCCGGAACCGGTCAAGGAGAGACGTGACCATGCCCAAGCCGACGTGGCCGCCAGCGCCCCCACCCACGACCCGCATCCTGCTGGCAACGATGTTGGTGCTGGGACTCGCCGCTTCCCAAAGAACGGACGCCGCAGAAGGCCCGGAGATCGACCGGCTCGCACTGGAGCTTATCGATCGCTTCTATGACGATCTCGCCCCCGACAACGCCGCACTGTCGACGTTCCTCGGCGACGGCTTCCAGATCATCGGCAGCGACGGACTGCGCTTCGATCGCGACCGCTACCTGGACTTTCCGAAGGCGGTCACGCGATACGACATCAGCGATCTTGTCGCCCGCCGCGATGGCGACGTTCTGACCGCCACCTTCAAGGTCAGCTATCTGGGGAAGTTCGAGGGCATCGCGCGCGACGTGCCGCGCCTTGCCCGGATTGCCGTCTTCCACGAGACCGACGAGGGCTGGAAGGTCCAGGCGCTCGCCGCCCTCGGCACGGGGGAGAACGCCATCGAGTCGGAGGCGGGGCGCATCGTCGGTCGGTGGCAGGCGGCGATCGCCTCGGGCGAGCTCGATCAAATCCTTGCGCTCGCGGCTCCCGACTTCCAGATTCAGCGACCCGACGGGCAGGGCGATTCCCTCGCCGACTACCTGAACAGCGCCCCTACGCCGAAAGGGCGCGCCGTGGTGTCGGATCTCGTCGTCACCAGCTTCAACAACACGCTGGTCGCGCGATACAACCTGAGGACCGACGAGTCCGACGACGGAGAGTCGATTTCGCCGCGCCTGACGGTGTTTGAACGGATCGACGGCGCGTGGCTCGCGGCGGCGGAAGCCGAGTACGGCGTGACCAGATAGACCGAGGCAATTCCGATGAGGACCGGACCGGCCCGGAGACGCGCGGTTGAAGAGCTACAGCCCGATCCCCTGGACTGTCCGGCACTCCGAACCCTGATCAGCCTCCGAAGAACACCTTCACGACGTGGCCCGAACGAGGGGACTGGCACACGATCCGATTACAGGATCACCGGGGACCCGGCACGACACCCGTTCAAGGCGCTACTTGGTCGCGAGTTCAGAGTAGAACTGCGCGCCCGGAACCGCCGACAGCATCGCGGCGTGCTCGGCGGTCGGTTCCCCGAGGACGTAGAACTCGATCGAGCCGATCAGCGCCATGAGGCTCCCCATCATCTCACCATGCCCCTCGGCCTGCATGTGGGCGATGTGCGCCGCCGAGTCGGCATAGATTTCCAGCACGACGAGACTTCGGCGCTCGTCCGAGTAGTGCCAGTCATAGGTCAGCGTGCCAGGTTGATCGCGGGCCGCTCGACACCCCGCTTCCGCGAGTGCTTTGATCTGGGGGACGTTCTCGGGCTCGACGCTCATCCGCGCGAAGATTGAAATCTTCCCATCCCTCGTCCCTTCTTGTGGTGTGGACTGGACGAGTGAACGTACTGGTCCGACGGGCGCCCCACAAGTGGGAAGACAAAGCACCGGCGGGCGGCGAACAAACGCGAACGACGCCGGTCAAAACCAGCGCCAATATCGCAGAAATCCTCGATTCTTTCAATCTTCGCCGCACTTCGGCGAACGGCCGAATGGTGCCCAGGAAAGGACTCGAACCTTCACGCCTCGCGGCACACGGACCTGAACCGTGCGCGTCTACCAATTCCGCCACCTGGGCAGGGCGGCCGATACCTATTGAGGGCGGCGATGCTTGTCAACGGCGACGCCGCGCGCAAAAGCCCCGGGACGCCAAAGAATTGTCGCCTTCCCTGCCGGCCGCCGCTATGTAGGCCCAACCCCGAGGCAAAGAGACCAGCGACGATGACCATACGCTACCACAAGGGCGACCTTCCCGACCTCCTGCTCTATGGCGAGCGGGTGGCGATCGACACCGAGACCCTCGGCCTCAGCCTGACCCGTGACCGGCTGTGCGTCGTACAGCTCTCTCCCGGCGACGGTAGCGCCGACGTCGTCCAGATCGCCCCCGGCCAGCGCGAGGCGCCGAATCTCGTCGCCCTCCTCGGCGATCAGCGCCGGACCAAGATCTTTCATTATGCCCGGTTCGACGTCGCCTTTCTTTTCAAGACCTTCGGTGTCATGACCAATCGCGTCTACTGCACCAAGATCGCGTCGAAACTCACCCGGACCTATACGGACCGGCACGGGCTCAAGGACCTGGTCAAGGACCTTCTCGACATCGAGGTGAGCAAGCAGCAACAGAGCAGCGACTGGGCGGCCGAGACGCTCAGCGACGCCCAGCTGTCCTACGCTGCTGCCGACGTCATCTATCTTCACGCCCTCAAGGCCGAGCTCGACCGCCGGCTCGCCCGCGAGCGGCGCACCGAGCTCGCCGAGGCCTGTTTCGGCTTCCTGCCGGCCCGCGCTCTCCTCGATCTCGCGGGCTGGGAGGAAGACGACATCTTCGCCCACTAAGATACGGATTCGACGGCAGGATTGCCGGCCGGCCACCATAAGTCCACAATGCCGCGCTGAAATCCCCGCCCCCGGAAGCGGGCCGAGGTGATGACGGACTACTTTTATCAGGCAAACCGGCGTCCACGCCTGCCCGAAGCGGCGGGCGAGCCCGGCTCGCCCGATCCCGGGCCGCGCCGCAGCCTCTATCCGCCCGAAGACGAAGCCTATTGGGCCGAATCCGCTGCCGCCGCGGCGGAAGAGGGCGCCGTGGACGGACCGCTGTGGTACGAAGATCGCGTCCCGCGGATCGAGGAAGACGCCGCGGAGCCCCTGGCCCACGGTGCGGCGGCTCCGCCTGCCCGACTCTTCGCCGCCGACCGGTGGCAGGAACCCGACCAGGCCGAACCCGGCGGCGATGACCTGGATGCGGAAGCAGAGGCCGGCGAGGGTACCGCCTGGGCCGAGGCCGAGTCCGCCGCGGCCGCATTCCGGCAGAAGGACTGGCCGGCCGACGACGACGATGCCTATCCGGGCGACGCGGAGACGGCATGGGACGAGGCCGAGGCGGACCCCGAGGCTCCGCCACGTCGCGCCTACATGCCCGGCGCCACCGCGGCCGCCGCCGTCGCGGCCGCCGCGTCCGGCCAGCGCAAGATTCGTTTCGACCCGACCAAGGAGCGCGGCGCGGTCTACTACGACCATGCCGCCCGCCATACCCGGCGTGTCCGCCTCCTCAAGATCGCGCTTCCCGTCATCGCCGCGCTGTCGGTCGCAGGCTTCTTCGCCGCGATGTCGCTGAACAGCGTGGTCGACGGCCTGCCGGCGCTCAACCTGTCCGGCATCAACATCGAGTCGCGGCAGATCACCATGGACAAGCCGCACATCTCGGGCTTCGACGGCACCAAGCGCGCCTACGAGATCAATGCCGTCTCCGCGGTCCAGCAACTGGGCAACGCCAAGGTCATGACCTTCCAGACCATTCAGGCCCGATTCGCCCTCGGCGACGATGTCCGCGCCAATCTGCGTGCCGCCACCGGCATATACGACGACAACACCAAGAAGCTCAACCTGACCGGCGGCATCGACCTTGCCACGACCAACGGCTACACCGCGCGGCTCGAGGCGGCCGATGTCGACATCGACAAGGGCACGGTCAACTCCGACACCGGCGTCAAGATCAGCGGCAAGGAGGGGTGGATCACGTCCGACAGCGTAGAAGTGCTCGACCGCGGCAAGCACGTGTTCTTCCGCGGGAACGTGAAGGTGCATTTCGAGCCGCCCGAAACCCCCGACGACAAGCCGGCCGGCGCCGACGCCGAGCCCCCGTCGGCGGTCGCCCCCACTGACGCCACCGCAGCCCCCGACGGTTCGACATGACCACGTTTCTCCGTGCCTTCCTCATCGCCGCCGCCGCGGCCCTGCTGCCGGCCGTTCCCGCCCTCGCCCAGTCGACGGACCTCTTCTCCGGCTTCAGCAAGAAGGGCAATGGCCCGATCGAGGTCGACGCCAAGACCCTTGAGATCGTGGAGGAAGGCGACCAGCGCATCTCGACCTTCTCCGGCGGTGTCACCGTTCGCCGGGGCAACACCACCATGAAGGCGGCCCAGATCAAGATCTTCTCCAACAAGGATTCCAACACCACCGACCAGAACGGGTTCACCCGCATGGAGGCGACCGGCACGGTCTATGTGAACTCCGGAAAGCAGACCATCACCGGTACCCAGGCGATCGTCGACAACAAGGCCCAGACCATCGTCCTTGCCGGCAATGTCGTCCTCAGCCAGGGCAAGGACGTGCTCGCCGCCGACCGCCTGGTGATCGACATGGCCACCGGCCACGCCCGGGTCGAACAGACCCCGGGCAAATCGATCCGCATGGTCATCACCCCCGACGTCAAGAAGAACAAGGACGGGGGAAGCGATGCGTCTGGAAGTCAGCCGGCCCAACAGTGATCTCGACAGACGGTTCGTGAGCGCCTATCCCCAGATTGGGGCAAGGGAGCCGTGATTGAGCCTGACCAGCTTCTTCGGCCGTAAGGCCGCGCCGAAAGGCGCCAACGGCGCCGGGTCGCCGCAGCGCGAGGCGGCGGCCTCACCGTCGCGGCTGGTCCCGGATGCCGGGGGCCGCGGCTGGCTGGTCGCGCACGGGCTGGGCAAGTCCTATCGCGGTCGCGAGGTGGTTCACGGCGCGAGCCTTGCGGTCGCGCGCGGCGAGGCGGTTGGCCTCCTCGGCGCCAACGGCGCCGGCAAGACCACGATTTTCTACATGATCACCGGGCTGGTGAAGGCAGACTACGGCACCATCGAGCTTGACGGCCACGACGTTACCCATCTGCCGATGTACCGCCGTGCCCGCCTCGGCATCGGCTATCTGCCGCAGGAGAACTCGATCTTTCGCGGCCTCAGCGTCGAGCAGAACATCCGCGCCGTTCTCGAAGTCGTCGAGCCCGACAAGACCAATCGCGAGGAGCAGCTCGATGCCCTCCTCGACGAGTTCCACATCGGCCATCTCCGCAAGAACGCCGCCATCTCGCTGTCGGGTGGTGAGCGGCGGCGATGCGAGATTGCCCGCGCGCTCGCCAGCCGGCCCGCCTTCATGCTGCTCGACGAGCCCTTTACCGGCGTCGACCCGATCGCTGTCGGCGACATCCAGGCCCTTGTCCGCCATCTCACCAGCCTCGGCATTGGCGTGCTGATCACCGACCACAATGTCCGCGAGACGCTGGGCCTGATCGACCGCACCTACATCATCCATTCCGGCACGGTGCTGTTCGAGGGCGAGCCCGACGAGGTGGTGCGCAGCCCCGAGGTGCGGCGACTTTACCTCGGCGAGCAATTTAGCCTTTAATCGGGCTGCCGCTTCGGCTACCAAAGGCGTTGGACAAGCAATTTTCGGACCAACGCAAGAGCGGTCGAATCCCGGCGTCATGGCGCTTTCCCCGCGTATAGAGCTTCGCCAGAGCCAGCTCCTGGTGATGACGCCGCAGCTGATGCAGGCGATCAAGCTGCTGCAGCTCTCCAATCTCGACCTCATCGCCTATGTCGAGGCCGAGCTCGAGCGAAACCCGCTGCTCGAGCGGGCCAGCAGCGACGATGACGGCGCTGCGCAGACCGCGGATGAGACCGACCGGGGTGATGCCACTGCCGGTGACGGCGAGGTCCCCGACAGCGGGGCGGACTGGATGGAGACCAGCCTCGAGCGCGGAGAAGCGATCGAGGCCAAGCTCGATACCGACCTCGGCAACATCTATCAGGATGACCACGGCCGCGACGCCGCCGAGACCGCGCCGGCGATGCCGGCCGACTCCTGGTCGGCCGCGCCCACCCGACAGACCATCAGCTCGGACGACTATAATCTCGAGGCCTTCGTCGCCGGCGAGAAGTCGCTCGCCGACCATCTCGCCGACCAGCTCGGCATGGCGACGGTCGATCCGGCGATTCGCCTGGTCGGCCAGGCGATCATCAGCGAGATCGACGAGGCCGGCTACTTCCGCGCCGGGATCGAGGAGATTGCCGAACGTCTCGGCGCGGACCCTGGGACGGTTTCCGCTGCGCTCGCGGTGATCCAGAGTCTCGAACCGGCGGGCGTCGGCGCCCGCGACCTTGCCGAATGCCTCGCCATCCAGCTCCGCGAGCGGGACCGCTACGATCCTGCCATGGCGGCGCTGATCCAGAACCTCGACCTCGTCGCCCGCCGCGACCATGCCGCCTTGATGCGGATCTGCCGGGTCGACGCCGAGGATCTCGTCGACATGCTGGCCGAGCTTCGCGCCCTCAACCCCAAGCCTGGCAACGCCTTTGGCGATGCGGTGATCCAGCCGGTCATCCCCGACGTCCTGGTCCGCGCGGCCTCCGACGGCGGCTGGCACGTCGAGCTCAACACCGGCACCCTTCCGCGTGTGCTCGTCAACCAGACCTACTACGCCAGGGTCTCGAAGGGCCGGAAGAACGACCAGGACGAGGCCTATCTCAGCGAATGCCTGCAGACCGCCAAGTGGCTGGTGAAGAGCCTCGACCAGCGCGCCCGAACCATCCTCAAGGTCGCCACCGAGATCGTCCGCCAGCAGGATGGCTTCCTCGCCGACGGCGTCCAGTACCTGCGCCCGCTCAACCTCAAGACCGTCGCCGAGGCGATCGGCATGCACGAATCGACCGTTTCGCGTGTCACCTCGAACAAGTACATGGCGACGAGCCGCGGCATCTTCGAGATGAAGTACTTCTTCACCGCCGCGATCCCGTCGGCGGCCGGCGGCGACGCCCATTCGGCCGAGGCGGTGCGCCACCGCATCAAGCGCCTGATCGACGCGGAATCCGCCGACGCCGTGCTGTCCGACGACACCATCGTCAAGGTGCTGCGCGATTCGGGCATCGACATCGCCCGCCGTACCGTCGCCAAGTATCGCGAGGCGATGCGCATCCCGTCCTCGGTGCAGCGGCGGCGGGACAAGCTCGCCTTCGCGGATGGCAGCGAGCGGCGCGGTGCCGGGGCCGTGTCGTGATGGAGGTTCAAGGCATGCGCAAGAGGTCGAACATGGGTCGGTTGACTTGTCCGCCCGCCGCTCCTAGAACCTCCGCCGATCGACGAGCCGGGGTGGCCAAGCGCTTCCTTAGCGAAGCGTCAGGTGCGTTCCGCGCTTCGACGGCGCCGGCCATGGTGCGGGCCGCGTAGCGGTTCCCGGGCGCCCGATAGAACCAACACGGAGAAGGTTCGAAAGCTCCCCATGGCATTGCGCATTTCCGGAAAGAACCTCGACATCGGCGACGCCTATCGCGCCCATGTCGACGAGCGCCTCGGCGCCGCGATCGGCAAGTATTTCGACGGCGGCGTCTCGGGCCATGTCGTGCTCGAGCGCGAAGGGCCCTGGTTCCGCACCGATTGCACCATCCATCTCGATACCGGCATCGTGCTGCAGACGACCGGCCGCGCCCAGGAGGCGCACCAGAGCCTCGACATCGCCGCCGAACGTCTCGAGAAGCGCCTGCGTCGCTACCATCGCCGCCTCAAGGATCACCGCCCCGCCAAGGGCTCCGACGCGCTGCCCGCGGCGAGCTACGTCATCGCCTCGCTCGACGAGGAGGAGGATGTCGCCGCCGACTACGCCCCGACCATCATCGCCGAGGAGACCACCCATCTCGACACGATGACGGTGGGCAAGGCGGTGACGGCGCTGGACCTGTCCGACCTGCCGCTCGTTGTCTTCCGCAATGCCGGCCACGGCGGCATCAATGTCGTCTATCGCCGGAGCGACGGCCACATCGGCTGGATCGATCCGTCGCTGGACACCACGCCCGATCCCAAGGATCGTTGAAGAACTATGCTCGCGCTCCAGATGACCGTCGCGCAGGGACATGGGTTGGACTGTCGATGATGGACCTAAGCGACCTGATCAAGCCCGAGGCCGTCATCGGCACGCTCAAGGCCAACTCCAAGAAGCAGGCCATCCAGTCGATCTCGGAGAAGGCCGCCGAGCTCACCGGCATCCCCGAGCGCGAGATCTTCGATACGCTCCTCCAGCGTGAGAAGCTCGGCTCGACCGGCGTCGGCGGCGGCATCGCCATCCCGCACGGCAAGCTCGCCACTCTCGACCGCATCTTCGGGCTCTTCGCCCGCCTGCCCAAGCCGATCGATTTCGAGGCGCTGGACGACCAGCCGGTCGACCTGATCTTCCTGCTGCTCGCGCCTGAGGGCGCCGGCGCCGACCACCTCAAGGCGCTCGCCCGCATCGCCCGGCACCTCCGCGAGCCCGGCGTCGCCGGCAAGCTCCGCGCCTCCACCGACAAGGCCGCGCTCTATGCGGTGATGACCGAAGGCGCCCAGCCCAACGCGGCGTGAGCCGGACGCCCGCCCCGTCGGCCTCCGGCGAGGGCCGAGCGCCTCACCCCACCGCCACCCGCCGCCCCTCCGCCGCCGAAACCTTCACCGCCTCGAGCACGCGCTGCACCCGCACGCCCTCGGCGAAATCCGGCACGGCCGGACGGCCGGCGAGGATCGCGTCGATGAAGGCGCGCACCCCGGCCGGCTGCTTGACGTAAGGGTCGAAGGTCGCATCGGGCGCGACCCCGCCCGCGTAGTACTCCGGCGGGACGGCAAGGGCGCTGAACGCCGCCTCCCCGACACGGGCACCCTTGAGCGTCACCCCCACCTCGGCGCCGAGGAAGCGGTGGGTGCCCTCGATCGTCCCCTTGTCGCCGTGGATCTCGACCGTGACCAGGCAGTCGCGGTCGGCCATGAAGCTCGCCGAGCTGACGTCGACCATCACCTGCGCGCCGCCGGCCATGGCCAGGGCAATGAAGCAGGAATCGCTGACCGGCAGGGGCGGCGGATCGGCGGTGCCGGACTGGTCGGCGAAGGTGCGGAAATCGGCGCTGACGGAGACCACATCCTCGCCCGTCAGCCAATGCGCCATGTCGATCATGTGCGAGCCGAGGTCGCCGGCCGTGCCCGAGCCGCGCCGGCCGTCGAAGCGCCACTTGTAGCCGGGACCGAAGGAAATGCCCTCGAAGAACGACAGCCGCGCCCGCAGCACGCGGCCGACATAGCCGGTTTCGAGCAGATACCGGACGTAGCGCCACTGCGGCTGCCAGCGCCAGGTGAACAGCACCATGTTGGCAACGCCCGCCGCCCGCACGGCATGCTCCATCGCCTCGGCCTCGGCGAGCGTATTGGCGAGCGGCTTCTCGCAGAACACATGCAGCCCGGCCTTTGCCGCGGCTTCGGCGATGGCCGGGTGGAGGTCGTCGGGGACGACGATCACCACCGCATCGACGCCGCCGGCCGCGATCATCTCCCGCCAGTCGGCGAAAACACGCGCGCCGCCGAGCTGCGCGGCGATCGCGCCGGCCCGATCGGCGTTGCGCCCGCAGACCGCCACCACGCGCGCACCGTCGTGGCTGTTGAGCGCCGGCACGTACATCTGTTCGACCCAACCGCTCGTGCCGATCAGGCCGATGCGCACCGTCTTCGTCATTGTTCCTCCCATGTCGTGCCGGCTGGCATGCTGTCAGGACAGCGCCGCGAGCGCGCGTCCGCCGACCACGCGAATGCGGCCCATGATCGTCCGGATCTCGGCCGTCAGCACCGAACGCGCATCGCGGTCGTCAGGCTCGGTCCATTTGTTGAGGACCTTGGCCTTCTCGTAGAACTGCCAGAGCAGCGAGTGATACTCGACCACGTCGCTCACCGCGGTCTCGGGGAGAAGGCCGATCCGATTGAGGTTGGCCTTGTAGAACTCCCAAGGGAAGCAATTGCCGGCGATGAAGTGGAGGCTCTGGTCTGGGGTCTCGTGAATGCGGGCCTCCGGCTCGACATTCTGCAGTCCGACGCGGATCTCGGCCGCGATGCCGACCCGGAGGTCATGCTTTTCCTGGTGGCGCTGCGACCAGCGGCTGCCGACGTCGAAAACCCCGGTGAACAGCGCGCCCGCCGCCGCTCCGCCGAGCAGGCCGATGATGAAGGTGGTGGGGTCCAAGGCCAACGCCGCCGCGTGAGGGATCGTGGCGGATGCTACCCGATCTCCGCGCCGCACGGAAAGGCGCTGCTGCCAGGCGCGGCGCGCTCCGTTATGCTCGCCTCCGCCGAAGAAACCGCCCCGGAGATGCCGCACCATGCGCCCGATCCTGGTCTGCCTCGCTGCCGTTGTCCTCGCCGTCCCCGCCTTCGCCGCCACGAACCTTGCGAAATACGCGGGGAGCTATCCCTCCGACGAGGTCGGTGGCATGACCTTCCTCGGCGATCCGGCGGTGATTGCTGGAGTCACGAAGGCCGTGCCGGACAAGGCGGTGCGAGACTGGGTGCTCGACCCCAACTCGGTGCAGACCCCGATCTCCCGTGCCGGCGGCCTGCTCCGGTCCGGCGCCTGCGAGCCGCACAACTGCTACGACCACAACTGGGCGATCCTCATCGACGCGAGTTCCGGCGCGACGGATGTCTGCTACCATGACGCGGCCTTGATGGCCGAGGACCAGTCGCGCTGGTACCTCAATTCCGGCAAGTCGGCCATGCGCGCCGGTGGCTGCAGCGAGTGACGAAAGCCCCGATTCGAGGCTTGTAACTGCCGATTTCCGTCGCTATAACCCCGCCTTCCGAGCCGCCCGGCTGATCAACGGGCATGCCGTGGCGGTTCCGAATGTCTTCTAACAGATCGGCCGAAAATGCGGGTTTCCCGCTGCGGTCGCACGGAGAGCAAAATGCCCAAGATGAAGACCAAGAGCGGCGCCAAGAAGCGATTCAAGGTGACCGCCACCGGCAAGGTGCTTCATGCCCAGCGCGGCAAGCGTCACGGCATGATCAAGCGCACCAACAAGCAGATCCGCAACCTCCGCGGCACGCGGGTGATGTTCAAGTCGGATGGCGACAACGTCATCAAGTACTTCCTGCCCAACGGGCGCTGAACAACACACTGATTTTCCGAGGAGTTTGCCATGTCTCGCGTCAAGCGCGGCGTTACCGCCCATGCCAAGCACAAGAAGGTGCTGAAGCGCGCCAAGGGCTTTTACGGTCGCCGCAAGAATACCATCCGCACCGCCAAGGCGGCGGTCGATCGCGCCGCCCAGTATTCCTATCGCGACCGGAAGAACCGCAAGCGGAACTTCCGTGCGCTCTGGATCCAGCGCATCAACGCCGCGGCCCGGACCCACGGTCTCACCTATGGCCGATTTATCGACGGCCTCGGCAAGGCCGGGGTCGAAGTCGATCGCAAGGTGCTGGCCGATCTCGCCGTCCGTGAGCCGGCTGCCTTCGAGGCGCTCGTCGCAAAGGCCCAGGGCGCGCTGCAATAAGCTGCGCCTCGGGCCTTCCGGCGAACGCTGCCCCCGGACGGACAGCGTGCTCGCGGGATAGACAACAGTGCAGGGCCTGAAGGCGGAGCTACTCCGCGGTCTGTGGTACGTGGCGATGCCGGGCGGCGAGCTCCGCCCCGGCAAGACCGTCTCTGTCCCCATGCTGGGCGAGCCGGTGCTGATCGGCCGTGCCCACGACGGCTCGGTCTTCGCCATCCGCGACATCTGCCCCCATCGCGGCATCCCGCTTCGTTACGGCACGTTCGACGGCAACACCGTCGAATGCGCCTATCACGGCTGGCGGTTCGGCCGTGACGGCGCCTGTGTCGCCATTCCCTCGCTGCGCGAGGGCCAGCAGGCCGATATCGCCAAGATCCGCACCGGGGCCTACCCCTGTGTCGAGCGCCAGGGCCTGATCTGGGTGTATTTCGCCCGTGGCGACGAGACCCCGGCCGGCCGCGAGGCGGAGCCGCCGCGCCTCCCGGTCTTCGCCGACGACGTCGGACCCTCGCTCGCCATCCGGATGCACTTTGCCTGCTCTGCCGACCATGCCGCCTTCGGGCTGATGGACCCCACCCACGCCGCCTACGTCCACACCTCGTGGTGGTTCAAGCGCCAGGCGCGGAAGCTCCGGCCCAAGGAAAAGGCGTTCGAGCCGTCCGAACTCGGCTGGAAGATGGTGCGCCATCCCTTGCCGCCGCAGAACCTCGTCTACAAGCTGCTCGGCAAGGACGTCTCGACCGAGATCACCTACCGCCTGCCGGGTCTCCGCATCGAGGAGGTGCGCGGCGACAAGCACGCCGTGGTCGGCCTGACCGCGATCACCCCGATCACCGACGAGGCGACCGAGGTCCACCAGTTGTTCTGGACGACGCCGGGCTGGGTGAAGCCGCTCGCGCCGCTCGGCCGCCACCTGATGCGGGTCTTCCTCGACCAGGATCGGGTCGTCGTCATCCGCCAGCGCGAGGGGCTGATGACCGCACCGAAGGTCATGCTGATCAACGACGCCGACACCCAGGCGCGGTGGTGGATGCACGTCAAGGACGAGTGGGCCAACGCCCAGAAGGAAGGCCGCCCCTTCCACAATCCGCTGAAACCCCGCACGCTGCGCTGGATGAGCTGAGGACTTCCCGATGAACACCATGGTCAAGACCGACATCGCGGCGCTCGAAAAGGACCTGCTCGACCGCATCGCCGCCGCGCCGGACGATGCCGCGCTCGAGGCCGAGCGGGTCTCTGCCCTCGGCAAGAAGGGCGTGGTGTCGGATCTGCTCAAGGGCCTCGGCGGCATGACCCCGGAGGAGCGCCAGGTCATGGGGCCGGCGCTCAACGGCCTCAAGGAGCGCGTCGCCGAGGCGATCGCCGCCCGCCGCACGGTGCTCCGCGAGGCCGAGCTCGTCACCCGGCTCGAGGCGGAGCGCCTCGACGTGACCCTGCCGCTCCGTCCCTCGCCGCTCGAGACCGGGCGCATCCATCCGGTCTCCCAGGTCATCGACGAGATCACGGCGATCTTCGCCGACCTCGGCTTCAAGGTCGCCGAGGGCCCGGACATCGAGACCGACTACTACAACTTCACCGCCCTCAACTTCCCCGTCGGCCATCCGGCGCGGGAGATGCACGACACCTTCTTCTTCAACCCGCGCCCCGACGGCGAGCGGATGCTTCTGCGCACCCACACCTCGCCGGTGCAGATCCGCACCATGGAGACCGAGAAGCCGCCGATCCGCGTCGTCATCCCCGGCCGCACCTACCGCATGGACTCCGACCAGACCCACACGCCGATGTTCCACCAGGTCGAGGGCCTCGTCATCGACGAGGAGTCGACCGTCGGCACGATGCGCTGGGTGCTCGAGGAATTCTGCAAGGCCTTCTTCGAAGTCGACCGCGTGCAGATGCGCTTCCGGCCTTCGTTCTTCCCCTTCACCGAGCCGTCGATGGAGGTCGACATCCGCTGCAAGCGGGTCGGCAACGAGATCCGCTTCGGCGAGGGCGACGACTGGCTTGAGATCCTCGGCTGCGGCATGGTCCACCCCAACGTCATCCGCCACGGCGGCCTCGACCCCGACCGCTACCAGGGCTTCGCCTGGGGCATGGGCATCGACCGCATCGCCATGCTCAAGTACGGCATGCCCGACCTCCGCGCCTTCTTCGACGCCGACGTCCGCTGGCTCGAACACTACGGCTTCCGTCCGCTCGACCTGCCTACGCTGGTCGGCGGCGTGTCATCCTGAGTGCGAGGGTGGACGAAACTGCGATGAGCCCGCTCGAGCATGTCGACCGGCTGCTGCTGCGGCTCTTCACCCGCAAGTGGGAGCCTGCGGCCATCGAGTCCTATGCCAAGGGCCTCCGGCTCGAGCGCGATGACGGGCCGGTCCCGGCTGCCGTCACCCGGACGTTCCAGAGCATCGACACCAAAGCGGCGGCGCTGCTCACCCACACCTCGCTGATGGTCGCAGCGCTCGGCGTCGCCACCGCCGTCGTCGCCGAAACAACGTCGCAGCAGGCGGTGATCATCGCCGAGATCGTCGCCTATCTCGGCATCTCGCTGCTCTGCCTTCGTTGCATCTCGGTGCTGCACGAGATCGACTATGACGACACCACGCTACCCTCGGCCGCCCGCGACGAGCTGATCCTCCGCCAGAGCATCTACCGCTTCTGCAATCGCGCCACGATCTACATGACGGCGCTCGTGCTCGTCTCCCTGCCGATCCTGTTCCTGGTCTGAGGCCGCCGATGACACCACAATCGCGATCGATGGGCCTGCCGCGATGACCACCGGCACCTTCACCTGGAGCCGCCTCGTGCCGTTCGCCGCCGGTCAGGCGCTCGCGATCGAGATCCGCCGCTTCGTCTTCTCGATCCGCGGCACCGGCGCGGTGACCGCCCTGACTGATGGCGAGCTTCGACTTGCCCTCCACATCCCGCCGCAGATGGGGATCGACGACACCGCCCTCGACTTCGCCTTCGCCTACCGCGGGACCGAAACCGGCAACGGCGTCACCATCCTCACCCGGCGGAAGGGTCGTGAAAGCCGGATGGAGCACGACGACGTGCGGATGACGTTGACGCCGAAGTCGGCGCTTCGCATCGAGCGCAAGGCGGCGGGCGAGAAGGACATCGCCTTCACCATTGCCCGCGCCGCGAACGACGCCGTCACCATCGGCGACATCGCCGGCTTCGGCCAGCTCGACGGCGCGACGATCACGATCCGGGCGGGATGAGCGAAATGACACGACGAACGATGCGCCGGGCTGATCGCCGCGGTCGCGAGGAAAGCGACGGACAATCATGAAATTCACCCTCTCCTGGCTCAAGGAGCA
>JAGRKZ010000176.1 GCA_020442065.1 Bauldia sp.
TAGGAAGGCAGCCTGACCAAGCGCTCGATCCGCGACCTCTACAACAAGGACATCGACGAGGTTATCGTCGGCGGCGAGGACGCCTATCGCGAGGCCAAGGACTTCATGCGCATGCCCATGCCGAGCCATGCCAAGAACGTGAAGCCTTATCGCGAGACGCAGCCGCTCTTCGCCCGCGCCGGGATCGAGGCGCAGCTCGACGCCATGTTCTCGCCGCAGGTGACGCTTCGTTCCGGCGGCTACCTGATCATCAACCAGACCGAGGCGCTGGTCTCCATCGACGTCAATTCCGGGCGCTCGACCCGCGAGCACAACATCGAGGACACCGCCCTCCAGACCAACCTCGAGGCGGCCGAGGAAGTCGCCCGCCAGCTCCGCCTTCGCGACCTTGCCGGGTTGATCGTCATCGACTTCATCGACATGGAGGAGAAGCGCAACAACCGGGCGGTCGAGCGCCGCATGAAGGATGCGCTGAAGAACGACCGGGCTCGCATCCAGGTCGGGCGCATCTCCCATTTCGGCCTGCTCGAGATGTCGCGGCAGCGCATTCGGACCGGCGTCCTCGAATCGACCACCTCGATCTGCCCGCACTGCCAGGGCACCGGCCATGTCCGCGCGCCGTCATCGGTGGCGCTCCATGTCCTGCGCTCGCTCGAGGAGCAGCTCCTCAAGAGCGCCACCCACAACCTCACCATCCGCACCCGGACCGAGGTCGCGCTCTACATCCTCAACCAGAAGCGCGCCAACCTCTCCGAGCTCGAGCAGCGCTTCGGCGTGACGATCGAGGTCCTGGCGGACGAGACGATCGCCAACGGCTCGCACTTCACCGTCGAGCGGGGCGAGCTCGCCGACCGACGCGAACCGGTTCGCGTCCCCGTTCAGCCCGATTCCGTCCAGCCTTTCGCCGAGATCGAGGACGCCGACGTGGTCGACGTCATCGAGGCGGAGGAGGAGGACGAAGCGGAGGGCGTGTCGGCCGATGGGGAGGAACGCGAAGAGCGCGAGGAGCGCGAGGAGCGCTCCGACGATGGCCGCCGCCGCGGACGCCGCCGGCGTCGCGGACGCGGGCGCGGACGCGACCAGCAGGCCGATGCGCCGGAGGCCGTGGGCGCCGCGGATGAGCCGACGATCGAAACCGCCGGCGACGAGGAGGCTGACGCCGCCGGCGAGGAGACCAGCGAGGCGACCGGCCGTTCCGGCGAGGACGGCGAGCGAGAGGACGGCAACGGCGGACGCCGCCGCCGCCGTGGTCGCCGCGGCGGACGGCGCGGTCGTCGCGGGCGGGACGAAACGACAGCGGCGGGCGAGTCCTCCGGCGACGAGGCCGTCGCCGCTGACGATGCGGGCGAGGGCGACGCTCCAATCGCGGTCGCAACGGATGCTTCCGAGGACGACGCGGTCACCCCTGCTGTCGCGCCTGCAAACGGCGTGGACGAACCGGACGCTGTCAGCGTGGCCGGCAACGGCGCGACACCGCACGAGCCTCAGGCAGAGCCTGTCACAACCGATGCCGGGCCGAGCGCCGCCGATATGCCTGCGACGGACGAAGACGAGGTCGTAGAAGCAGCGGCCCCGCGCGAAGCCGCTCCTCAACGCCAGCCGGAGGAGCGCGTGACCCGGGCCGAGGACGATCAGGCCGCGACGCCCCCTGCCCCGTCTGCCCCCCAGCCGGAGGAGGATCCCGACCGGCCCCGGAAGAGCGGCTGGTGGCAGCGCCGAAGCTTCTTCTAGCTCTGGCGACATCCTCCCAACCGGACGAAGCGGCCGAGGCCGCTTCGCCCCGGCGGAGCCTCTGGACACGATCCGCGACGCGGGATAGACCCCACCATCATGAAGCGCTTCCTGCAGTACATCTTCACCTGGTGGAACGGCGACACAGCCGGCACACGGTTCTACACGTGGCGAAAGGGAATCGCCGTCGGCGAGGACGAGCAAGGCAACCGTTACTACCGCAACAAGGATTCCTCGCGGCGGTGGGTCATCTACAACGGGATCGCGGAGGCCTCGCGTATTCCCCCCGGATGGCACGGCTGGATTCATTTCCGAACCGCAGAGCCTCCTGCCGCCTATACCCCGCGCGAATGGCAGAAGCCGCATATGGCGAACCCGACGGGAACGGCCATGGCGTATCGCCCTCCCGGCTCGATCCTGCATGGCCGTCCGGCTACCCCAGCGCGCCCCGACTACGAGCCATGGAGCCCGAGCGGGCGATAGGTGCCCGCTCCCCGGGCGACTATCCTACGACCGTTTCTGATCTTGCCTGGCCGACACGTCCGTCGGCACCGCCCTCAACCGGGCCGGCGATCTGCCCCGCCGACGCCTCCGAGCCGCATCACGCCAGCGACGCGCAGCTGTCTGAGCCGCTCGTTCGCGCTCGCGAGCGGATAGACCGTCATCGGCACCATCACGGCGGGGATGAAGCCCGCGAGCAGGCTGGGGGCGGTCCCACTGCGATGTCCGAGCCAAAGCATGGTCGCCTCGGTGATCGCGACGGATACGGTGACTGCGATCAACGTCACGAGACTGGTGACCGCGACCGGGCGACGATTGGGGAACGTCTGAGGCATGATCCATGGTCCGAGCGGACTGACTGACAGCCCAGCCATAGACCCTCACAGGCCAACGGCGACTTAAGCGGACCGATCGAGTTTGAATCGATTCGGAACTTGCGGCGCCGGGGAACCGTGCCCGACCGCCGATCCGACGCCCGCGCTACTCCTCGTCCTCCTCGCTGGCCGCATCGCCGGCAAGGTGCTCCACCGAGACGACCTTCTCCCCTTGCGTGTCGAACAGCCGGACACCCTGCGTGCCACGCCCGGCGATGCGAACGGGCTTGTCGCCGCCGACGGGCATGCGGATGGTCTGGCCGCCGTCGGTGATGCAGATGATCTGGTCCGCGTCCTCGACCGGGAACGCGGCGACAAGCGGCCCGTTCCGCTCGGTGACCGCCATGGCGGCGATGCCTTTGCCGCCGCGCCTCGTGGTCCGGTACTCGAACGAGGAGGTGCGTTTGCCGTAGCCGTTCTCGGAGACGGCGAGCACGAATTGCTCGGCCGCGCCCATTTCGGCATAGCGGTCCTGCCCGAGCGATCCCGCCTCGACCGCCCCCTCGCTCTCCTCATCTTCGGCCTCGGTTTCGGCCGTCGCCGGCTCCTCCGGCTCGCCCTCGCCACGTACCGCGCGGCTCATCTTGAGGAACGCTTCGCGTTCGGCCGGCGTCGCCTCAAAATGGCCAAGCACGGCCATCGAGATCACAGCGTCGCCTGTCGCCAGTGCGATGCCGCGAACGCCCACGGAGTTGCGGCCAGCGAAGACCCGGACCTCCGGAACCGGAAAGCGCACGCATTGGCCGGCAGCGGTGGTGAGCAGGATATCGTCGGCCTCCGTGCACGTCGCGACGGAGAGAATCTCCTCTCCCTCATCGAGCTTCATGGCGATCTTGCCGGCCCGGTTGACCTGGACGAAGTCGCTGAGCTTGTTGCGGCGCACGGTGCCGCCGGTGGTCGAGAACATGACGTCGAGCGTCTCCCAGCTCGACTCGTCCTCCGGCAGCGGCATGATCGTCGAGATGCGCTCTCCGGTCTCGAGCGGCAGGAGATTGATCAGCGCCTTGCCGCGGCCCTGCGGCTGGGCGAGCGGCAGGCGCCAGACCTTTTCCTTGTAGACCTGCCCGCGCGAGGTGAAGAACAGGACCGGCGTGTGGGTGTTGGCCACGAACACCCGGGTGACGAAATCCTCTTCCTTGGTCGCCATGCCGGAGCGGCCCTTGCCGCCGCGCTTCTGGGCCCGGTAGGCGTCGAGCGGAACGCGCTTGATCCAGCCGGCATGGGTGACCGTCACCACCATGTCCTCGCGCTGGATCAGGTCCTCGTCGTCGAGCTCTGCGCCTCCGTCGAGAATCTCGGTCTTGCGGGGCGTGGCGAACTCGTCGCGGATCGCCTTCAGCTCGGCCTTGATGATGTCGCGGACGCGCTGGCGCGAGCGCAGGATGTCAAGGTAGTCCTTGATCTCCGCGGCGATCTTCTCGAGCTCCTCGGCGATCTCCTCGCGGCCGAGCGCGGTGAGGCGGGCGAGGCGCAATTCGAGGATCGCCCGGGCCTGCGCATCGGACAGCCGGTAGGTGTTGTCCTCGGCGAGGCGGTAGCGCGGATCGTCGATCAGCGCGATCAGCGGCGCCACCGCTTCGCCCGGCCAGTCGCGCGCCATCAGCTGCTCGCGGGCGTCGGCGGTATCCCTTGCGCCCCGGATGATGCGGATCACCTCGTCGATGTGGGCGACGGCGATCGCGAGGCCGACGAGCGTGTGCGCCCGGTCGCGCGCCTTGGCGAGCAGGAACTTCGTGCGCCGGCCGACCACCTCCTCACGGAAGGAGACGAAGGCCTGGAGCAGGTCGAGCAGCGTCATCGGCTGCGGCCGGCCGCCGTTCAGCGCCACCATGTTGGCGCCGAACGAGGTCTGCAGCGGCGAGAAGCGGTAGAGCTGGTTGAGCACGACATCGGCGACCGCGTCGCGGCGCAGCTCGATCACCACCCGCATGCCCTGGCGGTCGCTCTCGTCGCGGATGTCGGAGATGCCGTCGATCCGCTTGTCGCGGACCAGCTCGGCCATCTTCTCGATCATCGTGAGCTTGTTCACCTGATACGGGATCTCGGTGATGACGAGCGCCTCGCGCTCCTTCCGCACCGTCTCGGTATGCACCCGCCCGCGCATCAGGATCGAGCCCCGGGCCGTGCGATAGGCCGAGGCGATGCCGGCGCGGCCGAGAATGATGCCGCCGGTCGGGAAATCCGGTCCCGGCACGATCTCCATCAGCCGCTCGACACCGATACCGGGATCGTCGATCAGCGCCGTGGCGGCGTCGATCACCTCGCCGAGATTGTGCGGCGGGATGTTGGTCGCCATGCCGACCGCGATGCCGCCGGCGCCGTTGAC
>JAGRKZ010000177.1 GCA_020442065.1 Bauldia sp.
CATGCATCAGCGGGCCGCCCTGCAGCCCGGGGAACACCGCCGAGTTGATCTTCTTGGCGATCGCCTCATCGTTGGTGAGGATCAGGCCCCCGCGCGGCCCGCGCAGCGACTTGTGGGTGGTCGACGTCACGACATGGGCATGGGGAATCGGCGAGGGATGTACGCCACCGGCCACCAGGCCGGCGAAATGCGCCATGTCGACCATCAGGTAGGCGCCGACCGAATCGGCGATCTCGCGGAAGCGCTTGAAATCCCAGATTCGCGAATAAGCGGTGCCGCCGGCGATGATCAGCTTCGGCCGAGCCTCCTCGGCGATCCGCTGGACCTCGTCGTGATCGATTCGGTGGTCGTCGCGCCGGACGCCATAGGGGGCCACCTTGAACCACTTGCCCGACATGTTGACCGAGGAGCCGTGGGTGAGATGGCCGCCGGCCGCCAGATCGAGGCCCATGAACGTGTCGCCCGGCTGCAGCAGCGCGAGGAACACGGCCTGATTCATCTGGCTGCCGGAGTTGGGCTGGACGTTGGCGAAGCCGCAGCCGAACAGCTGCTTGGCGCGCTCGATCGCGAGCGACTCCGCCACATCGACGAACTCGCAGCCGCCATAGTAGCGCCGGCCCGGATAGCCCTCGGCATATTTGTTGGTGAGCACCGAGCCCTGTGCCTCGAGCACCGCCCGCGAGACGATGTTCTCCGACGCGATCAGCTCGATGTCGTCCTGTTGGCGCTTCAGTTCGTTGCGGATCGCACCGGCGATCTCAGGGTCGCTTTCGGCCAGCGTCGCGGAAAAGAACGGGTTTCCGGCGCTTGTGGTCGGCTCGGTCAGAGACATGGGGTGCCGTCGTCCTGTCAGCGGGATTGCGCCGAGGGACTAACATAGTCGATCCGGAGGCGGAATACCCCGGCCGGTCATGGCGGCCATGCCGGAAGCGTCCGCGCCCCGTGCGCGGCGCGGTCCAACGAGCGGTCAGAGCTGCGTGTCGGGTGCCTGTGCCGCCACCTCGAGCCCGTCGAGGCCATAGATGTCGTTCCGGAAGTGGACCACGCCGTCCACGTTTGCCCAGGCGGTGATGTAGACCCAATAGAGCGGCACCGGGGACGCCACCCGCGCGTCGACCCGCTGGCCGTTCACGAACATCTGGTCGATGGTGGCCGGGTCCCAGTCGGGCGTGTCGCGGAGAATCCACTTCACGAGGTCGCGGATGCCCTGGATGCGGACGCAGCCCGAGGATTCGAACCGGAACTCGTTGTTGAACAGCAGCTTGCCGGGCGTGTCGTGCATGTACACGCCCTCCGGGCTCGGGAAGTTGATCTTCACGTTGCCCATCGAGTTGAAGTCGCCCGGATCCTGGCGGAACATGTAGTGGGTGGCTTCGTCGCTGTTCCAGTTGATCTGCGAGGACTGCAGCTCGTTGCCCTGCTTGTCGTAGATGCGGATCTTGTAGTCCGTGATGTAGTTCGGATTCTTCTGCATCTGCGGAATCAGATCCTTCCGGATGATGCTCGCCGGCACCGTCCAGAACGGATTGAAGTTGATCTCCGTCACCTTGCTGTTCACGATCGGCGACGGCCGGTCGACCTTGCCGACGATGGCAGTGTGGCGCGACGAAACCACGCCGTTCTCGACCGCTTCGACCTGGGCCGCGGGGATGTTCACCATGATGAACCGGCTCGGCAGGTTCTTGGTGGCCATCTTCAGCCGGGTGAGATTGGTGGAAAGCTGGTTGAGCCGCACCGCGGCCGGCACGTTGAGCGCGGCGAAGGTCGAATTGCCGACGACGCCGTCGGCCGGAATGCCGTGACGCGCCTGGAACCGCTTCACCGCCGCTTCGACGTAGGAATCGAAGGCGTTGGAAACCCCGATGGTCGCATCGAGATCGCCGGAAATGATCAGCCGCTGGCGAAGCGCCGCAACCGCGGGTCCGCGCGAGCCGACCTTGAGTTTCTGTTCCGGCGGTACCATGGGCCAGCCGCCATTGGCGACGATGTCGCTGTACTGCAGGATCGCGTGTTCCGCCGCGCCGACGATGTCGGGCGACAGCGTCGGGATGTCGCCGCGGACGGCAGGCGCCGTGCTCGCCGCGGCGTCGAACCCGTCCGACCATTCGGACTGTTTGGACTGGAGGACCTGCTGGATCGGATCGATGGCATAGGCCCCCGTCGCGGCAGCGATGACCGGGAGGGCGAGCGATACGATGGCGATGCGGGCAGCGATCATGTTCCGGGCGTTCCAATCGACGATTGCACAGGCAGCGCGTGTGCCGGGTCAGCGCGAATATGGATCGGTCTCGTCGCCAATCCACCCCTCTGGCAGTCCTGACGAGGCAGTGCCGCGTCCAGTCTGCGCACGTTATCCCTTTCTCTAGGTTAATATGGCGCTTTCGTGTCCCCTGCCCCGCCTGCTCGATTGTCCCGCACGCCATGTTGCAGAGCGGCAACGCCCGCGCCGCGACAAGAAAAACCGGGCAGAGCCGGGCTTTGGTGCGTTGTGACGATGGGGCCACCCCACAACGCAACAGAAATGGCTCACTTGGAGCATTTCGGCACACGGTCTTGTCTAGACTTCCCGCGATCGAGCGCACTGGCGGTCGAAACGAGGTCGAGCAGGGTCGCCATTCCATGGGCAGAACGCGTCAACTATCACTTGCCGTGGGCATTGCAGGGGCAGGACTGTTCGCTCTGGCAATCCAGAACGAGGCGGACGCGCAAGGCGACGGTCCCCGCGCGTATCAGCTCGTGCCTGACGGGACCCAGTCCTATTCGCAGTTCCTCTTCTGGCTGAGCGGCAACAACGCGCCGAGCGAGGGTACCATTATCGAGGGCGCTGATCTCAACATCACGCTCGGCGTGAGCCAGTACACCACCACGGTCGATATTGCCGGCCATCAAGCCGGGCTGCTCGCGGTCGTTCCCTACGGTGAGGTATCCGGGTCGCTCTCGACCTTGCGCGGCCGGAAGCCGACGGGAAGCGATTCCGGCCTCGGGGACGTCATGTTCGGAGTCGCTTTCGGTACGATCGGGGCCCCGGCCCTAACCCCTGAACAGTACGCGGTCTACGATCCCGGGTTCTCGATGGCCGCCCTCGCATTGGTCACCGCGCCGACCGGCAGCTACAGCAGCGACCGGGTCCTGAACATGGGCGGTAATCGCTGGGCGTTCGATCTCGGATTGCCGATGATGTACTACGCGGGCAAGTCCTTTCTCGATCCGCATCTGACTTCGTTTGAATTGCTGCCGAAGGTGACGTTCTTCACGGACAACACCGATGCGCCAGGCTCGACCGGCGTTCTGGAGCAGGCCCCGATCTACTCGCTCGAGGGCCACGTCACACGCAACTTCGGCACCGGATTCTGGGCATCTCTCGATGCGCTCTACGAATACGGCGGCGAAACGAAAAGCGACGGCGTTTCCGACGACAATCTCCAGCAGTCGCTGATGCTGGGGGCGTCGACGTCCTTCGGCCTGACCCCGGCCGCGAACCTGAAGTTCACGTATGGACGGGTCATCTGGGACAACGGAACCGGGTCCGACGAGACCATGGTCCGGGCCCAGTTCACGGCCCTGTTCTGAATCGGATCGCGGCTGCCTGAATCGCTACGGCTCCGCAGGTTCGGATGACAGCCGCTTGAGAAGAACCGGGTCGACCACTTCGATTGTCCTGTAGCTTGTGCTGATGGCTCCGGCTTCCTGGAGCGACTTCAGCGAGCGGCGGAGGCTTGAACGCGGCATGCCGAGCAGAGCGCAGAGATCATGCTGGGTCGCCGTGATCTTCGGCGTGGTGACCGAAAGGCGCAACAGCAGTCGAGCCAGCCTCGAGTCCGGCGAGAGCAGCAGGGCATCGTACAGAAGCTCCATCAGCCTGCGACTCTGCAGGATCGCCAGCGCGTAGAGTTGAGGCCACATATCCGGCCGTTCCTGCAGCAGAAATCGCAGCGCATGCCGCGGCACGAAATAGACCCGGCTATCCACACCCGCGATGAGGTTGAATACCCGAGGCATGGTCGGCATGAGCGCCTCCTGGCCGAGCCACCCTCCCGGTTGCGCCCGTATCCAGACGTCGGATCGCAAGCTGTCGGGGACGTACTGGATGTCGAGGGCGCCTGTCCCGATGCCGTACAAACCATCGGCGTCGTCGCCCGAAAGGTAGACCGGCTGCCCGGACGCAACGGTGCGCCATCGTCCATTGGCCGCGATCCACAGCTTCAAGTCTTCGGACTGCTCGGACAGCCAGCCTATGCGGTGGAGCGGCTCAAGGATGTGCAGCGGCGACGGGCGAAATTGATCCACCTGAACCATTGTCCCCTCGCCTTCTCACTACACTCCCCGGCCGACCGATCCTCGTATCGTGGCGGCGATTTGCGTGCAACCACGACGGGAGACCATTGCCAAGCCGAGGGAACAAAGCAGAATGGCTCGAAATCGAACACTCCTCCATATCCTGATCGCCGGGGTCGCCCTTTCGGCGGCCACCGGTCTGGCGGTCGCGCAGGACGCCGACAAGCCGAATATCCTCGTCCTGTGGGGCGACGACATCGGAACCTGGAACATCAGCCACAACAACCACGGAATGATGGGCTATCGGACGCCCAACATCGACCGGATCGCTGACGAGGGGGTGAGTTTCACGGACTACTACGGGCAGCAGAGTTGCACCGCAGGCCGGGCCGCCTTCATCGGCGGGAACGTACCGATCCGCACCGGCATGACGAAGGTCGGCACGCCAGGCTCCGAACAGGGCTGGCAGGACGTCGACGTCACCATGGCCACTGTGCTCAAGTCGCTTGGCTACGCCACCGGTCAGTTCGGCAAGAACCACCAGGGCGACCGCGACGAGCACCTGCCGACCATGCACGGTTTCGACGAGTTCCTCGGCAACCTCTACCACATCAACGCCGAGGAAGAGCCGGAGAACCGCGACTACCCGAGAGACCTGAAGCTCCCCAACGGCCAGACTTTCTTTGAAAAATACGGCCCGCGCGGTGTCCTGCACACCTGGGCCAACGCAGACGGGACCCAGCGTATCGAGGATACCGGGCCGCTGACCAGGAAGCGCATGGAGACCGTCGACGACGAGACCCTTGCCGCCGCGGTCGATTTCATCAAGCGCGCCCATGACGACGGCAAGCCCTTCTTCGTCTGGTGGAACGCGACCCGGATGCACTTGAGAACCCATGTGCGCCCCGAGCATATCGGACTGTCCGGCGAGACCGGCGACGAATACCAGGACGGCATGGTCGAGCACGACATGCAGGTTGGCGAGTTTCTCGACCTGCTGGACGAGATGGGCATCGCCGACAACACGGTGGTGCTCTACTCCACCGACAACGGCCCTCATTTCAACACCTGGCCGGACGCCGGCACGACGCCGTTCCGCAGCGAGAAGAACTCGAACTGGGAAGGCGCCTATCGCGTTCCCGCCTTCGTGCGCTGGCCCGGGCACTTCCTGGAGGGCGAGACGCTGAACGGCATCGTCAGCCACGAGGACTGGCTGCCGACCTTCGCAGCACTCGCCGGCAACCCCGACATCAAGGAACAGCTTCTCGAAGGCGTCGACCTGAACGGGCGGCACTACCGCAACTTTATCGACGGCTACGATATGACAGACTACCTTGAGGGCAAGGGCGACGACCCGCGCAAGTGGTTCCTCTACCCGGACGACGAGGGCGAGATCGTCGCGGCCCGCTATGGCCAGTGGAAGGTGGTCTTCGCCGAGAATCGGGGTCAGGGCTTCGGCGTCTGGCGCGAACCCTTCGTCCGCCTGCGGATGCCGCTGATCTTCAACCTTCGCCGCGATCCGTTCGAACTCGCCCAGCACAACGCAACAGAATACGACAACTGGATTCTCGCTCACGCCTTCGTCATGGGGCCGATCAGCGACATTGTTGCCGGGTTCCTGGGGACGCTGAAAGACTATCCGCCGAGCCAGATACCGGGCTCCTGGGACATCGTCGCGATGCAGGAGAGGCTCATGAACCAGATCCAGAGCGGAATGGCGGCCCGCTGACCGGTCCCGTCGGGCATCGGTCGCGATGGCCGACGGCGCACGCCGTTGGATGAAAGCTGAGAACAACGGCGATGCCGTTGCCGTTGTTCTCAACCCGGGGGCAGGATGGGCGACAAGGGCCGTTGCTGGCGACCGCTCACCGCCTACAAGCGGTAGAGGATCTGGTCGGTCCAGAAGCGCTCCAGCCGCTGCAGGGACTTGTTGAGCTCGACGAAGTCGCCGGAGCCGATGCCGCCGACCTGCTCGATCGAGCGGATATGCCGGTCGTAGAGGCCGTTGACGATCCGAGCCACCTCATGGCCCTTGTCGGTCAGGCTCACCCGCACCGAGCGACGGTCCATCCGCGAGCGCTGGTGATGGATGTAGCCCATCTCGACCAGCTTCTTGAGATTGTACGAAACGTTCGAGCCCAGGTAGTAGCCGCGGGTGCGCAGTTCCCCGGCGGTCAGCTCGGATTCCCCGATGTTGAACAGCAGCAGCGCCTGCACCGCGTTGACGTCCGAACGCCCCGAGCGGTCGAACTCGTCCTTGATCACGTCCAGGAGCCGGCGGTGAAGCCGCTCGACCAGCGTAAGTGCTTCGAGATAGAGCGGTTTGATCCCCGAGTCCTGGCCCTGGATCGGAACCGCCTCGACTGCGCGCTTTACGTTCATCATGCCTTGCCCCGCTAGGTCTAGTCGGCGGGTATGCTCCCGCCTCTGTAGATTTGACCATAAAGGCGGCCGCTGAAAATCTACTTAAATACCAAGCTTAATGCGGACTTACCGGTTTGCATCAAGGTTGATGGTTAGCGATTCGGAAAATTCTATTCAGTCGCAGGCTGGGTCTGAATCACTTCGCCGCGACCCGCCGGGCGAGGAACGACAGCACCAGAAATCCACCCACCGTCACGACATGAAACGCCACGATCAGCACGTCGCTGCCGTAGGTGCTGATGAACACCGTGTGCATCGCCACCTCGAACAGGGCGACGTAGATCCACAGCACGTTGCCCCAGGCGGCCCGCTGCCAGAGCCCGACGGAGGCGACCAGATACACCACCGCGAGGTTGATGGTCGCCATCTTCCAGGGCGTCACCATCTCCTCGAACATCCTGCCCGCGCCGGGCACGACCCCGAGGATCACCGCCCACTGGAACAGGCCGAGCAGCATCAGCAGGCCCGACATGACCCGGCCGTAGAGGTCGAGGGCGAACGGCAGGCGGCTCTCGTGGGTTGCCGCCTTTCCGGATTCCTTTGTCGCCATGGCGGTCGAGGGTGCTTTCCGGCAAGGGAGTATCTGCCCTCGCCTTTAGCCTGCTCAGGTCGCCAACACCAGCGGTGCTTGGTCGCCCTGCCCCCGTGGCGCGGCCGATGCTAGGATGGGGCGGAACAAGGACGAGTCCCATGACGAGCGAACGCCCCAGCCTCACGCCGGATCCTGCCATCCGCCCGGACATGGATGCCATCCTCGGTGGCCGCCGGATGCGCCGCAACCGGCGCACCGACTGGTCGCGCCGCCTCGTCCGGGAAACCACGCTGACGGTCGACGATCTGATCTGGCCGGTGTTCCTGATCGACGGCCACGCGGCGAGCCAGCCGGTGCCATCGATGCCCGGAGTGGAGCGGCTGACGGTCGACCGCGCCACCGCCGCCGCCGAACGCGCGGCGCGGCTCGGCATCCCGGCCATCGCCCTCTTCCCCTATACCGAGCCGGGGCTGCGCGATCCGACCGGCTCGGAGGCCATCAACCCGGACAATCTGGTCTGCGCGGCATGCCGGGCGATCAAGTCCGCCGTGCCGGAGATCGGCATCGTCGTCGACGTCGCGCTCGATCCCTACACCAGCCACGGCCATGACGGCGTGATGGAGGGCGAGCACATTCTCAACGACGAGACCGTGCACATTCTCGTCGAGCAGGCGCTGAACCAGGCGCGCGCCGGCGCCGACGTCATCGCGCCCTCCGACATGATGGACGGCCGCGTCGGCGCGCTGCGCGAAGGCCTCGACGCCGCGGGCTTCGGCCACGTCCAGATCATGTCCTACGCCGCCAAATATGCGTCGGCCTTCTATGGGCCCTTCCGCGACGCGGTGGGCACCAACAAGACGCTGATCGGCGACAAGCGCACCTACCAGATGGACCCCGCCAACACCGACGAGGCGCTGCACGAGGTCGAACTCGATCTCACCGAAGGCGCCGACATGGTGATGGTGAAGCCCGGCATGCCCTACCTCGACATCATCCGCCGCGTGAAGGACACGTTTGGAAGGCCGACCTTCGCCTACCAGGTGTC
>JAGRKZ010000178.1 GCA_020442065.1 Bauldia sp.
GCCCCGGGTGGCGGCGACGCAGGTGAGATGCGGAGCCGTCGTCAGCGCTGTTACCTTGAGGATGCGGGCGACGGTCGCGTGGCTCCGCTCGCGGGTCGAGCCGCCTGCGCCATAGGTCACCGAGACGAAGGCGGGGCGGAGCGGCGCGAGGCGCTCGATCGAGGCCCACAGCGTCTGCTCCATCGCCTCGGTCTTGGGCGGGAAGAACTCGAACGAGACGTTGAGCTTCGATCCGGCGTCGAGAAGCCGGCTCGGCCGGGCCTGACCGCTGTTCATCACGCGAGCTCCCTTTTCGTGCTGCCGGCAACGAGGAGGCGCGGATCGTGCGCCAGCCACATCGTCACCTTGAGCTTGTTGCGCTGGCCGGGCAGGTCGACGGCGCGGTCGAAGGAAAGGCCGCAGACCTCGATCCACTGCCGCACGTGCTCCTCGCCGAAGCCGAGGCGGCGATGGGCGTGCTGCTCGCGCAGGAACTCGAGATCGTGCGGGGCGAAGTCGACGATGACCATGCGCCCGCCCGGACGAAGCACCCGGGCCGCCTCGGCGAGGGCCCGCTCCGGCGCATCGAGGAAATGGAGCACCTGGTGGACCGTCACGAGGTCGGCGGAGTCGCGGGGAACCGGCAGGTTGTAGATGTCGCCGAGCCGGACCTGGGCGTTGCCGACACCGGCGCGGTCGAGATTGGCGCGGGCCACCGCGAGCATGTTCGGCGACGCATCGATCCCGACGGCGCGGTCACAGAGCGGCGCCAGCAGCTCGAGCATGCGGCCGGTGCCGGTGCCGAGGTCGAGGAGGCTGCCGAAATGCCGGCTGCCGACCGCCTTCAGGACCGTGGCCTCGACCCGATCCTCGGCCACATGGAGGGCGCGGATCGAATCCCACTCCCCGGCGTTCTCGGCGAAGTAGCGATGCGCGGCGGCGGCATGGTCGCGCTTGATCGCCGCCAACCGGTCGCGGTCCCGCGACAGCACCGGATCGTCGTGATCGGTCAGCGCCAAGAGGTCGCGAGCGAGCCTCGCCCCCGACCCACTGTCGGTCAGCCGATAGAACACCCAGGCCCCTTCGGGATAGCGGTCGATCAGCCCGGCATCGGCCAGGAGCTTGAGATGCCGCGAGATGCGTGGCTGCGATTGCCCCAGGATCGTCGTGAGGTCCTTGACCGAGAGCTCCGCCTGTCCGAGCAGGGCGAGCACGCGAAGCCGCGTCGCTTCGCCCGCCGCCTTGAGCGAGGCGATCATCGCATCGATGCGGTATCCCTGGGCCACGGACCACATATCCTTCGGACATAAAGATATCCTTATACCTATGTGCTTTCCGATCGGGGCGCAATCGCCTTTGAGGGCGGGAGACCGTTGACGTCGCGCCGAGGAGCACTTAACTGACTGGTTAATCGAAACGAGGCCCCGTCTTGCCGGACATCGCCCTGCCCGCTGTCTTTGCCGCACTCTCCGATCCCATTCGTCTTGCCATCGTCGAGCGCCTGCTCCGCGAAGGCGAGCAGTCCGCCGGAGCGATTGCCGAGCCTTTCGCGGTCAGCAAGCCGGCGATCTCCAAGCACCTTCGCGTCCTGGAGCACGCCGGCCTGATCGAACGGCGGGTCGAGCGGCAGTGGCGCGTATGCCGGATCCGGCCCGAGGCGATCCGCGCGGTCGACGACTGGATGACGCGCTACCGGGCCTTCTGGGAGGGCTCGTTCGAACGCCTCGACGCCCTGCTTGCGGATTACCAGGACAACGACCGATCGGAGGACCACCCGTGACCGAGACCGCCACCGCCGGAGACGTGTTTACCGAAGCCGACATCACCGAGCGCGTCCTCGTCATCGACCGGGTGTTCAAGGCGCCGCCGGAGCGGGTCTTCGCGGCCTGGACGGACCCGGCGATCCTGGTGAAGTGGTGGGGACCGCAGGGCTACCACACACCCGAATGCGCCATGGACATGCGCGAGGGCGGCGCCTGGCGGACCGTGATGCGCAACGCCGAGGGCGCGGCCCACATCGTCTCCGGCGTCTATCGCGAGATCGCGCCGCCGCATCGGCTGGTCCTGACCTGGGGGTGGGAGCAGGAAGACGGGAGCCGCGGCCCTGAAACCACGGTTGAGCTCGATTTCGAACCGGCGCCCGATGGCACCCGCCTCCGGCTCCGCCAGCACGTCTTCAACACGACCGAGAATCGCGACGGCCACCGCATGGGCTGGACGTCAGGCCTCGACAAACTCGACGCGCTGCTGGCGGCGGGCTGAGCCGCCGGCCGCCTCAGCCCAGCGGAGCGAAGGGGCGCATCCGGTCGGCGATGGTGACCTGCGTGTCGGCGCCGGTGAAGCGGCCGAGCATGGCCGTGAGGTCGGCCACGGCCGCCTCGAGATCGCCAGCGCCGTTCGCCTGCACGGTGACCACCGCACGGCCGGTGAGCGGCGTCACCAGCGAGCGCACGTCCTGGCGCCAGTTCCAGCGCCGGCAGAGCACCTTGTCCTCGTCGGCATAGACCACTTCGCCCGGTTTCGGCGGGTCCGATTCCGGGGCGCCGCCCTCCTCCGCCGCCCCCGCCATGTCGATGAACTGGTCACCGATCCGGCTGTAGCGGAAGGCGACGTCGCCCGCGACCTGGCCGAGATCGTCCGCCCCGAGCGGCATGACGTGGGTCAGCGACACCGCGTTGTAGGCGTCGACGAAAGCGTTGATTTCAGGCAGCGGACGCCCGGCGAGCACATTCTTCACCAGCCGCTCGACGGACGAGCGGTAGCTCGTCTTCTTGATGCCGAAGGCGCGATAGGCCTTTCGCCACGCCGCCACCCCCGGGATCTCCGACAGCTCCATCCCGCCCCACGCGGCGCGGGATGCCGTCTCGCGCTCGGCGATCGCCGCCGCCAGCTCCGCCGGCCGGCCGGGCTGGATGTCGATCCGCTCGGCGATCACCACCGCCACGCGGAAGTCGGGAAAGTCGCGGATGATTTCGGAGATGTCGATATTCATGGCCGCAGGACCGGAGGCGTCTCCGCTCCTACCAGCACCGGCAGGCTCCGCAAAGCCGAAATCGCCGGACCTCAGTGGGCGTGATAGCCCTCCCCCGGGGCCACCTTGCCGCGCAGGAACGTCCAGTAGACGAACGCGGTGTAGCCGAGGATCACCGGCAGCATGAAGATGGTGCCGATGAGCGTGAAGATCTGGCTGTCCGGCACCGCGGCGGCCTCGACGATCGTCATCGACGGCGGCACCAGATAGGGGAAGGTCGAGATCGCGAGGCCGAGATAGCACAGCACGAACAGCCCGACCGACGCCAGGAAGGGCGCGTAGTCCCGCTTGCGCTCGATCCCGCGCCAGACGACCAGCGCCAGCAGTGCGGTGATCAGCGGCACCGGCCACAGCAGGAAGATGTTCGGGGTCGAGAACCAGCGCTCCGCGATCCGGTCGATGGCGAGCGGCGTCCACAGGCTGACGACGGCGATGAAGGCGAGCACCACGGGCAGGAGGATGCGCGCCTGCCGGCGGGAATACTCGGCGAGACCGCCCTCGGTGCGCATGATCAGCCAGGTCGAACCGAGCAGCGCATAGCCGGCGACGAGGCCGACGCCGCACATCAACGCGAACGGCGTCAGCCAGTCGAACGGGCCGCCGGCGAAGCGGCCATCGACCACGGTGACGCCCTGGAGCAGGCCGCCGAGGATCACGCCCTGCGCGAAGGCGGCGATGATCGAGCCGCCGGCAAAGGCGTAGTCCCAGCGCCGGTGGTGTGCCGGCGCCACCTCGCGGAACTCGAAGGAGACGCCGCGGAAGATCAGGGCCAGCAGCATGACGATCACCGGCAGGTACATCGCCGGCATGATCACCGCATAGGCGTTGGGGAAGGCCACCCACAATCCGCCGCCGCCCAGGACGAGCCAGGTCTCGTTGCCGTCCCAGAACGGCGCGATGCTGCCGATCATCGGGTCGCGGTCCTCGTGCTTGCGCACGAAGGGGAAGAGGATGCCGATGCCGAGATCGAAACCGTCGAGGATGACGTAGAGGGCGACCGCGGCAGCGATCAGGCCGGCCCAGACATAGGGGAGGTACATCTCCATCAGCCGGCCTCCCCGCCCGTCGCGGACATCGGGCCGGCGGCCGTGAGCGGCCGGCTGGGCACGCCCTTCGGCGGCGGCTTCTCGGGCGTCGGCCCTTTGTTGATCAGCCGGTTGATGTAGACGATGCCGGCGGCGAAGACCAGGAGATAGACCACCACGAACAGCACCAGCGTGGTCGCCACCTGTCCCGCCTCGACCGGCGAGGCGGCATCGGCGGTCCTGAGGATGCCGGTCGCCAGCCACGGCTGCCGCCCGACCTCGGCGACGATCCACCCGGAGAGGATGGCGAGGAAGCCGATCGGCCAGCTCCACGACGCGAAGCGGAGGTACCATCGCGCCGAGCCGAGCTGGCCCCGCCACCAGTAGTACGCCCCGCCGAACGCCACCAGCACCATGATGACCCAGAGGCCGACCATGATGCGGAAGCCGAAGAACGGCAGCGCCACCGGCGGCCGGTCGTCAGGGGCGAAGGCCTTGAGCCCGGCGAAGCCGCCATCGAGGCTGCGGGTGACGATGAGGCTGCCGAGATAGGGCACCGCGATCTCGAAGAGATTGCGCTCGCCGGCCTCGTCGGGAATGGCGAACAGCACCAGCGGCACCGGGCCCTCGGTGCCGGCATCCCACTTGCCCTCGATCGCGGCGAGCTTCGGCGGCTGGTGGCGAAGCACGTCGCGCCCGGATTCGTCGCCGAAGATGAGCTGGAGCGGCACCAGCACCACCGCCAGCCCGAGGCCCATCCGCACCATGGTCGTGGCGTGCGCCGGCATCTTGCCGGCGAGAAGATGGCGCGCGCCGGTGGCGATGACGACGAAGGCGGTGGTGAGATACGCCGCCGTCACCATGTGGGCGAAGCGCATCGGGAAGGTCGGGTTGAATATGACCGCGAGCCAGTCCGCCGGGAGCGCCACGCCGTTCTCGACGATGTGGCCCGCCGGATGCTGCATCCAGGAATTGGCCGAGAGGATCCAGAAGGCCGAGAACAGCGTGCCGACCGCCACCAGCACCGCCGCGGTGACGTGAAGGCCCGGGGGCACCCGGTTCCAGCCGAACAGAAGGACGCCGAGGAAGGTCGCCTCGAGGAAGAAGGCGGTGAGCACCTCATAGCCGATCAGCGGGCCGACGACGTTGCCCACCACCCGCGAGAACTCGCTCCAGTTGGTGCCGAACTGGTAGGAGAGCACGATGCCCGAGACCACCCCCATGGCGAAGGAGACGGCAAAGATCCGCGTCCAGAACCGGGCGAGCTCGCGATAGCGGGCCTCCCCTGTCCGCCGCCACATCACCAACAGCGTCGCGATCCACGCCGACAGCCCGATCGTGAAGGACGGGAAGATGATGTGAAACGCGACCGTGAAGGCGAACTGCAGGCGCGACAGGAAGACGGCGTCGAGTTCCATCGGCAGGGGCCTCGCGAGGGCGTTCGATCCGACTCGGCGACCTTACCACGTCATGGCGCGCGATTTGGACCGTTCATTCCGTCGCGGGTCGCGCGCCGCAGTGTGGGCTCAGACGACGAGAATGTCGCTGTGGTCGAAGCGGGCGAGGTGGCTGCCGACCTTGACGATCGCCTCGGGCTCTTCGGTCCCGGAACCATGTCGCGCATAGAGCAGCCAGCCGGTGTCGGCGTCATAGATGATCTTCTGCTTCGGCGTTTCCGCCTCCGCGCCCACATGGAAATACCCGGCCTCAAGAACGCCCTTCGGCCCGAGGCCGGGGAAGGCGGCCTTTGCAAGAGCGATCGTGTCGTTCTCGTGAAAGTCGACGATTCGATCCGGCGCGCCGGGCTCTGCAAAGACGAAGGTGTCAGCGCCCTTGCCGCCAGCGAGCGCGTCGCTGCCGCTGCCGCCGGCGAGCAGGTCGGCTCCTCCGCCTCCCTGAAGCGAGTCGTCGCCGCTCGCTCCGAAGAGAGCGTCGCGTCCTTCGCCGCCGCTGAGCGTGTTCCCGCCGTCATCGCCGGCGACCCGGTTGCGGGTGAACAGGTCGAGGGCATCCTTGATGCTCTGGATGGTCTCGGCGATCGGATTGCCGGTCTTGATGTCCACCGAACTGCGTGATTGCGCCGACTGGCTCATCGCATCCATACCGAAACTGAGAGCGGACAACCGCTCCCGACAGCATGGCGCCGAAATCGTTACGAACTGCTAGCGGCCATCCGGAATCTGCGTGAATTGTTCGTGAATCACCCGCCTCTGCCCGGCCTGTCGGCGCGGCGGCGGCTCAGGCCCGCACCGCGACCACGAACAGGCGCGGGAAGCGCAGCATGACGCGGCCGTCGACCAGCGGCGGATAGGTCTCGGCGATGCGCTCGGCATAGGCGGCGAGATAGGCGGCCCGCTCCGCGCCGTCGAGGCGGTCGAGCCAGGGGCGGAGCCCGGTGCCCTTCACCCATTCGACGATCGCCGCCGCGTCGGCGAGCAGGTGGTAGTAGGTGGTGTGCCAGACATCGACGCTGGCGGCGAGCGGCTTCAGCCGGTCGTAGTAGGCCGCGGGCGGCGGGATCGGATCGCGCCGGATCGGCTCGACGAACTTCTCCCGCCACGGCCCGCCCCGCGCCACCGCCGCCATCAGCATGTGCGTGGGTTCGTTGAGGTTGTCCGGGACCTGGATCGCCACCGCCCCGCCGGGCGGACAGCCGTCGAGCAGGCGGGCGAGCACGGCGAGATGGTCGGGCACCCACTGGAACACGGCGTTGCCGTAGACGAGGTCGAACGGCGCCGCCGGCTCCCACGCGAAGATGTCGGCGACCGCGAAATCTGCCGCCGGCAGGCGCTTCCGCGCCGCGGCGATCATCTCCGGCGAGGAATCGATGCCGACGATCTCGGCCTGCGGGTAGCGGGCGGCGAGCAGCTCGGTCGAGTTGCCCGGCCCGCAGCCGACATCGAGGACGCGCCGCGGCCGGTCGAGCGGCACCCGGGCAAGAAGCTCGCCCGCCGGACGTGTCCGCTCGTCCTCGAACTTGAGATACTGCCCAGGCGACCACTCCGCCATGATCCGATCCTCCGACTCGCCGCCGACGTTTACAGTCCCGCGCGGGCAAAGTCAGTGCTATCGCTCTGAGGTATCCGCTTCGCCGCCTCCCGAATCACGGTCCGCGACACCGCCATGGCCAAGACCGAAGGCTCCTCAGTGCCGCCGCCCGCGCCAGGCGTCGCGCTTGGGCGGGCGGTCGGCGCGGGCCTGATCTGCGGCTTCCTCGCGGTGATCCAGTCGGCCGGCTTCGGCCTCCTCCTGTTCGGCGGCGGGACGCACGCCCTTTCGCCGGTCGCCATGAGCATGGCGCTCTACGCCACCGCCGCGGCCACGGTGATCGCTGTGTTCACCGGCTCGTTCCCCGGCACGGTGTCGATTACCCAGACCGTGCCAATCGCCGCACTAGCGGGCGGGGTCTCGCCGCTTCTTGCCGCGACGGGCGGCGCCGAGGGCACCGCGGCGTCCGCCGCGACGTTGGTCGCCTTCGTCGGTCTCGCGAGCTTCTCTCTTTGCGCCTTCGCCTTCGGCCTCGGCTGGTTCCGTGCCGGCCGCTTCATCCGTTTCATCCCCTACCCGGTCATGGCCGGCTTCTTCGCCGGCGCGGGTCTCCTCATCATGCGCGGCGGATTCGGCGTGGCGACTGGCCACCGGCTGGACCACGCCACCCTCGGTTTCTTCGCCGAGCCGTCGGTCCAGTTCCGAATCGTGGCGACCGTGGCGCTGGTCGGTGCCATCACTGTGCTCGTCCGCCGCTTTCCCCCGAGCACCGTTCTGCCGGGCGTGGCGGCGGCGGGCTGGCTCATCTACCTGCTCGTCACGCTGGCACTCGGCTACGATACCGTCGATGCCCGCGTCGGCGGGTGGCTGGTGAACTACGCGCGCGAGGGGGCGGCCTGGCCACCGGTCCCGCTGCGCGACCTCGGCCTGGTCGACTGGAGCGCCATCAGCGAAGCGGTGCATGTGCTGCCTGCCGTGGCGATGCTGAGCGTCATGACGGTCGCAATGAATGTGAGCGCGATCGAGATGGCGCTGCGGCGCGACCTTGACCTCGATAGCGAGTTGCGCTCGGTCGGCCTGCAGAACCTCGTCGGCGGCGCCGGGGGCGGCTTGCTGGCGTTCCATTCGGTGCCGCTCACACTCCTCGCGGCGCGGCTCCGCGCACCCGGGACGGGGACGGCGCTCGTTGTCGCCGCCATCTGCGTGGTGGCGCTCGCCACCGGCCACACACTCCTCGGCCATGTGCCGACGCCTGTGCTCGCGGCGATGGTTGTCTGGGTGGGTCTTTCGCTCGTGATCGACTGGCTCATCCGCTCGTTTCCGCGGTTGCCGCTCTGGGAGTACCTGGTCGTTCTACTGATCGTCGCCGTGATCGTCTGGGACGGTCTCGTCACCGGGCTGGTGGTCGGCCTGATCGCGGCGGCAGTGCTGTTCGTCGTCGAGTACAGCCGCATCGAGATCGTCCGGACGGTGATGACCGGAGCCGACTACCAGAGCGCCGGCGACACCTCGGAGCACCGGCGGCGCCTGCTCCGCGATGCGGGCGAGGCGATCCTGATCGTCCGCCTCCAGGGTTTCCTGTTCTTCGGCACCGCCGACCGCCTGCGCCGCCGCATCCGCCACGCGATCGAGAATCCGACCGGGCAGCCGTTCCGTTTTCTGGTCGTCGACTTCCACCGGGTGACGGGACTCGATTCGAGCACGGCGACGAGCTTGGTCCAGCTCGCCGAGGCGAGCGGCGACGGCCGTTTCACGCTGGTCTGCTGCGGCATGTCGCCGGCGGTCCGCGCCGCGATCGGCCGCACCGGGCCGTTCGTTGAGGGCCCGGATACCAGGGTCCTGTTCATGGACGACCTCGATGCCGGCCTGAAGCATTGCGAGGACGCCCTCCTCCACGCGCTCGACCCGGATCTCGCCGGCGACGCGCCGGTTCCAATCGCCGGGATTCTCGGCGCGATCCTCCCGGGCCTCGACACCGTCCGGCGGCTCTCCGCCTATCTCGAGCGGGTCGAGGTCGCGCCGGGCGCGATCCTGATCGCCGAGGGCTCGCCGTCGAGCGACATCTACTTCATCGAGGCCGGGCGCGCTGCGGTGGTGCTCGCGGCCGGCAACGGGCGCATCGGGGTCGCGACCATGGGGCCGGGCTCGATCGTCGGCGAGGTCGCCTTCTACCTCGGAAAGACCCGTAGCGCCTCGGTCGAAGCCGTAACCCCACTCGTCGCCTGGCGGCTGTCGGCGAACGCGCTTGCGCGGCTGGAGAGCGAGCTGCCCGAGGCGCTGATCGGGCTCCATCGCGGCATGGCGGCGATGCTCGCCGACCGCCTCGTCGGCGCCAACCGGCTGGTCCGCCTGCTCGCCGACTGATCCCGCGGCCTAGGCCGGCGCGGACGCCCGGGACCGGAAGAGCTCGCCCAGCAGCACCCAGAGCATGCCGACGATGGCGACGAGGGCGGCGATGATCGCGACATGCCCGGCCTGAATGGCGTAGCCGAACAGGGGCGATCCGAACCCGACCGTCCCCATGTCCCTGGCGTAGAGGAGATAGAAGACGGTCGATGCGGCGCCGGCGACGATCGTCACCAGCGTCGCCAGCCAGCCCAGCTTGCCGACGATGCCGCCGCGGCGCCAGAGCGAATCGCCCGGTCCGCTGGCGGTGCGCGTCACGACAAGGACAAGGATGATGAGCAGCGCCAGCACGGTGAAGAACGGGAAACCCGAGCGCAGCAGCCCCATGCTCGGCGTCACCGGGATGTAGTTGAGCCCGAAGACGGTGAGCGAGCGCCAGTCGAGAAGGAGCAGGACGGGCACGATCAGTCCGGCGAGCCCCGCCATCCCGACCGCCCGCATCCGCCGCCAGCACGGGCGTAAGAGGGCAAGCGCGAGCAGAAGAAGGATCAGCGGGCGCAGCAGCGTGCCGGTTCCGATGGAAATCCCGGCGCAGACGCCTTCATCGGCGGCGCAGTGGCTGATCTCCTGAATGGTCTTCGCGATCCACGGCCCGGCCAGCGACAGCGCCACGAAGGCGGCGAGCCGCCACGCCACCATCACTGCGAACCGCCCGCCGCTCAAGGGTCGCCGCATGCCCGAATCCTTCCCTGCCGTCGCCCCGCCCGCGCGGGCATGGGCTCACCATGCCGCGACGGTGGTTGTCAACCGCCGACGGTCTCATGGTCCGATGGGCAATCCGGTGCGGTCCGCCAGGAACCGGCCGTCGTCCTTGCAGCTTGCCAGCACGTGGTCCATCCGGCCGGCGATCATCGGCCGCGGCACGAAACCGACCCGCTCGGGCAGACGGCTGTCGGCGGCATTGTCGCGGTTGTCGCCGAGCACGAAGGTGTGCCCCGCCGGGACGGCAAAGGCCGGCGTATCGTCGAGGAAGCCGTCCGGTTCCGCCTCCGCGACCGTGTAGGCGCGACCGTCGGGCAGCGTCTCCCGCCACGCCTCCGCCGGAATCGTCTCGAACCCGAAGTCGATGGCGAGTTCGCCGACCGGCGTGCGGGCGAGCGGCGCGCCGTTGAGGACGACGTCACCGTCAACGAGCTGGACGGTGTCCCCCGGCAGACCGACGACCCTGAAGGCCTGGATCGTGAAGGGATCGCGCGGCAGCGCGAAGGCGATCACGTCGCCACGCCGCGGATCGTCGCCGCCGCCGTAGGGCGCCATCACCACCCGATCGCCGAGGATCATGGTCGGCGCCATGGCTGACGACGGGATGACGAAGACCCGCTCGCCGGCCGGGTGGAAGATCGCCCAGATGAGCATCGCGATCGTGCACATGGCGACGAGATCAGCCCGGCGCCCGTGCCGGGTCAAGGCCTTCGGGGACACCTGCATCGTCGCCGTCCCGTTGACCGAAGCCGACGCGAGTATTACTTCTCCTGTCCAGTAATACCGGAGAAAGCCGCCATGGCCACCACCGTTACGGTCAAGGGTCAGGTCACCCTGCCGAAGAGCGTGCGCGACGCCGTCGGCATCAGGCCGGGGGATCGCGTCGAAGTCCGCGCCACCGCCAGCGGCGGCGTTCTGATCGAGAAGGCCGGCGCGTCGGACGAATATCTTGCGCGGCTCTACGCCCTCGCCAAGCGCAGGCCTATCCGCGGCATCACCACGGACGAGCTGATGCGGGAGCTGCGTGGCGACCCGGCGGAGGATCCGCCCGCCGAGCTCGTCGCCCGGCACATGAAACGGTCGAAGTGACGCTCGTCGATTCCAACGTCGCGATCGACGTGCTGACCGCCGATCCGACTTGGCTCGATTGGTCGGCCGCGGCGCTGCAAAGCGTTCATGACACTGGCATGCCCTGCATCAACGAAGTGACCTACGCTGAGCTTGCCGCCCGGTACAGTGCCGAAGGCGCTCTGCAGCGCGACCTCGATACGCTTGGCCTTCGGTTGGCGCGGACGCCGGAGTCAGGTCTCTTTCTTGCCGGCCGCGCCTTCGCCGCGTATCGCGCCGCCGGTGGTCCGCGCACAAGCCTTCTCGCCGACTTCTTCATCGGCGCCCATGCCGAGGCCGAAGGCCTTCCGATCCTGACCCGCGATCCGCGGCGCTGTCGCACCTATTTCCCGGACATCGTCCTGATCACGCCCTGACCAGCCGCTTGTACTTGACCCGGTGCGGGTTCGCCGCATCGGCGCCGAGCCGGCGGACCTTGTCGGCCTCGTATT
>JAGRKZ010000179.1 GCA_020442065.1 Bauldia sp.
CCCGCGCCGGCGGAATCCTCTCGTCCGGGGTAACCCGGCCAGAGGTCCGGCCGCCGTCCCGGGGTGCCGTCCGGAAAACCCGCGAGCATTACGACTCGCTGTGCGTGTGGCGCACCTTAAGGGCGTCGGACCAGTTCCGACCGGGAAACCTCCGGGCAACCGGCTTGGGCCCGGGAGGGACGGTGGGGACGTGTGGCTCCTCGCGAGGGACCCTCGTCCGTCCGGCGTGCCGGAGAGCGGACCGGATGGCGACAAGTCGCCGGGCGGGCGCGTTCGAGGCGCCCTTTTCCGGTCCTCCCTCACCCGGAGGGCCAACCGGGTGTCTCTCATGCGCCCGCCACCCTCGGCACTTTGCCGGGGATCGACACCGGAAGGACCATCACCCGGAGCGATAGCGCCCGCGGGAACGGGCGCCCATGCCTTGAGCGAAAGGAACCCCCGATGACTGCGACGGACAGCACAGACTCCGAAAGCCACAGCGTGGGATCGCTCGATCCGGTGATCGCCCGGTTCCTGCGGGGCGTCGGCACGATGTTCAGGCTTCATCGCACCTGCTCCCATACGGTTTGTCGCCGCGCCAAGGCCTGCGCCACGCGCAACGCTCTCTGCTACCAGGCGATGAGGGCCGACATGCAGCCCATCGTGCTCAGCATTCTCGCCCGCGAGTGGCGCCGGTCGGCCGAGCTGGGCGAGGAGCGGGAGGTGGCGCCGGCCAACCGCGACGGCTTCCTCCGCCGGCTCGCGCGGGAAGACGAGGAGATCGGCCGGATCAAGGCCGGCGCCTATGGCGGCGACGACGCCCTCACCCCCTACCAGCTCTGGCTCAAATATTGGGCCGAGCACTTTCCGCGGGGCGCCATCGCGCGCGCCGGCAGGAGGCGTTAGGGCGGGATAGACCGATCGCGCCGGCGCGGAACCGGCGGCCGTGAGGTAGAGTGCGCGCCGGGGAGGCGCGCATGGCGGAGGGCGGTCGGTTCAAGGTGGTGCCGGAGGGGCGGCGGTCGGCGAGCCGCTTCCTCGCCCGCATGCTCTCGGGCGCGCGGCCGGCGCCGATCGCCGGCTTCGTGCCGCCGTCGATGCCGGCCGCGGCGAGGACTCCGCCGCGCGGCGCGGATTGGGTCCACGAGATCCTGTTCGAGGGCGCGCGCATCGAGGCCCAGGCCGAGCCGCGCCGGCTGGCCCTCTACGATGCCGCCGGCCATGCGGCGACGCCGCGCCTGCCGCGGATCGCCGAGGCCGTCCGGCGCCTGCCGGTCAACCGCATCGTCCTCGATGGCGTCGTCATCGTCCAGGACGCAGCGGGCCGGAGCGACCCGGCGGCCCTCGCCCGCGACCTTGCCGACGGGCGACAGGACCGGCTCGTTTACTACGTCTTCGATCTCCTTCATCTCGACGGCTTCGACCTCACGGCCGCGCCCCTCGCCGAGCGGAAGCGGGTGCTGAAGGCCCTCCTCGACGAGGCCGGCGAAGGGCCGATCGCTTTCAGCGCGCACCTCGCTGTCGACGGCCGCGAGATGCTGGCCGCGGCCAAGGGCATGGGCGTCGCCGGCATCGTCTCCAAGCGGAGCGACGCGCCCTACGGGCCGGGGCGGAGCGGGGACTGGGTCGCCGTGCGCCTCACGCCGAAGACGGTCGCTCCCCCGAAACCGAAGGCACCCGGCGCCGGTGCGCGGCGCGGTGCCGTCAAGAGCGCGAGGGACAGTGCCACCATGACCGCCAGCCAGCGGCCGTTGCTCGTCATCGACGGCGATTCCTTCGCCCACCGCGCCTATCACGCCGTGCCGAAGACCGTCCGCCGTGCTGATGGCAGCGGGGGCGGGGCCATCGTCGGCTTCGCCAACTACCTGATCCGCTTCTTCGAGGCCGAGACGCCGCGCGCGGTTCTCTGCGCCTGGGATACGCTCTCCACGCCCAACTGGCGTCAGAGGTTGTTCGCGCCCTATCAGGGTGGCCGGCAGTTCGACCGCGACATCATCGTCCAGCTCGACGCGCTGCCCGAGCTGGTTGCCGCCTGCGGTTTCGCCAACGCCAGGGCGCCCGGCTTCGAGGCCGACGATTTCCTCGCCGCCGCCGTCGCCGCCGAGGAGGCGCGGGGCGGCACGGTCATCGTCGCCAGCGGCGACCGCGACGCCTTCCAGCTCGCCTCGGATCGAACCACCATCATCCATCCGCTCCGGGCCGGCGAGGTGGCGCGGATCCGCCCCGCCGAGGTCCGCGAGCGCTACGGTGTCGACCCAAGGCAGGTGCCGGACTTCATCGCCCTTCGCGGCGATCCCTCCGACAGGATTCCCGGTGCCCGCGGCACCGGGCCGAAGGGCGCGGCGGCCCTCCTCGGCAGATACGCGACCCTGGAGGATGCCCTTGCCGACGGGCGGTTCGCCGGCCAGGCCGAGGAGCTTCGGCTCTATCGGCGCCTCGCGACGATGGACGCCGCGGCGCCGATCCCGCCGCTGCCCGACATGGTGCCGACCTGGGACAAGGGGGCGGCGCTGGCGCGGGTCTGGGGCCTCAAGGCCCTCGCCGACCGGCTCGAGGCGCTCGCCTGAAGCTGTCAGGCGTGGGTGACGAGCCCGGCGAACGGCCCGGAATAGGCCTTGGCGCGGGGCGGCGCGTAGGCCCCTATCTTGGAGGTTCGGAGGCCGAGCGCGGCGAGGCTCTCGACCAGACGGACCGCCGCCGCCACGCCCTCGACCACGGGCACGCCGAATTCGGCCGACAGTTCCTCCGCGAAGTGGCTCATGCCGGCACAGCCGAGCACGATCGCCTCGGCCCCGTCCTCGCGGAGCGCCAGCGCGATCTCGGCGGCGATCCTGACACGTCCCGCCGATCCCGGTTCCTCCAGCTCCAGAACCGGTACTTCCGACGCGCGAACGCGGGCGCAGCGACTGGCGAGGCCGTAGCGGACGAGATTGTGCTCGAGCGCGGGGATCGAGCGCGACAGCGTGGTCACCACCGAGAAGCGGCCGGCGACGAGGGCGGCAAGGTGGGCCGCGGCCTCGCCGATCCCGACCACCGGCGCCCGGGCGATCACCCGCGCAGCGTCGAGCCCGGTGTCGTCGAAGCAGGCGATGACATGGCCGTCGACCCCGCCCCGGTCGGCCGCGACGATCTCGCTGAGCAGCCCCGGCACGCTCAGCGCCTCGTCGAAGTAACCCTCGATCGAAGGCGGCCCCTCGGTGGGCTGCACCGCGCGGATCTCGGTGCCCGGCGTTGCCGCAGCCTCCGCGGCGGCGGCGATCTTGGCGGTCATACTCGCCGTGGTGTTGGGGTTGACGACGTTGATGCGCATCGCCGCGTCTAGCCGGCCGTGCGGCGTGCGCGCCGCGCCCGAAGCACGAGGATTGTCGCCAGCACCCCGAGGATGATGAGGAACGAGAACAGCGTGGTCAGCGTCCCCAGCGCGTAGAGCACGGGTGTCGTGACGTTGGTGGTCATGCCGTAGATCTCGAGCGGCAGCGTGTTGAACGTGCCCGCCGTCATCAGCGTGCGCGCGAACTCGTCATAGGAGAGGGTGAAGCCGAACAGGCCGACGCCTATCAGGCTCGGCAGGATGATCGGCAGCACGACGTTGCTGAAGGTCTGCCAGGACGAGGCGCCGAGGTCGCGAGCCGCTTCCTCGTAGGAGCGGTTGAAGCGGTTGAAGACCGCGAACATGATGAGGAGGCCGAAGGGCAACGTCCAGGTGAGCTGCGCGCCGAAGGCGGACGAATACCAGGCCGGCGGGACGCCGGCGATCTGGAAGCCGAGGCCGACGCCGAGGCTGACCAGGATCGAGGGCACGATCAGGCTGGCGACCGCGAGGTAGAACAGGAAGGTCGCGCCGCGGAAGCGCCGCCGGAAGGCGAGCCCGGCGAGTAGGGAGACCGCCACAGTGGTCGCCATCACCATCACCCCGAGGATCAGCGAGCGGAGGAACGAGCCGCCGAAGTCGCCGACCGCCTGCTTTTCGAAGAGGTTCCTGAACCAGTTCAGCGAAACCCCGTTCATCGGGAAGGTCAGGCCGCCGTCCGGTCCCTGGAAGGAGAGCAGGACGATCGTCGACAGCGGCCCGTAGAGGAACAGGACGAACAGCACGAAGAAGCCGCCGAGCAGCCAGAATGCGGGTCCGCGCCGGCCGTCACGCCGCATCTCAGAGCTCCTTACGGATGTCGACGAGGCGGATGATGGCCGCGACGATGATCAGCACCGTGATCAGGAGAATGACGGCGTTGGCGGCGGCGGCGGGATACTGCAGCAGCGAGATCTGGTTGGCCATCATCAGGCCGACCGAGGCGCTCTGCCCGCCCGACATGAAGCGGACGGTGATGAAGTCGCCCATCACCAGGGTGACGACGAAGATCGAGCCGATGGCGATGCCCGGCTTGGCGAGCGGAATGATGACGTTGGTGAGGGTCTGCCAGCCGCTGGCGCCGGCGTCGCGGGCTGCCTCGACCACCGAACGGTCGATGCGCATCAGCGTGTTGAACACCGGCGCCACCATGAACAGCGTGTAGAGGTGGACCATGGCGAGCACGACGGCGAAATCGGAAAACAGCAGGAACTCGAGCGGCTCGTCGACGATGCCGATATGGATCAGCGCCGAGTTGAGCAGGCCGTTCCGGCCGAGAAACGGAATCCACGAGATCATGCGGATGATGTTGGAGGTGAGGAAGGGCACGGTGCAGACCAGGAACAGCACCATCTGCATCGTCGCACTGCGCACGTAGAAGGCCAGGAAATAGGCAGTCATGAAGCCGATGACGGCCGTCAGCGCCCAGACGATGGCGGCATAGCGAAGGGTGTTGAGGTAGGTCCGCCAGGTGACGCTCGACCCGAGCGCCTCCTTGTAGTTGGTGAGAACGAAATCGGGGATGATGCGGGCGAAGTCGTAGTCCCAGAAGCTCACCACGACGATCGTGGCGATCGGGATCAGCAGGAACACGAACAGGATCAGCGCAAGCGGCGCCGCCTGCAGGTAGGAGGCGATGTTGCGCGCCGAAGCCCCCCGCCGTTCGGCGGGGGGAGCGGTGCGCGCCGGGGCCGCGGCGTCTGCGCCCGGTCCCGGCATCGTCGTGGTGGTGGCGGCCTCGCTCACGAAGCGATGAACTCGTTCCACTTGGAGACCATGTAGCGGTCCTCGTCCATGACCGCGTTCCAGCAGGCGACATGGCCCATGCGGTCGTAGAACGAGCCGCCGTCGCGGACGGCGCCGGTCTTCTCCATCACCTTGCCCTCCGGCGAGAGGATGTCCTCCTCGGCGGGCTTGCCTTCCATCCAGAAGCCCCACTCGTTCGGGGTCATGTTCTCCTTGGCGGTCTCGAGGACCGCCGAGTAGTAGCCCTGGCGATTGAGGTAGGCGCCCACCCAGCCGGAGAGATACCAGTTGATGTATTCGTAGGCGGCGTCGAGTTGTGCTCCGGAGAGGTGCTTGGCGATGCCGAGACCGCCGCCCCACGAGCGGTAGCCCTCCTCGAGCGGCTGGTAGACGCAAGGCACGCCCTTGGAGCGCACCGCCGCCACTGCCGGCGACCACATCGACTGGATCACCACCTCGCCCGAGGCCATCAGGTTGACGGATTCGTCGAAGGTCTTCCAGAAGGCACGGAACTGGCCGTCCTTCTTGGTCTTGATCAGGAAGTCGATCGTGGTGTCGATCTCCTCCTTGGTCATGTTGCCCTTGTCGCCGTAAGTGATGATGCCGGCGGATTCGCAGATCATGGCGGCATCCATGATGCCGATCGACGGGATGTTGAGAATCGAGGTCTTGCCCTTGAAGGCAGGGTCGAGGATGTCCTTCCAGTTCTTGATCTCGCGGCCGACGAGGTCCGGCCGGATACCGAGGGTGTCGGCGTTGTAGATCGTCGGGATGAGCGTCATCCACTGGGTCGGCTCTTTGGCGAAGGTGGTCGAGTCCATGCCCTCGACGAAGCCGACCGTATGCGGCGCCGTGCCCTGCGCGATCACCGAGTCCGGCGTCAGCTTGCCGGTGATGAAGAGCGGCACGATCTTGTCGAAGTACTTGATCTTGTTCGTGTCCATCGGCTGGAGCACGCCGGCCGGGAAGACCTTCTTGCAGATCCAGTATTCGATGTCGGCGATGTCGTAGGAGTCCGGCTGGGTCACGGTGCGCTGGGCGGTCGCGTCGGAATCGAGCGCGGTCATCTCCAGCGTGATGCCGAGGTCTTGCTTGCACCGCTCGGCGATGGCGTTGAGGTTGGACACGCCGGTGCCGAACTGGCGCAGCGTGATGTTCGACTGCGCCCAGATCGTCGGGAAGCCGGTGATGGCGCCCGAGCCGGCCGCGAGGCCCGCCGCCGCGGCGGTCCCCTTCAGCATGGCACGCCGCGACAGGCCCTTCTTCTTACCGTTGGTCATGCATCGTTCTCCGTGTTGATGCCCCCGCTCAGGCGGAGGCGGCCAGTTCATGGATGTCGGCGTGGTCGAACGCGATCGCCGCCGTGTCGCCGGCCGCAAACGGCCGCCCGAAGAAGACCCGGTCGGGCACTACCGCGGTGAGGTCGCCGTCATCGGCGGCGAGCCCCACCAGGACCGATGTTCCCTGGTACTCGACGTCGCGTACGACGACGGTGCGGGTGTCCGGCTGCGCTCCGGCGTCGACGAGCCGCATGCGGTCGGCGCGGATGCTGACCTTGCGGCCGTCGACCGAGATGATGTTGTGGCCACCGATGAAGCGCGCCACGAACTCGGTTCGCGGCGCTTCGAACACCTGTCGCGGCGGGCCCGCCTGCTCGATCCGGCCGTCGCTCATCACCACCACGAGATCGGCGAGCGCCATCGCCTCCTCCTGGCTGTGGGTGACGTGGATGAACGAGATGCCGAGGTCGCGCTGCAGGCGCTTGAGTTCGGCGCGGACCTTGATCCGCAGGAACGGGTCGAGCGCGGAGAGCGGTTCGTCGAGGAGCAGGATCGATGGGTTGGTGACGAGCGCCCGGGCGAGCGCGACGCGCTGCTGCTGGCCGCCGGACAACTGCGCCGGCAGGCGCTCGGCGTAGGTCTCCATCGCCACCAGCTTCAGCATCGCGTCGGCCTTGGCGTAGCGCTCGGCGCGCTGAACCCCGCGCATCTTCAGCGAGAAGGCGACGTTGTCGCGGACATTGAGGTGCGGGAAGAGAGCGTAGTTCTGGAACATCATCGCCGTGCCGCGGGCGGCGGGGGCCTGGTCGGTGATGTTCTCGGCGCCGAGCAGGATGTCGCCGATGGTCACCGTCTCGTGCCCGGCGATCATCCGCAGCGTCGAGGTCTTGCCGCATCCCGAAGGACCGAGCAGGCAGCAGTAGCTGCCGGCCGCGATCTTCAGCGAGATGTTGTCCACCGCGACCGTATCGCCGTAGCGCTTGGTCACGGCGACGAGTTCCACGTCGGCGGGCTGCCGCATGTCTCACGTCTCCCGAACTGCCGGCGATAGGATTGGCAAGCGGCGTGCCAATCCGGGGCGAGCGCGGAAATTTCACAGGCTCTGCCGACAGCAGCGGCCGTTCGGGGGGACAAGCGCGGATTCTAGCCAGTTCGCGCCGAAAATGTGTGCACTATTGTATACGATGATTGTGGACGGTCGGCCGCAAATCGGTTGTGCTAAGACGGCTCGTCATTTGACGGGGGGTTGACGTGAGCATCCGGGAAGCGGCCAGTGAGCGCCGTCGTCGTGCCGCAGCCGGCACCCCCTCGCCGCTGCGCAGCGAGCGGGTCCGAACGGTCTATGCCGGCCTGCTGACCGCCATTCTCGATCACCGCCTGCCGCCGGGGACCCGGCTGCCAGAGGATGAGATCGGAGCCGCGTTTGGCGCCAGTCGCACCATCGTTCGCGCCGCGCTGCAGGCTCTGGCGCACGAGCGCGTCGTGGTGGTCGAACCCAATCGCGGCGCCCAGGTCGCCAAGCCCACCGTCGAGGAGGCGCGCCAGGTCTTCGAAGTGCGGTCACTGCTCGAACCGCGGGCGGCGTCGCTCGCGGCGGCGCGGGCGACCAAGGCCGACATCACGGCACTCCGCCGTCACCTCAAGGACGAGCGGGACGCGATGGCCGCCGACGATCGTCATCGGGCGATCGCGCTGTCGGCCTCGTTTCACATCCGCATCGCCGAGATCGCCGAGCACGCGATTCTGGAGGGCTTCATCCGCGAGTTGACGTCGCGCTCGTCGCTGGTGGTGTCGCTCTACTGGCATCGCCCCGACACGATCTGCGAGCGCCACGCCCATAGCGCCCTCGTCGATGCCCTCGCGGAGGGCGCGGCGGACCGAGCCGCCGACCTGATGCGAAGCCACCTCGTCGACCTGCTTTCCGGCCTCGACTTCAGTCGTCCTCTGCCTCAGCCGCGGAGCCTTGCTGCCCTGCTTGGCCCGCGCTGAGCTGCCGGCCCGGGGAGGACGACGCCGCAGCCCTTCAGAACGATCGCGGTGATGGTCTCGGCCGCGCGCTCGAAGTCGCTGGCGCCGAGGCGGGGCGTCTGCAGGTGGCTCTTCGCCAGAACGTCGAAGTCGGCGTAGTACTGGGTCGCCCCCCACAGCAGGATGAAGAGATGGATCGGGTCGACCGGGTCCATCTTGCCGGCGGCGGCCCACGCCTCGAACACCTTTGCCTTCTCGAGCGTGACGGCGAGCATGTGGTTCCGGTCCTTGCGGGTCACGAAGCGGCCGCCATGCACCGCCTCGTTGGCGAACATCCGCGACTGCGCCGCATGCCGGCGCGAGAAGTCGAGCTTGGCTCGGATATACCCGGCGATCGCCTCCGCCGGCTCCCGCGCCGGATCGAGATGATCGAGGGCGCGGTCCCATTCGCCGATCAGGTCGCCGATGATGGTGCGGTAGATCGTCTCCTTGGAGCCGAAGTAGTAGTAGACATTGGCCTTCGGCAGGCCGGATCGCTTGGCGATCTCCGCAATGCTGGCGCCGTCATAGCCCTTGGCCGTGAACACGCCGATCGCCGCTTCGAGGATCGTCTTCTTGTTTCGCGCCGCGATGCGGGTATCGGCGCTGACGCCGCGAGCGGCGGTCTTTCCCTTCTTCATCCGCGCGATCCTCCCGCATCCTCGGGCGCGGCGATGATTCGCCGGCGGCAGTGTCCATGTCCATATCCGAAGTGGACGCCGGCGTCAGGCCGGGGCGATTGAAAAATTGACGCAAGCGTCAGGTTTCGCCTATGCTCCGGAGGCTTCGGAGACCTGCCCATGCCCCTTCCCCTCGATCTGGCGATGCGCGAGACCCTCGCCGGCTGGCGGGATGACCTGGACCCGGCGTGGCAGGCGGTGGTCGCCGGTGTCGAGCCCGGCTTCGATCGCATCGATCCCGCGCTGACCCTGGAGCCGTGGGAACCGGTCTTTCCCGCCCGCCGCGGCCGGGTCTATCCCGGCGCCCCCAGGGGCGCCCATGTCTTCCATGCCTTCGACGGCATCGCGCCGGAGAGCGTCCGTGTCGTCATCCTTGGCCAGGATCCCTATCCCTGCGCCGCGTTCGCCACCGGCCGCGCCTTCGAGGCCGGCAATGTCGCCCGCTGGCGCGAGCTGGAAAAGATGTTCTCGAAGAGCATCCGGACCTGGATGCAGCTGATCGCGGCGGCCCGGACCGGGGATGCCGGCTATGCGCGATCGATCGACGACTGGGAGCGGCTGATCGCCGATATCGAGGCGGGCCGCATCGATCTTGAGCCGGCGGCCGAGATTGCCGACCGCTGGGTCGGACAGGGTGTCCTCCTCCTCAACTCGTCCTTCACCCTCAGCCGTTTCAGGGTCGAGGGCGACCCGCACCAGGTCCGCGGCCATCTTCCGCTGTGGCGGCCGGTCCTCGTCGCCATCCTTCGCCACCTTGCCAGGCGCGGCGCTCCGATCGTCTTCATGGGCTTCGGCGGCCAGGCAGCGGATGCATTGGCCGAAGCCGGCATCGGTCCGGATCGGACGCCGCCGGGCGTCGCCTCCGTCATCCGCGAGCACCCGGCCTTCGCCGAAAAGGTGCTGGCGCTGGAGAACCCGTTCGTCGCCTGCAACCGGGCGCTCGTCACCCTTGGCGCGGAGCCGGTGTCATGGTGAGTGCGGCGGTCGATACCTACGACTACATCGTGATCGGAGCCGGTTCGGCCGGCTGCGTGCTCGCCAATCGCTTGTCCGAGAATCCGGACTGCTCGGTGCTGCTGCTCGAGGCCGGTGGCCCGGACCGGCATCCGCTCGTCCGCCTGCCCATGCTGATGGGCAAGCTCATGCACTCGGGCATCTACAACTGGCGTTTCGACACCGAGCCGGAGCCGGAGCTGGATAATCGCCGCATCTACTGGCCGCGCGGCAAGGCACTCGGCGGCAGCTCCACCATCAACGGCATGATCTACGTTCGCGGCAACGCCGCCGATTACGACCGCTGGGCGCAGATGGGCAATCCCGGCTGGTCCTATGCCGAGGTGCTGCCCTACTTCCGCAAGTCCGAGACCCATGCCGAGCGCAGCGACGCCTTCCACGGCAGCGACGGGCCGCTCGCGGTCTGCCGCGCGCGCGGCCAAAATCCGCTGTTCGACCGCTTCGTCGAGGCCGGCGTTGAGGCCGGCCATGCCCGCAACGACGACTTCAACGGCGCCGGGCAGGACGGTTTCGGACGCTATGACTTCACCATTCGCAACGGCAAGCGCTGCTCGACCTCGCGGGCCTTCCTTCGCCCGGCCATGCGCCGGCCGAACCTTAGCGTCGTCACCCACGCGCTGACCGAACGCATCGTCGTCGAGGATGGCCGCGCCGTCGCCGTCGACTATATGCGCGGCGACTCGCACTACCGCGCCTTTGCGGCCGGGGAGATCGTGCTCTCGGCGGGTGCGGTCGGCTCACCGCATATCCTCATGCTGTCCGGCATCGGCGATGCCGACGCACTCCGCGCCCACGGCATCGACGTGGTGCGCCATCTGCCTGGCGTCGGCCGCAACCTCCAGGACCATGTCGACGTCTGCCTGGTCTACGAGATCACCCAGCCGGTTTCGCTCTACAGCGACCTTCGCGTCGACCGGCTGACATCTGCCATCGTCAAGGGCGCGCTGTTCGGCACCGGCGTCGCCACCACGTTTCCCTACGAGGGCGGGGCCTTCCTTCGCTCGCGGCCGGGACTGGTGGCGCCGGACATCCAGGCCCACTTCATGCCAGCGCTCGAGAAGACCGCCAACCTCCACTGGCCCAAGTTGCGGGGCAGCGCCCGGGTCGGCGACAATCACGGGGTCACCATTCGCGTCGGTCCGGTCAATCCCGAGGCGCGGGGACACCTGACGCTCCGCTCGGCCGACCCGCGCGATCCGCCGAAGATCTTCGCCAACTACCTCGGAACCGAGTTCGACAAGCGCACCACCGTCGCCGGCGTGCGGCTGCTCCGCGAAGTGATGCGCCAGCCGGCCTTCGCCGACGTGATCGGCCCCGAGCTTGCCCCCGGTCCGGACAAGGTCAGCGACGCCGCCCTGTTCGAGTGGCTGAAGCAGGCCGGCGGCACCACCCTCCATCCCGTCGGGACCTGCAAGATGGGTCCGGACGAGGAAGCCGTCGTCGACCATAAGCTCAAGGTTCACGGTATCGCCGGGCTCCGCGTCGCCGATGCCTCGATCATGCCCGTCATCGCTTCGGGCAACACCAATGCGCCGACCATCATGATCGGCGAGAAGGCCGCCGACATGATGCGTGCGGCTCGCTGAAGGAGGACAGGCCCGTGCTCGTCGAACATCGCACCTACACCTTCCGGCCGGGCACGCTGCAGCCGTGGCTCAGGAAATACGAGGGCGAGGGACTGCCGATCCAGAAGCGTCATCTCGGCACCTTCCTCGGCCTCTTCACCACCGAGTTCGGCAACATCCACCAGGTCGTGATCCTGTGGGGCTGGGACAGCCTCGACGATCGCGACCGGCGCCGGTCGGCAATGAATGCCGACCCTGAATGGCAGGCCTATATCGGCGCGATCTGGGAAATGGGCGCGATCGAGACTCAGGAGGTGAAGATTCTCCGCCCGACCGCCTCTTCGCCGCCGCTCGGCTAGGCACTGCCGGGCTTGCCATCACTGTCGAGGAGGAGCCCTGAAGCGGCGCCGGCGGCGATGGCACCGTTTTCACCAAGAACTTGACCGAAGCGTCAAGATCGCGGGCATTCAAGAAAGTTGACCATTCGGTCAAGTTGCGTCTATCGTCTGTCCTTGCCGCGAGCCGGGAGGTTGATCCGATGCGTTCTGAGCTGTGTTGTCCGCATCGCACGCGCCCGGCCTGCCGCAACTCCGTTCGACATTCCCGGTCTCCGGCCACCGGCCGTCGCGCAGCGACGCCTGTGGCAGCGGCACGGGATTCGCATCAGGCGGAGACAGGTCGCGCGTGAGCGCCGGACGACAATCGGGTCACGACAGCGGCGTGGCGACACGCGCGCCGCCGAACGAGGGGAACAGGGATGAGCAAGAAATCAGGTTTTGATCTCGGCGCGGTTTCGCGTCGCGGGTTTCTGAAGACGTCGGCAGGTGCGGCTCTTGCCGGCGCGGCGGGGAGCATGGCTCTGCCGAGATTTGCCTCTGCCCAGGATGGTGGGCTGGTGGCGCTGATCCACACCCAGGCGGCCGGCGACAACGGCCCGATCGATTCGATGATCGCCGCGCTGAAGAAGCTGTCCGAAGAGAAGGGCTTCCCGATCCGAACCATCTACGCACAGGATTCGGCGACCTTCCCATCGATCTACCAGAGCCTCGCCGATGCCGGCGCCAAGGTGATCGCCGGCACCTTCAACGAGGTGGCGGAGCCGATCAAGGCGCTGGCACCGTCTTACCCGGACACCAAGTTCATCCAGATCTTCGGCGACCCCTTCGACCCGCCGATGCCGAACGTGGTGACGGTGTCCTACGACTACTATCTCGGCTGCTACCTGTCGGGCCTGTTCGGCGCGAAGGTGTCGAAGAGCGGCAAGCTCGGCTACATCGGCGGGGTGAGCCTGCCGCCGCTCAATGCCGACCTCAACGCGATGAAGGCGGCGGCGGCGAGCGTCAGCCCGGACATCACGGTGACCGGCGCCTTCGCCGGCTCGTTCCAGGACCCTGCCAAGGGCCAGGAGATCGCGACGCAGATGTACCAGGACGGGGTCGACTACATCCAGACCGATTCGGCCGCCACCGACACCGGCATCATCCAGGCCGCCAACGAGGGCGAGGGACGCATGGTCTCGGCGATCTCGCCGGCGCAGTATGCCCTCGGTCCGAAGACGGTCGCGGCGCTGGTCGCCCTCGACTTCGGCCAATCGCTCTACAACGAGGTTTCAAAGGCGATCGGTCCGGACTTCAAGGGTGGCCACCTCGCCACCGGCCTCGGCACCGGCGTCATCGACTTCGTGCTCTCGCCGGTCTGGGTCGAGCAGGGCCCGTCGGACCTTGTCGCCAAGGCCAAGGAGATTTGGCCGGAGATCGAGAAGGCGCGGGCCGACATCATCGCCGGCACGCTCAAGGTGCCGTTCAACACCGAGCTCTGAGTCCGGCTCGGACCGCTCAGGCGCGATGACGTCCGGGCCCAACGCGATCGAATGCCGTGGCGTCTCCGTCGAGTACGGGGACGTCAAGGCGCTGATCGATGTCAGCGTTGGGTTCGCGCCGCGGCAGATCCACGCCGTGGTCGGACAGAACGGCGCGGGCAAGACCACCTTTGCCCGCGTCGCCGCCGGAATCGTCCAGCCGGTGCGGGGCACGCTGGCGATCGGCGGCCGCGAGGTCCCGGTCGGCAGCGTCGGCGCCGCACGGGCGGCCGGCATCGAGCTCGTCCACCAGAGCTTCGCACTGCCGCCGTCGTTCACCGTCGCCGAGGCGATGGAGTTCGGCGCCGCAAGCGGGCGGGGCGTCTTCACCCGTGGCGAGCTCCAGCGACGCTGGCGCCGGCACCTTGAATCCCTCGGCGTCACCGTCTCTCCGCGCGAGCGCATCCGCGACCTGCCGGTCGAGACCCAGCAGGCGGTCGAGATCGCGCGAGCCCTCGTCACCGACGCCAAGGTCCTGATCCTCGACGAGCCGACTGCCGTGCTCTCGCCGTCGGGCATTGACAACCTGTTCGCACGCCTCAGGGTCATGCAGGCGAACGGCGTCACTATCCTTCTGATCCTGCACAAGATCCGCGAGGTGCTGTCGGTCGCCGAGACCGTCACCGTGCTGCGGGGCGGCCGGCTGATCGAGGGGCCGATCCCAACCGCCGAAACCGACGCTGGGCATCTGGCCTCGGCGATCATCGGATCGGGCCTCGAATCGCTCTCGACGATCGACCGTGAGGCGCTCGTCGGCGCCGATGACGAGCCCGAGCACGAGGCGACAACGCCCGCGATGGCGGCGGAACGGTCGGTGCCGGTCCTCGAGCTACGCGGCGTGAGCACCCGTGCCGACACGGAAGGCCCCGCCCTCCGGGACATCTCGCTCGCCGTCGGCCGTGGCGAGATCGTCGGTGTTGCCGGTGTGGAGGGCAATGGCCAACGGACGCTGGTCCGCGCTGTGGCCGATCTCGCCGATCTTGCCCGCGGCGCCATCGTCCTCAATGGCGACGATGTGACGAGACGCCCGCTGGTTGAGCGGCGCGCGTCCGGGCTCCGCGTCATCCCCTTCGAGCGCAACACCGAGGGGCTCAGCCTGTCCAGCCCGCTGTGGGAGAACTGGTCGGCTCGCACCCTCCTGCTCGGCGGCCTCCTCAATCTCATCAATCCGGCGCGTCTTCGCCGCGACTGCGATGACTCGCTCAAGACCTGGGACGTCCGCTTCTCGAGTTCCAGCCAGCTGGCCGGCTCGCTCTCGGGCGGCAATGCGCAGAAGGTGATCCTCGCCCGCGAGATCGACGGGACCGCGACGCTGATCATCGCCGCCCAGCCGACCCGCGGCCTCGATGTCGGCGCCACCGCCTTCGTCTGGCGCGCCCTTCGCGAGGCGAAGGCGCGGGGCTGCGGCATCCTCCTGATCTCGTCGGACCTCGATGAGCTGTTCGATATTTCCGACCGCGTCGTCGTCATGCTGTCGGGGCGGATCAGCGGCGAGTTCCGTCCGCCCTATCACCTTGGCGAAGTCGGCGCCGCCATGACCGGGGCCGGACGATGATCGGTCCGCTCACCCAGGTTTTCCGCGCGCTGGTCTTCGTGCTGATTGGCCTCATTCTCTGCGGCATCATTTTCGAGTTTGCCGGCTACTCGGCGTGGCTGATGTTCCAGAGCATCGCCGAAGGCGCCTTCCTTTCCGCCCGCGCCTGGCAGAACAGCCTGCGCTGGGCGCTTCCGCTCTTTCTCACCGCCACCGGCGTCGTCATCTCCTTCCGCTGCGGCTTCTTCAATATCGGCGCCCAGGGCCAGTTCTACATGGGCGCCATCGCCGCCACCTTCGTCGTCGATGGTCTCACCGGCTATCCGCCGGCCTTGGTCATCCCGCTCACCTTCCTCGCGGGCATCGTCGGCGGCGCGGTCTGGGCGCTGTGGCCCGGCCTCCTCCGAGTCAGGTCCGGGACCGATGAGGTCATCACCACCCTGATGGGCAATTTCCTTGCCGGCTTGTTCCTCGTCTACGTCACCTCCGGGCCGCTCAAGGATCCCTCCGGCACCGGCCAGGCGGCGTCGAGCCGACCGGTCGAGGCGATCTACCGGATCGGCGCGGCCAATTCCCTGTCGCCCGCCATCATCGCCATCTGCGTGCTGGTCGGCATCGGCGCCTGGGTGCTGGTCAACCGGACGTCCTTCGGCGTGCTGTCGAGCCTCGCCGGCCGCAACCCGATCATGGTCGTGTGGCAGGGGGCGAGGCTCTCGCGCCTCGGCCTCGCCGGTTTCGTCCTTGGCGGGGCGCTCGCCGGGCTGGCCGGGACGATCGAGGTGATGGGGCCGATCGGGCGGCTGTCGAGCGGCATGCTGCCGACTCACGGCTTCACCGCCATCCTGATCGCCCTCGTCGCCAACCTCTCGATTCTCGCCACGGCGTTCGTCTCCGTCTTCTTCGGCGGTCTCGCCGCGGCCGGGCTCTACCTGCCGGTGCTCGCCGGGCTTCCGGCCGCGGCCATCGACATCATCAACGCCGCGATCGCCCTCTTCATCACGGCGCGGGCGTGGCCGAAACGACTGACCAATCTCTTCCGTTCGCGACGGAGCGCCGCCTGATGGAAGACGCGATCGTCGCCATCCTCCGCTCCGGCACGCCGCTGGTCTACGTCACCCTCGCCGGCGTGCTCGCCCAGCGCGCCGGCATCTGGCACCTCGGCCTCGAGGGCCTGATGATCATCGGGGCCTGCTCGGCGGTGCTCGGCGTGGTGCAGACCGGCTCGCTCGTGGTCGGCCTCGGCATCGGCATCGCGCTCTGCGTCCTCGCCTCGGCGCTGCTGTGGTTCGTCATCGAAAAACTCCGCGCCAACCCCATCATCGCCGGCCTCGGCCTCACCGGGCTCGGCCTGGGCGGAACCGATCTCGCCGTCCAGGCCATCTATGGCAGCCAGGCCTCGGTCAACGCGCCCTACGGCCTGCCGCGCCTCGGGCCTGCGTTCGGCGCCTTCGGTGTTCTGTCGGTTCTCGTCGTGCTGATGCCCCTCGTCGTCTTCGCCGTCTGGGTGCTGGTCCGCCGCAGCCGTTGGGGGCTGCAGCTCACCGCCTGTGGTGAGCACCCCTTTGCGGCGCGGAGCGTCGGCGTCAGTCCATCGCGCATGCGCCTCTACGCCCTCTGCCTCGGCGGCGTCCTCTGTGCACTGGGCGGGGCGGAGCTGTCGATGGGCTCGCTCCAGATCTTCGCCTACGGCATGACCGCCGGCCGCGGCTTCATGGCCTTTGCCGCGGTCATATTCGGCGCGGCCAATCCGCTCGGCGCCACCGCCGCCGCGTTCTTCTTCGCCATCGTTCAGGCCCTTGGCATCCGCGCCCAGATCCTCTTCGGCGACAAGGTCCCGCACGATCTTCTGCTCGCGCTGCCCTACATCGCCACCGTGATCGGCATCTGGATCAGCGGCCGCCTGCGGGGCGGAGCCAAGGCTGCCACCAGCTTTGGCGAGCTTCGCGACTACTAGGAGACAGATCTTGGAATTCGCCCAGCGCCACGCCATCAGCGACGTCTGCGTTCTCTGCGAGGACGTCGAACGCTCGATCCGCTTCTACCGCGACAAGCTCGGCTTCAAGCTCAGGCATCGCGCCGACGGATTCGCCGATTTCAGCGGCGCCGGGCTGACGCTGGCGCTGTGGGAGATCGACCACATCAGCCGTCATACCGGCGTCGCCGCGACCCGCGGCCCCGGCGCCCACAAGGCCTGCATTGCCGTCATGCTGCCGTCGCCGGCCGATGTCGATGCCTGCCACGCCGAGCTGAGCGCTAAGGGCGTGGCGTTCGAGGGTCCCCCGGCGGACTACGAATGGAACGCGCGCTGCTGCTACTTCTCCGGACCCGACGACGAGCTCTGGGAGCTCTATGCCTGGCGTGAGGGCGGCCCGGTCGGGGCGGTCGGCTGAAGGGGGTGCCGTGACATGCCGCAGGAGATCATCCGCCGCAAGCGCGACCGCGAGGAGCTGACCGCCGCCGAGATTGCCGCCTTCGTCAGGGGCGTGACCGACGGCACGGTGTCGGAAGGGCAGATCGGCGCCTTCACCATGGCGATCTACCTCAACGGCACGACCGCCGCCGAGCGCGTGGCGCTGGCGCTGGCGATGCGCGATTCCGGCGAGGTGCTCGACTGGTCGCGGAGCGGGATCGACCCCCGAACCATCATCGACAAGCACTCCTCTGGCGGCGTCGGCGACGAGAAGGTGACGCTCTTGGTCGTGCCGCTCGCGGCGGCCTGCGGTCTCACCGTGCCCAACCTCTCCGGCTGGGGCCTCGACTACTGCGGCGGCGAGATGGACATGCTCGCGAGCGTGCCCGGCTATGACGGCGCGCCACCGCCCGACAAGTACATGAAGGCGGTCATCGCGACCGGCGGCGCGATCAGCGGCCCGACCGCGGAGCTCGCCCCGGCCGATCGCAAGATCTTCAAGGTTCGCGACGTCACCGCGACGGTCGAGAGCGTCGC
>JAGRKZ010000004.1:0-700 GCA_020442065.1 Bauldia sp.
CCATGTCGCCCTGGATCGGGCCGGGACGGACGATCGCTACCTCGATGACGAGATCGTAGAACTCACGCGGCCTGAGCCGCGGCAGCATCGTCATCTGCGCCCGGCTCTCGACCTGGAACACCCCGAGCGAATCCGCCCGGCAGAGCATGTCGTAGACCGCCGGGTCCTCGTTCTGGATGGTGGCGAGCGTCGGCGCCCAGCCATAGTGCAGGCGCATGAAGTCGAAGGCGCGACGGATGCAGGAGAGCATGCCGAGGGCGAGGATATCGACCTTGAGCATGCCGACGGCGTCGAGGTCGTCCTTGTCCCATTCGATGTTGGTGCGGTCCTCCATCGCTGCGTTCATCACCGGCACCATCTCGTCGAGCCGGTCGCGGGTGATGACGAAGCCGCCGACATGCTGAGAGAGGTGGCGGGGAAAGCCGATGAGGGCCTGCGACAGCTCCGCGACCTGGCGCATCGTCTTCTCGTTGGGGTCGAGGCCGACACGGGTGATGTCGGCCTCGCGCACCCCGGCCGAGGACCAGCCCCAGATGGTGCCGGCAAGCGCGCCGATGGTGTCGTCGGAGAGGCCGAAGACCTTGCCCACCTCGCGCACCGCCGAGCGGGTGCGGTAGGAGATGACGGTGGCGGCGATGCCGGTCCGTTCGCGGCCGTACTTGCCGTAGATGTATTGCATCACCTCCTCGCGCCGCTCGTG
>JAGRKZ010000004.1:706-10981 GCA_020442065.1 Bauldia sp.
TCGATGTCGGGCGGCTCGTCGCGCTCGGGCGAGATGAAGCGTTCGAACAGGAGGTCGGTGGTGCCGGGGTTCACTTCGGTGATGCCGAGACAGAAGCAGACTGCGGAGTTCGCTGCCGAGCCGCGCCCCTGGCAGAGGATGCCGCGGCCGCGGGCGAAGCGGACGATGTCGTGGACGGTGAGGAAATAGGGGGCGTAGTCGCGTGCTTCGATCAGCGCCAGTTCGTGCGCGATGGTTTCCCGGACCTTGGCCGGGACACCCTCGGGATAGCGTTCCCGCGCCCCTTCCTCCGTGAGACGAATGAGTGCTTCCTGCGGCGTCGCCGCGTCGCCGCTTGGCTCGTCGGGATAGTTGTAGCGAAGCTGGTCGAGCGAGAAGCCGAGCCGCTCGATCACCGCCGCCGATTCCGAAACCGCCTGAGGATGGTCCTGAAAGAGCCGGGCCATCTCGGCCGCATCCTTGAGATGGCGTTCGGCATTGGCTTCGAGCCGGCGGCCGGCGGCGTGGATCGTGCAGTGCTCGCGGATGCAGGTGACGACGTCCTGGAGCGCCCGGCGCTCGGGCGCGTGATAGAGCACGTCATTGGTGGCGAGAAGCGGCGTCCCGGTGCGCCGGGCGAGGCGGGCGAGCAGCGCCAGCCGGCGCCGGTCGCCCGGGCCGTAGAGCCGGTTCGCCATCAGCCGCACGCTGTCCGGGAAGGCCTCCTGGAGCGTGGCGAGGGAAAGGGCCAAAGGCGTTTGAACCGCTACGTCCTCAACCCTCCCCTTGAGGGAGGGTCGAAGCGGCGAAGCCGCTTCGGGGAGGGGTGCTTCATAGATGACCTTGAGTTTGCCCCTCCCCGAAACCGCACTGGACTCGGCTGTTGCCGCGTTCAGCATCGCTGTACTGCCCGGCATGACCCCGAGCATCAGGCCGGCGCCCCACTCAAGGAGGTCCGGCAGGTCAAGGTGGCATTCGCCCTTCGGTGCGCGGCGGTTGCCGAGGGTGAGCAGCCGGCAGAGCCGGCCCCAGGCGTCGCGGTCGGTCGGCCAGGCGAGGATGTCGGGCGTGCCGTCGCGGAAGGCGAGCCGCGCGCCGGGGACGTAGCGAAAGCCGGCCTCCTTCGCCATCGCATGGCCGCGGACCACACCGGCGACGCTGTTACGGTCGGTGACGGCGATGCCGGCGAGCCCGAGCCGCGCCGCTTCCGTCACCATCTCCTCCGGATGCGAGCCACTGCGCAGGAACGAGAAATTCGTCGTTACCGCGAGTTCGGCGAAAGGGGTCATGGGATTCCCCTTTTGGACACGGCCCGGCTCACCCGAACACCCCATGGAGATACCAGCGCGGGGCGCTGGTCTCGCGACCGTAGAGCCCCTCGCGGTAGAGCCAGAAACGATGGCCGGCAGGGTCCTCGACGCGGAAATAGTCGCGGCTGAGCTCCTCTCCGTCGCGCCACCATTCCGGAGCGATGCGCTCCGGTCCCTCGGCACGGACGATCTGGTAGAGCGCGCGGCGCCAGCGGAAGCGGAGCGGCGGTCCGTCCGGCACCGCGGCCATGGCCTCGACCGGCTCGGGGCGGGCGAAGAGCCGGAGCGGCCGGTCGATCGTGCCGTCGCCGGTGCTGTCCCGCCACGGCGTCGTTGCTGTTCCGGCGCCCCCGCCCCGCATCTCCGCCCGTTCCGGGACATGGCTGTCGCCGGCGGCGATGCGGCTCACCCGCTCGGCTCCAAGTCGCGCACCGATACGGTCGATCAGCCGGCCGAGATCGCTCTCGCCGGTCGCATCGCCGGCAAGATCCACCTGCGCCGGTGCATCCGCGGCCGAGACGGGAACCGACAGCCGGACCATGTCGAAGCCGAAACCGGCATCGATCTCCTCGGCAAGGCCGGCGAATTTCTCGCGGAAGAGGTCGAGGACGAGGTCCGGCGCCCGGATCGGACGGCTCGCCCCGACCGCGATGCGGCGGACGGCGCCGTCGACCCGGAACAGCGCGAGTTCATAGCCCCGCGCCCCTTCTCCACGCGCCTCGAGGCTGGCGGCGAGAGAGGCGGCGAGGGAGAGGATCGAGGCGGCGATGTCCTCCGCGCGCGCGATCGGCTCGGCAAAACGGCGCTCGGCGATCAGCGCTGCCACGGGCCTGCGTGGCCCGATCGGCTCCTCCAGGGAGCCGAGGGCCTGGTCGAGCCGGCGGAGCAGCCCGTTGCCGAAGCGGGCGGCGAGCGGGGCGCGCGGCGCCGTCATCACCTGGCCGATCCGTTTCAGGCCGACCCGGTCGAGCGCCGACACCGTCTCCACCTCGAGCCGGAGGGCGGCCAAGGGCAGCGGCGCGAGCAGGGCCGGCGTCGCGTCGGCAGCGACGCTGCGGCGGGTCGTGAATCGGGCCGCCGCCGCGGCGGCGCCGGGCGTGCTCGCGATCGCCGCCCGGGCGGCGAAACCCTGGTCGGCGAGGCGGGCCTCGAGGTCGGCGACCAGCGCGTCCTCGCCGCCGAAGAGATGGGCGCAGCCGGTCACGTCGAGCATCAGGCCACCGGCATCGAGGGCGACCAGCGGGGTGTAGCGCTCGGCCCAGTCGGCGATGGCCGCGAGCAGCGCGGCATCGGCGGCGGCATCCTCGTCGACGGCATCGAGGGCCGGGGCCATGGCCCGGGCATCGGCGAGGGGCTGGCCGGGCTCGAGTCCGAGGCTCGCCGCCGCTTCGTCGAGCGCGACGATGCGCAGCGCGCTCTTGATCTTGGCGGTGACGACGAGCGGCGGCCGGATGACGTCTTGCGTCCTCGCGGCAAGCTCGGTGCCGATGTCCTGATCGCGAAGATGGGCGGCCGGATCCGACGCCGCCATCGCCACGGCCGGATGGGGGGCGCGGCGGGCATGACCGAGGGTCGGGGTGGCAGGTGGCGGCGGCCTGTCCCGACGGGGCGGGGCAGGCCGGGTGTGGAGGAGCGGATCAGCCGGTGCGCTGATACGCCATGATCGGCCGAGGCGCGCTCGCCAGATCCGGTCGGTCGCGAGACAGGGCAGCGTCAGGGACAGGTATCGCCGCGGCATCGCCGGGGGCGACGGTAAAGCGGAGGGTGCCATGGTCCCACTCCAGGTCGATGCGGCCGGACGGGCCGCCGCGGTTGCGTTCGAGGTCGAGCTGCCAGACCGGCCGGCCGATTCCTTCGGTGAAGTCGTCGGTGGTGGCGGCAGGGCGGGGCGCGACCCGCCAGCGGGTGGCGGCGGCTCCCGGTTCCGCCCCGCCGGCCTGGCGGAGGAGAAGGCCCATCACCCCGTTCTCGCGGGCGCGAAGCGCCAGCCGCCGGCTGGCGGTCAGATCGAGCGCCCTGGGGCGGCCGCGGATTTCGCAGAGCACCGCCGTCAGCCCGGTGCAGCGGAGACCTTCCTCGAACACCCAGAGCGACTCCTGTGCCCGCCGCGTGGCGACGACGATGAGCCGTCCCGGATCGAGGCCGAACTGGCCGATGCCGGGGCCATAGGGGCGGCCGCCCTCCCGAGCGGCTTCCTCCTCGACGATGATCAGGATCGGGCGGTCGTCGCATGCGGAGAGGCGGGCGAGCAGGGCGGTGGCGAAGCCGCTCGCCGCGGAGACATCGCGGGTTTCCGACGCCCGGATCTCATGGAGGGCGTTCCGCCGGAGACCGCCGCCAAGCCGCCGGTCAAGCGCCTCGACGCCGAGCGGAAGCACCGCCCCGCCCCGGCGCGGCGAGAGGAGATGCCGGGCCGGAGCGGGGTGGGCCGGAGGACCCGCCGGCAATGCGTCCGCCGACAGCGTGTCGGCCTCGGCAAAGGCCGGCCGGCCCTCGATTTCGGCGATACGGCGGGCAAGGCGGGCAAAGCCCTCCCGCGCCATGAAAACGCTGTCGCGCATGGCTTTTCAAAGTGGTCGCTGTGAATTTGTTCCTGATTTGTTCCTATAGATTCCGGAGCGTGCCGCCGGAGTCAAGCCTTCTCGAAAAATGTGATCGCTCTCTCGCCGGGGTCCTGGTCCTCCCGCCGGCATCGCCTTTCCGCTCGGCGCGCCGCGCGATTTGCGTCTCTCGCCGCATGCGCCTATATAGGCGGCATCCCATTCGCATTTTGTTTTGAGGCCAATGGCTTCGCCGCGGGAAGACCCCGGTGGAGCAGCCGGGAGAGGCTTATGACCGCGACGCCGCTGATGCCCAAGGCGACTGCCGTATGGCTGGTCGAGAACACTTCGCTGTCCTTCGAGCAGATCGCCGATTTCTGCAAGCTCCATCCGCTCGAGGTGAAGGCCATTGCCGACGGCGAGGCCGCGCTCACCATCAAGGGTCTTGATCCGGTGCTCACCGGCCAGCTCACCCGCGAGGACATCGACAACGCCCAGAAGGATCCGAACGCCAAGCTGCACATGGCGGATTCGAAGGTTCGCGTGCCGGTCGCCAAGCGCCGCGGCCCGCGCTACACCCCGGTGTCGCGCCGCCAGGACCGGCCCAACGCCATCCTCTGGCTGCTCCGCAACCACCCTGAGCTCAAGGATGCGCAGATCATGCGCCTGGTCGGCACCACCAAGCCGACCATCGAATCGATCCGCAGCCGTACCCACTGGAACGCCAACAGCCTGGCGCCGATGGATCCGGTGACCCTCGGCCTGTGCTCCCAGATCGATCTCGACTTCGAGGTCGAAAAGGCGGCGAAGTCGCTGCCGCAGCAGGAGCAGCCTCACAGCGAGGGCGCTACCCTGCTCCCGGCTTCGGAGACCATAGCGCAGCCCGATTTCGCCGAAGCCCCGTCCCGCAGCACCGAGCGTGAGGCGGAACGCGAGGCAGAGCGCGAGGCCGACGCCGTGTTCGCCAAGCTGAAGTCGATGAAGGGCCGCGACGAAGAAGAGGACGAGTAGTCCCAAAGCCCCACCGGCGCTCACCCGGGCCCGGGCGCTTGTCGCCCGGGCCTTTCTTTTGGAGTGCATTCCAATATAATGGAAATAGAAAGGTACTATATGAGCGACCCGGACGGCAGCATCGACCAGCGGATCGGCGATCGGCTTCGCGCGCTTCGCGCCCGGCACGGGTTCACGCTCGACGACCTTGCGGCGCGCGCGGCGGTCAGCCGGGCGATGCTGTCGCGGATCGAGCGCGGCGACTCCAGTCCGACGGCGCAGCTTCTCGGCAAGGTCTGCGCCGGCCTCGGCATCACTCTATCGGAACTGTTCGCTGACGAACCGGAGCCAAGTCCGGTGCGCCGCCGGCGCGACCAGTCGGCGTGGCGCGACCCGGCGTCCGGCTACATCCGGCGCAACGTTTCGCCCTCCGGCACCGGCACGACCGTGTCGATCAGCGAGGTCGAATTGCCGCCAGGCGCGCGGGTCGCCTTCGACAGCCTGCAACTCCGCGGTGCCGACCAGCACATCTGGGTCTTCGACGGCGTCCTTGAGCTTGCCATCGGCGATGATCGCCATCGGCTCGACGCCGGCGATTGCATCCACATGGACTTCGCGCGGCCGGTGACGTTCCTCAATCCCGGGCGCCGGCCGGTCCGCTATGCCGTCGTCATCGGTCGCCGCGGACTTGCCGGATGAGCGGGGGCACCGGGTCCGCGATCGACGTGCGCCGCCTCGACGCCGCCGAAGCCGAGGCGCGTCTCTCCGAACTCGCCGATATCCTGGTCGACGCGGTGGCGCATGGCGCCTCCGTCAATTTCATGGCCGGCTTCACGCCCGAAAGTGCCAGCGCCTTCTGGCGCAGTCAGCTCGCAGCCGTCGCCGACGGGAGCCGGCAGATCCTCGTCGGCGATGATGGACGGCGTCTTGTCGGAACGGTCGTTCTCACCTTCGCCCCGCAGCCCAATGCGCCCCACCGCGCCGAGATCGGCAAGATGCTGGTGCTCTCGACGCTCCGCCGCCAAGGCCTTGGCCGGCGGCTGCTCCTGGCGGCGGAAGCGGCCGCCAGGGAAGCGGGCCGGACGTTGCTTCTCCTCGACACGGAAAGCGGCAGCGCCGGCGACCGGCTCTATCGCAGCTGTGGCTGGATCGAATACGGGCGGGTTCCCGGCCACGCTCTCACCCCCGATGGCCGGCTCGCCGAGACGACGATGTTCTACAAGCGGCTCGGACAATAGCGCGCGGTGATCTCCGCAGCGGTCGCTGCCCGATCAGGCCTTCAGCTCGAAATAGGCCTGGTGTTCCCGTGACAGGCGACAGGCGCGCTCGACGTCCCCGGCCTTGATCGCGGCGAGCAATGGCGCGTGGCTTTCGGCCACCGCGTTCATGTCGACATTGGGCTGGACGATGGTCTTGCGCGAATGGAGTTCGACATGCAGCGACTCCCACAGCCGGAGCAGCAGCTCGTTCTCCGCCGCACGCATGATCACCCGGTGGAACCAGGCGCTGTGGTGGACCATCGCCTCGACGTCGCCGTTCCGCGCCGCCTCGCGCATGCCCTCGAGATGTTCGGCCACCGGCCCGGGAGCCCGGTGGAGGCGCGGCAGCGCGAGCCGCATCGCCGCCTCCTCCAGCGCCCCGCGGACGGCGTAGATCTCGCGCTGGGCACGGGCATGGTAGTCGTTGACGAAGGATCCGCGCCGCGGACGGATGGTGACGAGGCCGGCCTGGTCGAGATCGCGGAGCGCCTCCCGCACCGGCGCCTGGCTCGAGCCGAACTCGCGCGCCAGCTGGAGTTCGACCAGCCGCTCGCCGGGCCGGTAGTGTCCGGCGACGATCCGTTCGAGCAGCACGTTCCGGATCCGCACGCCAATCGGCTGATGGTCGGCGTTTGCCCGCGGGTCTGAGGCCTGGATCGATAGCGTTTCCACGTGACGGACTCCGGAACCTGCGCCGATCCCTCGGCGCCAAGCGTCTCGATGGTCTTGCTCAGTGTGCGGACGGCACGCCCGGCTGCGATGGACCAACGGATTGACAGTCTATAATCGATAATCGATAGTTGGAAGCGAATAGTCTAGGGGCCCGTCAGAGGCCCGATGCTGCCGACAGAGGTCGGATGGCGGTGCCGGCAAGCGGATGATTTGCCGGCGAAGGGAGGAAGCATGGCGCTCGATATCGTGCGCGCGGATTCCGTCGGTCAGGCGGCCGGTGTGCTCGCCGGGGACGACGGTGCGCGCTTTCTCGCGGGCGGGACGTTCCTGGTCCGCGCCATCACCGCGGGCGACGTCTCGATCAGGACGGTCGTGCTCTCCGACGGCCTCGGCCTCGATCGGATCGCGCTTGGCGACCCGATCGAGATCGGCAGCGCCGTGACCATGGCGCAGGTCCTGGGGGAGCCCCATCTCGGCTTCCTACATCCGGTGGCCGACTCCATTGGCGGACCGGCAGTCCGGGCCATGGCGACGATCGGCGGCAACCTCTTCGCCCAGAGCCCCTACGGTGATTTCGCGGTGGCCCTGCTCGCCCTCGGCGCCAGCGTCGTCAGCGAGGGGGCCGATGGCGAGGCGAGCCAGGACCTTGAGGCGTTCCTTGCCGAAGGGCCGCCGCGTGGGCGCATCGTCCGCGCCGTCCGCTTCGCGACGCCCGCCGCCGGCGCGTTCCGCTATCTCAAGATCACCCGGAAGCACCCGCACGGCGCCTCGGTCCTCTCGATTGCGGCGGTGCTTCCCGTCCCGGGCGGAACGCTTGCCGGGGTCCGCGTCGCCTATGGCGCGATGTCGCCGCGGCCGATGCGGGCAAGAGCGGTCGAGGCCGCCCTTGAGGGCCGGCCGCTCGACGCTGCCGCGATCGAGGCCGCGACGAAAGTGGCCGCCGACGGCACGATGCCGGAGGACGATCCGCAGGCGAGCGCCTGGTATCGTCGCGCCGTCCTGCCGGTTCATCTCCGCCGATTGCTCTCGGGCGAGGAGGGTTGAGCGATGGCCAAGCTTCCGCTGATCTTCACCGTCAACGGCGCCGAGCAGGCCGAATTCGTCGACGGCGATGCGCTTCTCGTCGACGTGTTGCGCGACAAGCTCGGGATGACCGGCACCCGCGTCGGCTGCGGCCAGGGGACCTGCGGCGCCTGCACCGTCCTCATCGACGGCGCGCCGGCGCTCTCGTGCCTCACGCTCGCGGTGCGGGCCAACGGCAAGGACGTGACCACCGTCGAAGGGCTGGCCATGGGTGGGACCCTCCATGCCCTCCAGACCGCCTTTGCCGAGGGGTTCGCCACCCAGTGCGGGTTCTGCACCTCGGGCATGCTGGTCGCGGCCAAGGCGCTGCTCGACCGCGATCCCGATCCCGATCGCGATGCGGTGGTCGACGCGATCTCCGGCAACATCTGCCGCTGTACCGGCTACGAGCCGATCATCAACGCTATCCTCGCCGCCGCAGCGGATCTGCGCGGCGCCAGGTCGGCCTGAGGGGAGACGCAGATGGAACACGTCCGCGAGTTCTTCGCCGCCGAGCGCGGAGATGACGGCAAGGCGGTCGGCACCAGCCTCGCCCGATCCGATGCGCTCGGCCACGTCACCGGCCAGACCCAGTTCTACGCCGACCGTCAGTTCCCCGGCATGCTGCACCTCAAGATGGTGCGGAGCCCCCATCACCATGCCCGCATCCGCTCGCTCGATACCTCCGAGGCGGAGAAGCTGCCCGGCGTCGTGCGGGTCATCACCCACAAGGACGTACCGGCAAACGTCTACACCATCCTCCGCCTGATCCAGGTCGAGCCCAACGACGAGCCGGTGCTCGCCGAGGACAAGGTGCGGTTCAAGGGCGAACAGGTGGTAGCCATCCTTGCCGAGAGCGAGGCAGTCGCCCGCGAGGCTGTCGCCAGGGTCAAGGTCGACTACGAGGAACTGCCGGCAGTCTTCGACGTCGAGGAGGCGCTGAAGCCGGGTGCGCCGCTGGTCAACGAGTACCACGGCCACAACTGGTTCACCTACGAGGGCCACCACTGCCGGCGGGTGCGCCACGGCGACGTCGAGAAGGGCTTCGCCGAAGCGGACCATGTCATCGAGGAGCGCTACGAGTCCTCGCCGATCGAGCATGCGCCGGTCGAGACCACCGGCTGCATCGTCGTGCCGGAGGCGAACGGCCGGCTCACCTGCTACTCCAACACCCAGGCGCTGTTCTTCACTCTCGACAATGCCGGCCTCATTCTCAACGTCCCCTTCCAGAAGCTGCGCCTGATCGGTGGCACCGTCGGCGGCGGCTTTGGCGGCAAGGTCGACGTCATCACCGAACCGGTGGCGATGCTCGGCGCCATGCTCACCGGGCGTCCGGTGAAGTACGCCTACAGCCGCGAGGAGGAGATGCAGGTGTCTTCGCCGCGCGCGGCCGAGCGCCTCTACATCAAGGACGGCGTGATGAACGACGGCCGGATCGTCGCCCGCAAGGTCCGCCTCTACGTCGACGCCGGCGCCTATTCCCGCCACAGCCCCTACGGCACGACCAAGGCCTCGGCCCACATGCCGGGTCCCTACACGATCCCCAACGTCTCCGTCGACGCCCACTGCGTCTACACCAACCGGACGCCCTCCTCGGCCATGCGCGGCTTCGGCGTCACTATCGGCGACTTCGCCCTCGAAGTGCAGATGGACAAGCTCGCGCGGCTTGTCGGCATGGACCCCATCGCCTTCCGTATCCGCAACGCCTATCGCGACGGCGACATGAAGGCCCATGGCGAATTGACCAAGGGCGCGGCGCTGGTCGAGACCATGCAGGCCGCAGCGCAAATCGCCGGCTGGCCGATCTCGGCGGAGGATGCCGCGGCATCTTCAACAAGGGCGGGAGGCTGACCATGGCCAAGGCACGCGGGCGCGGCGTCGCCGCGGTGAACTACCCGACCGGCATGAACCTCGGCGGCGATCCCAGCCAGGCGCTGGTCCATGCCACCACCACCGGCAACTTCGTCGTCTCGCTGTCCTCGACCGATCTCGGCCAGGGGCTGAAGACGGTGATGACGCAGATCTGCGCCGAGGCGATCGGCGTCCCGCCGGAGATGGTGATCATCGACACCGCCGATACCGACACCGGCCCCCACTGCATGGGAACCTTCGCCAGCCGCGGCACGCATCGCATCGGCAACGCCATCATCATGGCCGCCAAGGAAGCGCGGAAGGTACTGATGGACGTGGCGGCGGACGAGCTTGAGGTCAGCGCCGACGATCTCGAGACCGACGGCAAGGGTGCGATCCACGTCAAGGGCGTGCCGTCGCGTTCGATTCCGGTCTTCGAAGTTGCGCTCGCCGCGCACTTCAAGCACGGCAAGACCGTTTCCGGCCGCGGCATCTTCATGCAGACCCGCTCCTTCCCCGACCCCGAGACCGGCAAGATGGTGCCGGCGACGACCTACGCCCATGCCTGCACGGTCGCCGAGGTCGAGGTCGACACCGAGACCGGCGAGGTCG
>JAGRKZ010000004.1:11027-35428 GCA_020442065.1 Bauldia sp.
TGGTCGAGCAGCAGATCGTCGGCGGTGCCTGGATGGGCATGAGCCACGCCCTCTACGAGACGACCGAGCCCTACTATCCCGACCGCGCCCATGGCCCGGTCGATTTCAACGAGTACCTGATGCCCGGGCCGGCTGACGTGCCGGCGATGGAAGGGGTGATCCTCGAGCGCCCGTCGGCGGACGGTCCGTTCGGCGCCAAGGGTGTCGGTGAGATGACGGCCAACTCGCCGATTCCGGCGATCGCCAATGCCATCTTCGATGCGGTTGGCGTCCGCGTCGATACCCTCCCCATCACGCCTGAAAAGGTGCTCCGCGGCATCCTCGCCAGGGACGCCGCCCCCCAACCCGCTCAATAGAGGAAGGATTTTCGATGCTGAAGGTGCTGTCGCTGATGAAGCGCAAGGAAGGCATGAGCTACGACGAGTTCCGCGACTGGGCGCTCAACAAGCACCCGGAGATCGCCCGGAAGATTCCGGGCATGCGGGGCTATCGCATGAACGTGCCGGTGAAGGAGAACCCGGACTCCCCATACGACGCGATCAGCGAGATGTGGTGGGACAGCGACGAGGCGCGGCTCGCCGGCTTCGGCACCGAGGAAGGCAAGGCCGCCGGCGCCGATGCGGCGGCGCATGCCGATCGCTTCCATTTCATGGCCGAAGAGAAGGTCCTCATCGGCTGAGGTGGAGGCGATGCGTGCTCGTTGTTCCGACGATGTGCGGCCGGCGTCGCTGATGGACGCCCTCACGACATCCCGAATTGACCCCCTCCCGACCTCCCCCTTTCAGGGGGAGGGGAAGCACGCCAAACCGGCTGAGGGACAATGCCATCGCAGGATGGACCCGGAGCGACACGCTACGCCCCCTCCCCCTGAAAGGGGGAGGCCGGGAGGGGGTCATTCCTTCTCGCTGTCAATCCGTGGCGACGCCCCATGATCCAGCCCGTCATCGATGCTCATCACCACATCTGGCGGCAGGCCGACCTGCCCTGGCTGGCCGGGCCGATGGTGCCGCGCATCTTCGGCCCCTATGAGCCGATCCGTCGCGACTACCCGATCGAGGAATACCTCGAGGACATCGCCGGCTGCGGCGTGGTGAAGTCGGTCTACGTCCAGGCCAACTGGCCGAAGGACAAGGCGGTGGAGGAAGCGGCGTGGGTCGATGCCGCCGCCGCCCGCACCGGCTGGCCGCATGGCATCGTCGCCTATGCCGACCTGATGGCCGAAGATGCTCGCCCGACCCTCGACCGGCTGGCGGCCATGCCGCGGGTCCGCGGCATCCGCATGCAGCTCCACTGGCACGACAACGAGCAGTACCGCTTCGCGCCCCACGCCGACCTTGCCGACGATGCCACCTTCCGGCGGAACTTCGCCGCGCTCGAAGGCTACGGCCTCTCGTTCGACCTCCAGGTCTTCGCCCCGCAGATGGACGGCGCGGCGCGGCTCGCCGCCGACCATCCCGGCACGACCTTCATCCTCCAGCACGCCGGCATGCTGGAGGATCTCAGCGAGCAGGGTCGGGAACAATGGCGCGCCGGCATGCGTCGTCTCGCCGCCCGGCCGAACGTGGTGTCGAAGCTCTCGGGCCTTGGCACCTTCATTCACCGCAACGATCCCGGTCACATCGCCGCCGTGGTGGAGGAGACGGTGGCGCTGTTTGGCGCCGGGCGTTGCCTTTACGGCTCGAACTTCCCGATCGAGAAGCTCTGGACCGACTATGCCAGCCTTCTCGCCGCCTACCGCGACGCCGTCGCCGGCTTCACCCCGACGGAGCAGGCGGCCATGCTCCACGACACCGCTGCGCGGGTGTACCGGCTGTAGACGCCGTTATGAGTGCCCCAGCACCGGGTGCGGGCGGTACGGCTCTTCCAGCGCCGTGACCTCGTCGGCGTCGAGCCTGAGTTCGACCGCCGCCAGCGCGTCGGCGAGATGGTTGGGCTTGGTCGCGCCGACGATCGGCGCGGTGACGCCCGGCTTCTGCAGGAGCCACGCCAGTGCCACCTGGGCGTTCGGCACGCCGCGTTTCTGTGCGATCTCGGTGACACGCTCGACCACCTGAAAGTCCGCGTCGGCGTAGTACATGTTGTGCGCGAAGCCGTCGCTCCGCGCCCGTGTCGTCTCGCCCTTGTCCTGGCGGCGGCGATTGCCGGCGAGGAAGCCCCGCGCCAGCGGGCTCCACGGGATCAGGCCGATGCCCTCGTCGAGGCAGAGCGGCACCATTTCGCGCTCCTCCTCGCGATAGACGAGGTTGTAGTGGTTCTGCATGGTGACGAAGCGCGACAGCCCGAGCCGGTCCGAGGTGTTCAGCATCTTGGCGAACTGCCAGGCGAACATCGACGACGCGCCGATGTAGAGCGCCTTGCCGGCCTTGACGATGTCGGTCAGCGCCTCGAGCGTTTCCTCGATCGGCGTGGTCGGGTCGAAGCGGTGGATCTGGTAGAGATCGACATAGTCCATGTTCAGGCGGCGGAGCGAATCGTCGATCGCGTGCATGAGGTGCTGCCGCGACTGGCCGCGCTCGTTGGGACCGTCCCCCATCTCGCCGTGCACCTTCGTCGCGACCACGACATTGTGGCGGGCGACCCCGAGCTCGCGGAGCGCGCGGCCGGTGAATTCCTCGCTAATGCCGCGCGAATAGACGTCGGCGGTGTCGAAGAAGTTGATGCCGCCATCGAGCGCCTGCTTCACGAAGGACAGGCATGCGTCGTAGTCGAGCACCCAGTCCCGCCACTCGGTCGAGCCGTAGCTCATCATGCCGAGGCAAAGGCGCGAGACCTTGAGGCCGGTCGAGCCGAGATTGACGTGGTTCATGGCGGGTTCCGATTGTCTGGCGGCGGGATATCGAGATTAGACCCGCGGCCGGGCCAGGGAAACCCGCGTCGGCGTCTATCGTCATCGCCAATGCAGGCGTATGGAGACAGTGAAGCCAAGCACTCGGGGAGCATCATGACCTACGTCGCCGCCGCAGACCGCTACGAGAAGAGTCCCTATCGCCGATCGGGCCGCAGCGGCATCCAGCTGCCGGCGATCTCCCTGGGGCTGTGGCAGAATTTCGGCGGCGTCGACAATTACGAGGTTGCCCGGGCCATGCTCCGCCGCGCCTTCGACCGCGGCGTTTGCCATTTCGATCTCGCCAACAATTACGGTCCGCCCTACGGCTCGGCAGAGGCGAACTTCGGCCGCATCCTCGATGCCGATTTCCGTCCCTATCGCGACGAGCTGTTCATCTCGACCAAAGCCGGCTGGGACATGTGGCCCGGCCCTTACGGCAATCTTGGCTCGCGGAAGTACCTTGTCGCGAGCCTCGACCAGAGCCTCCGGCGCATGGGCCTCGACTATGTCGATGTCTTCTATCACCACCGCCCCGATCCCGACACGCCGCTCGAGGAGACCATGGGCGCGCTCGCCGCGATCGTCCGGTCCGGCAAGGCGCTCTACGTCGGCATCTCGCAGTACCGGCCGGACGACACCCGCCGGGCGGCGGCGATCCTCGCATCGATGGGCGTTCCGCTGCTCATCCACCAGCCCAACTACTCGATGCTCGACCGCTGGATCGAGGACGGGCTGCTCGACGCGCTCGCCGAGATCGGCGCCGGCTGCATCTGCTTCTCGCCGCTGGCGCAGGGGCTGCTGACCGACAAGTACCTCGGCGGCATCCCTGCGGATTCGCGCGCCGCCCGCGACGGCAGCCTGCCGCAGTCGCGGATCACCCCGGAGCTGGTGACGAAGCTCCACCGGCTCGACGCCATCGCCCGGCGTCGCGGCCAGAGCCTTGCCCAGCTGGCGCTGACCTGGGTGCTCCGCCACCCCGGCGTCACCTCGGCGCTGATCGGGGCGCGCACGGTCGCCCAGCTCGACGATTCGCTCGACGCGCTGAGCGCCCCGGCGCTGTCGGGCGAGGAGGTCGGCGAGATCGAGGTAGTGATCGCCTGACGCGGCCCGTTACGGCGTGTCCGGTCGGGGCTCGATGCCGCGCGGCGCGGTCTGCCGGTAGCGTCGCGGGGTTGCGCCAAAGAAATCGCGGAACCTCTTGGTGAAGTAGCTCTGGTCGCAGAATCCGCAGTCGAGCGCGATGCGGATCAGCGCGTCGTCCGTGTTCTTGAGCAGGCGCGCCGCCCTTTGCAGCCGGGTCCTGAGGATGAACTCGTTCGGCGACACGCCGAAGAGCCCGCGGAAGCGCTTCCTGAACTGGCTCTGGGAAAGATGCGCCTCCCGCGACAGCTCGACGATGTTGATCGGCCTCGAAATGTTTTTCTGGACGTGATCGACGACCCGCCGGAACTGCTGGAAGGTCTCGGGCAGGTCGTCGGCGCGCTTCAGAATGCGTGTGGTTCCCATCAGGCCGACGATCTGGCCGCTCTTCCCGACCAGCGGAATCTTGTTGGTGGAGGCCCAGGTCAGAAGCCCGCATTCATCGAGAACGATCTCCGTCCGCCCGATGATCTTCTTCCTTTTGAATATGACTTCGCGATCGTCCGCGCGGATGGAATCGGCGATGGCCTTGGGGAAGAAGTCGCGCTCGGTCATCCCGTAGACGTGGCTCTTGGTCTTGACCCCGAGGAAGCGGACGCTCGCATCGTTGCAGACGATCCAGCGGCTCTCCCGGTCCTTCACGTAGAAGTAGATATCCGGAATGCTGTTGAACATGTCGACGGCCCAGAGCTTGTCGCCGAGTTCATCCGAAAATTCCGCGATCCGGCTGGCGATGTGGTCTGCTCTGCTGATCTCGCGCATCTGGACCCTCTGGGGCAATGCGGCAGCCGCCGTAGCGGGTTCCCGACCCGAAAGAGCGTCCGTCACGCGAGCGAAATGTTACAAAAATCGCGCGCTTCTCAAAAGTCTCGACTCCCCTTTTTCGCTAATTTTCACCAGTCGAACGACGTTCCGGCGTCGGAGTTGCACGCATAGGACTGCGACGCGCGCGTCGTGGCGATCCCGGCTTGTCCTCCGAAGCATTTGCGTTGTCTTCGTCTCGGACTTGGGCCTTTGGGAGGAAATGATACGCGGCCCGCTGTGAATGGAAAACGATGAAAGTTCAGACTTGTCGCGCTGGCCGATCATTGACTAAGGTCGGCGCCAAGAGGACCCATGAAAGTCCGTAAATAACAAGTGGCTGGGTAGGAAACGAAATGACGGTCAACGCGCTCCGCATGACGGGGGCGACCAAATCATATGGACGGACGGTTGCTCTCGACGGGCTCGACCTTGTCGTCGAGGAAGGCCGCTTCTTCGTGATCTTCGGCCCGAGCGCGGTCGGCAAGACCACAGCGCTGCGTACTATCTCCGGCCTGGTTCGCCTTGACCGCGGCAGCGTCGATTTGTTCGGCCAGGATGTAACCCATGCGCCGATCGCCGGCCGTGGCGTGTCCATGGTTTTTCAGACCTTTGCGCTCTATCCCCACCTGACGGTCTACAACAACCTCGCCTACCCCCTTCGGGAGGCGAAGGTGGCTTCGGCCGAGGTCGACCGCCGGGTGAAGGAGGTCGCGGCGATGCTCCGCATCAGCCATGTCCTCAACCGGAAGCCGACGACCGCCAGCGGTGGCGAGCAGCAGCGCGTTGCCCTCGGTCGGTCGTTGATTCAGCGTCCGAAGCTGCTTCTGCTCGACGAGCCGCTGACCAATCTCGACGCCAAGCTGCGTCACGACATGCGCGCCGAGTTCAAGCGACTCCACCGCGAGTTCGGCATCACCATAGTCTACGCGACGCCGGACGAGCTGGAGGCGCTGTCGATGGGCGACGAGATCGCCGTGATGCGTCAGGGCAAGGTGGTGCAGGTCGGGTCCCCGGACGAACTCTACGATCGTCCGCGCGATGTCTACGTGGCCACCAAGATCGGCGCGCCGGCGATGAACATCATCAGCGCCAAGCGCGGTCGGGAGGCGTCAACGATCGAACTGCCCTTCGGCGAAGTCAGCGTCGACCCGCGCAAGTCATGGGCGGCCGTCGCCGCCGATGCCGCGGCGGGGGAATCGTTCCTGCTCGGAGTTCGCCCCTACGACCTCAAGCTCACCGGATCGTCCGGCTACTCCGGCGAAGTGCGGCTGGTGGAGCCGCTCGGCGATCTCACTGTCGTCGATGTCCATGCCGGCGGCGCCGAGCTCAAGATGGTGCTGCCCGAGGCGCAGGCGGCTGGTGTTCGCCATGGCGATAGGCTTAACTTTGCGTTCGACGCGGCCCATGCCCATCTCTTCCGCCCCCGCGACGGGGCGGCGCTCGGGTGAGGCGACGCGGAAAACAAGAAGGCTATCAACAGTCACTAGGGAGGAAATGAAATGAAGCTCAGGATTAGACTGACTCTGATGACCGCGGGGGCGGCCGTTGTGGCCGGCCTCGGCGGGGCCGTTCCCGCCCTTGCCGAGGATGTCACCCTCTCCATGGCGGTGCCGGACTGGCCGCCGACGCGCATCATGAAGGACCTGTTCGACAAGAACTACAAGGCGCCTTCCGGCAACACCGTGAAGCTCGACATCGACTTCATCCCGTGGCCGGACTACTACACCCGCCTCAACACCTCGCTGACGTCGGGCGAGAACAAGTACACCATGGCGGTGTCGGATTCGCAGTGGCTCGGCGCCTTCATCGAGGCCGGCTACTACCGCAAGATCAACGACCTGATCGACGCGGATCCGGACCTCAAGGCCACGCTGGCGGACATGCATCCGGCCCCGCTGCAGGCCTATGCGACCTATCCGTACAAGTCGGATAACTACTACGGCTTCCCGCAGATGCCGGACATCTACGTCAACTACTATCGCACTGATGTCTTCTGCAACGAGGAAGAGCAGAAGAACTTCATGGCGAAGTACAACGAGAAGCTTCCGTGCTCGCCCGAGGAGATGGATGCCATCGACTGGGATATGTACGAGAAGTTCGGCGAGTTCTTCATGCGGAAGAAGGGCGAAATGCTCGCCGGCAAGGTGCTCGATGACGACTTCTATGGCATCGCCTACCAGGCGGGCAAGGCCTACGACTTCAGCACCATGCAGATCAACGCCTTCATCTGGCAGTATGGCGGCAACATCTGGGACGAGACCCAGGCGCCGACCGGTCATGCCGAGGGCGTCGTCAATTCGCCCGAGGCCGTCAAGGCGCTCGAGCACTACCTCAAGCTGACCCAGTACATGCCCCCCGTCGTCAAGACCGGCGGCATGGACATCTTCAAGACCGACGAGCTGTTCCGCGAAGGCAAGGTCGCCTCGAACATCGAGTGGATCGGCTTCGCCGAGAGCTCGATCAACCCCGAGACCTCGAAGGTGGCTGACGTTGTCGCCTTTGCCCAGGCCCCCGGCCTCAAGGTCGACGGCGAGATCGTCCGCTGGGCGAACATCGGCGGCCAACCCTTCGTCATCATGACCTGGGCCAACGATACCCAGATCAAGGAGGCGGTCGACTTCGTGAAGTGGTGGCTATCGCCGGAAGTGCAGCACCAGTTCGCTGCGCAGGGCGGCCAGAGCGCCATCAAGTCGGTCTACGAGGATCCCAAGTACGTGACCTACCGGCCGTGGAACCGGACCTGGGCCCCGGGCCTCGACTGGCAGAAGGACACTTGGCACATCCCGGAGTTCTTCGAGCTCCTCGTCCAGGGCCAGGAGCAGTATGACCTTGCCATCACCGGCAAGCAGGACGCCAAGACCACGCTCGATAACATCGCGGCCTTCCAGGAAGATCTCCTGTCGGAAGCGGGACACATCGAGGACTGATCGCGGCCTCGTGACGGAACCGGCCGTGCGCCCGACGGGCGCACGGCCATCAGGGGCCATGCTCTCATGCTGACGACGGTTCGATGACGACTGACACCGTACCCGTGTCCGGCGGCTTGCCGCGCTTGCTCGAATTGAGGGCGGACAACTGGCCGCTCGCGATCATCCTTGCGGTCGTCATATCGATCGCGGCCATCGCGCTGCTTCCGCCCGAGATCTCGTTCTGGGTGGCGCTTGCGGCCTGCATCCTCGCCGCCGGCTCCGCTGTCTACAACGCCTGGGGCCGCTACAAGGGCGGTCTTCTGGTCGCACCCGCGATCGCGCTTCTCTTCATCATGAACATCTTCCCGTTGATGTGGTCCCTCGGGTTGTCGTTCTTTTCCTATCGGGCGAACCGGGCACGGGCGCCGGTCTTCGTCGGCCTCGACAACTATGCCGACATTCTCACCGATCCCGTCGTCTGGGAGCGGCTCCAGACCACGGCCGTGCTCGTCGTCCTCACCGTGACGGTGCAGATGGTGGTCGGGTTCCTGCTCGCCTTCCTCTTCGCCAAGCAGTTTCCGCTTCGCCGCTACCTGCTCATCCTTGTGCTTACGCCGATGATGCTGTCCTACGTCGCGGTCGGTGCCTTCTTCCGTTACTACTACGAGCCGACATTCGGGCTGCTCTCGCAGTTCGTCCGGCTCTTCACCGGCGAGCCGTACATCCTGCTCCAGAGCACCGAGGGCGCGATGGCGGGCATCGTCTTTGCGGACGCCTGGATGTGGTCGCCATTCGTGATGCTGCTCGTCCTCGCCGGCCTGGTGAGCGTGCCGAAGTACCTCTACGAAGCGGCGGCGATCGATCGCGCCTCGTTCTGGCGGAAGTTCACCTCGATCACCTTCCCCTATATCCGCGGGCTGCTCATGCTCGCGCTGCTGTTCCGCACGATCGAGGCGTTCAAGCTCTTCGACATCGTGTTCCTGCTCACCGAGGGCGGACCGGGCACGTCGACCGAGACTGTATCGCTCTATCTCTTCCGGCAGGCGATCCAGTTCAACAAGACCAGCGACTCGACCACCATCTCGTACATCCTGCTGTTCACGGTGATCGTGCTCACCAACCTCTATCTCTACTTCGTCAACCGGCGGGCGCGGGAGACCCAGTCATGACCGATGCCGCACTTCCGAGGCTTGCGATGAGGCGGAAGTCCCGCGTCTCGCGCGGGGTCGGTCATGCCGGGTGGGGCCGCACGATCGGTGCCGGCGTCGTCAGCCTGATCTATTTCTTCCCGGTTCTGTGGATCGTCCTCACCGCCTTCAAGAGCCACAGCGATGCGCTGGCGGTGCCGCCGAAATGGCTGTTCACGCCGACTCTCGAGAACTTCGTTCAGGTCTTCAACCGCGCCTATTCCGCCGACGGCGTCGCGGTCGACACCAAGTTCGACCTGTTCTTCTTCAACTCGATCTTCATCGCCGGGACCAGCGTCGCCCTGGCGCTCATCATCGGCACGCTCGCCGCCTTCGGCTTCTCGCGCTATCCGCTCAAGGGCAACCAGACCTATCTCTTCATCATCCTCACCACGCGCATGCTGCCCGCGATCGTGGTGATCATCCCCATCCTGATCATGTTCCGGGTCACCGGGCTCGCCGGCACCTATGTCGGCATCATCATGCTCTACACGGCCTTCAACCTGCCGTTCACGATCTGGATGATGAAGAGCTTCTTCGACGAGCTCTCGCCGGACGTTGAGGACGCGGCGCGCCTCGATGGTTCGTCCGACACCAAGGTGTTCTTCAAGATCTGCATGCCGCAGGTTTACGCCGGCATCGCCGCGACCGCGGTCTTCGGCCTGATCCTGACCTGGAACGAGTATCTCTTCGCTCTCCTCCTCACCGGCGTGCAGACCCGCACCGTGCCGGTCGCGATGGCGCAGACCATCGGCGGCGACATCGGCGTCCGCTGGGGCCTGCTCGCGGCGATCGAGACGTTGTTCCTGATCCCGGTCATCCTGGTCACCTTCTTCCTGCAGAATCATCTTCTGCGCGGGGTGACCTTCGGCACCGTCAAGCGGTAGCGGATTCCTGATGTCGACCATCGAACTCAGCAACGTCACGAAGTACTTCGGATCCCTTGCCGCCGTCCGCGACGTCGACCTCTCGGTCGGGGCGGGCGAGACGGTCTGCCTGCTGGGACCGTCGGGCTGCGGCAAGACGACGACGCTGCGCATCGTCGCCGGGCTCGAGGCGGCCTCCGACGGCGACGTGCTCATCGCCGGCAGGCGGATGAATGACCTCTCGCCGTCCGAACGCGACATCGCGATGGTGTTCCAGTTCTACGCGCTCTACCCCTCGCTCACCGTGGCCGAGAACATCGCGTTTCCGCTCTACTACGAGCGGACATCGTCGGCCGACCGGGAGCGCCGGGTGAAGCAGGCCGCCGAGACCCTGGATCTCTCGGCGGTCCTCAACCGCTTGCCGGGAGAGATATCGGAGGGCGAGAAGCAGCGTGTCGCCGTGGCCCGGGCCATCGTCCGCGATCCCAACTGCTTCCTCTTCGACGAGCCGCTGTCGCGGCTCGACGTCGAACTGCGCCAGACCATGCGCGGGCAGATCAAGGAGGTGCTGACCAGCCTCTCCAAGGCGACCGTGATCGTCACGCACGACCAGCTCGAAGCCCTGACCATGGCCGACCGCATCGCGATCATGCGCGACGGCCTGATCGAGCAGGTTGCCTCGCCGCACGCCATCTTCGCCAATCCCTGCAACGTCTTCGTCGCCGGCTTCATCGGCACGCCGCAGATGAACCTGATCGAGGCGTCCTACGCCGAGGTGGCGGAGGGCGAGGCCGAGCTGGCCTTCGGTGACCAGCGCTTCCGGCTTGCCGTTAACGGCGCCTCAAGGGCGCTGGCGAAGGGGAAGACGATGACGTTCGGCGTCCGGCCGCGCGCCTTCACGCTTGCTGGGGCGGCCACGGCGCACACCATCTCCGGCACGGTCGAGCTGATCGAGCCGATGGGTGCTGAGACGCTGTTCCATGTCCGTGCCGGCGAGATCGACATCCGCGTGGTGGTGCCGCGGGAGATCCGGATCTCGCCCGGCCACGTCGTCCATCTCGCCTGCGATCCCGGGCAGGTCCATTTCTTCGACGCCGAGGGGAAGGCCGTGCAATGAGCGAGAGAGACACCGCACCGGCGTCGGGAATGTCCGCCCGCACGGCCGGCGCGATCGAGTTCACCATCATCGGCCTCTGCATCGTGGCGCTGGTCATGATCTTCCAGCCCTTCGCGCTGGTTCTCTTTTCGATCGGCAGCGGCCTGGTCTTTCTCGGCGCCATGGCCTTCAACCTGGTGCCGCTGGCCGTTCCCGGCGTGCCGGTCCGTTCGGTCGTTATGGCCGGGCTCATCGTTCTCCTGCTGCTCGTGGTCGTGATCGGGCTCGCGATGCTCTCGGCGTGGCTCTACGGCGTCTATTTCGTCAAGCCGGTGGGCGGCTAGGTCGGCGGACCATGGGGCGCAGGTCGGATCAACCGGCATGACGGCGATCGCCCGCAAGGAGATTCTCGAGCGCTTCCGGGACATGGTGCGCCGGCGCGTGCCGATCATCGGCGGCGGCGCGGGCACCGGGCTGTCGGCCAAGGGCGAGGAGGCCGGTGGCATCGACCTCATCGTCATCTACAATTCCGGCCGCTACCGGATGGCGGGCCGCGGCTCGGCCGCAGGCCTTCTCGCCTACGGCAACGCCAACGAGATCGTCGTCGAGATGGCGCGCGAGGTGCTGCCGGTGGTGAAGCGGACGCCGGTGCTCGCCGGGGTCAACGGCACCGACCCGTTCGTCCTGATGCCGCAATTCCTGCGCGCGCTGAAAGACATGGGCTTTTCCGGCGTCCAGAACTTCCCCACCGTCGGCCTGTTCGACGGGCGGATGCGGGTGAGCTTCGAGGAGACCGGCATGGGCTACGGTCTCGAGGTCGACATGATCCGCGCCGCCCACGAGATCGACCTGCTCACCACCCCTTACGTCTTCAATCCCGATGAGGCTCGCGCCATGGCCGAGGCGGGCGCCGACATCATCGTCGCCCACATGGGCGTCACCACCGGTGGGGCGATCGGCGCGACCAGCGCCATGACCCTTGCCGACTGCGTGCCGGCGATCGACGCCATCGCCGAGGCGGCGCGCGCCGTCCGCTCCGACATCATCGTCCTCTGTCACGGCGGCCCGATCGCCATGCCCGACGATGCTGCCTACATTCTCCGGGAATGCCGCGTCTGCCACGGCTTCTACGGAGCGTCGAGCATGGAGCGCCTGCCGGTCGAAGTGGCGCTGACCGAACAGACCCGCACGTTCAAGGCGATCACGTTCTAGGCCGGATCGCCGCGCCGGAACAGGGACCGACAAGGAAGGACACGCCGATGCGCCGTTTCACGATCGCGAGCGAGACCGCGCCGGAGACGCTCGACTGGGGCCGGCTGCGCTGGCTGTGCAATCCCCCCTCGACGGGAGCGAAGGACCTCACCGTCATCGACGTGACGCTGCTTCCCGGCAGGGGGCACAATTTCCATCGGCACCCCGATCAGGAGGAGGTCATCCTCTGCGTCGCCGGTTCGGTCGAGCAGTGGGTCGACCGCGAGAAGCGGATTCTCGGTCCAGGCGATTCCGCCTTCATCCCCGCCGATGTCGTCCATGCCTCGTTCAATGTCGGCGACAGCGAAGCCAAGGTGGTGGCGATCCTCGGCCCGTGCGTCGGCGAGGTCGGCTACGAGGTGGTGGAGATGGGCGGCGAGGCGCCGTGGAACACGTTGCGCGGCTAGTGCCCGCTTCGGCCGGAAGATGAGATTGGCACGACATCAGTAACGGGACTTCGAGGGGAACCATGCCCAACACCTATCCCAGACTCCACAACGCAATGTGGCCGGGCGTCGTCGGCAAGGGGAGCGGCGACGGCGAGCCGTTCATCTCCCTCGATACGCTCCTGACGCTCACCGCCAATGCCCGCTACGAGGGCCAGAAGTTCGACGGCGTCGATCTCTGGCTGGCCGATCCCCACATCTCGATCGATTCGACTCCCGACCAGGTCAAGAAGGCCTGCGACCACATCGCCGGCTTCGGGCTCAAGATCGGCTCGATGGTCGCCCCGATCTGGGGCGGCGCCGGCGGCGGCTCGGCGATGGGCTCGGCCGACGACCGCAAGCGTTTCATCGACCAGGTGCGCAAGGCCTGCGTCATCGGCAAGCAGATGCGCGACCTCGGCATCCGCCCGACCGGGGGCGTGCGCATCGATTCCTCGACCAGCGTCGAGCAGTGGGACAAGGATCCCGCCGGCGGCACCAGGATGATCGCCGACACCTTCCGCGAAGCCGGCCGGATCGCTGCCGACCACGGCGAGTTCCTCGCCGCCGAGGGCGAGATCTGCTGGGGAGGGATGCACTCCTGGCGCGAGAACGTGCAGCTGCTCGAGATGGTCGCCATGCCGGGCGTGGTCGGCTACCAGGCCGACATGGCCCACTCCATGCTCTTCACCCTCGGCTACAACGCCGAGCAGGACCGTCTGCTGCCCGAGGGTTACGACTGGGCGGACCGCAGCCTCCTCGACAAGGCCTACAAGCAGGTTGCCGACGCCCTCCGTCCCTGGACGCTCGACTTCCATGTCGCGCAGAACGACGGCTCGGTGTTCGGCTCGGGCGACCATGAGAAGACCGGCCGCCACTGCCAGGTGAAGGACCCCAACGGCAAGCTCGACATCGTCAAGCACGCCGGATACTGGCTGCGCGACGACGCCGGGAACCTCACCAGGACGATGCGCCACATCTGCTGGGACGGCTGCATGTTCCCCAACGCGGTGATGGAGAGCCAGGACACCTGGAACGACATCCTCGGCGCGATGGTTCGGGTGCGCGACGCTCACGGTTGGAGCGAATAGGCAGCGGCCGGAAGTCCGAATCTCCCCCTCGGGGGGAGTTCGGGAAGGGGTATCGGAGGAGTCACGTCCTCGAAGGGTCTGAGACACAAAGGAATACGGGACATGGCGAAGAAGCCTCTCAATATCGGCATGATCGGCTACGGCTTCATGGGCCGGGCGCATTCCAATGCCTGGCGCAAGGTCGGCAACTTCTTCGACCTTGAATACCAGCCGGTGCTCAAGGCGGTGGCGGCCCGCAACAAGGCCAAGGCCACCGATTTCGCCGCGCGCTGGGGCTATGAGGAGGTGCTGACCGACTGGAAGGCCCTGGTCGCCCGCGATGACATCGACGCCGTCGACATCTGCGTGCCCAACGACCTCCACATGGAGATCGCCATCGCCGCGGCGAAAGCCGGCAAGATGGTGCTCTGCGAGAAGCCGCTCGCCCGCACCGCCAAGGAAGGCGAGAAGATGGTGGCCGCCGTCGAGAAGGCCAAGGTCGCCAACATGGTCTGGTACAACTACCGCTGGATCCCGGCCGTCACCCTCATCAAGCAGATCGTCGCCTCCGGCAAGCTCGGCAAGATCTTCCATTACCGCGCCAACTTCCTTCAGGACTGGACCATCAGCCCGGACGTGCCGCAGGGCGGCGCCGGCACCTGGCGGCTCGATGTCGAGGCGGCCGGATCGGGCGTCACCGGCGATCTCCTCGCCCATTGCATCGACACCGCGCTGTGGATCAACGGCGGTATCAGCGATCTCAGCGCGATGACCGAGACCTTCGTCAAGAAGCGCAAGGATGCCGAGACCGGCAAGATGAAGGCGGTCGGCATCGACGATGCGGCGGCCGTCATGTGCCACTTCAAGAACGGCTCGCTTGGCCTGTTGGAATCGACCCGCTACGCTCGTGGACACAAGGCGCTCTATACGCTCGAGATCAACGGCGAGCGTGGCTCGTTCATCTGGAACCTGCACGATCTCAATCGCGTCGCCTGGTTCGACCATTCGGTCGAGGGCCAGCTCCGCGGCTGGAGCTCGATCCTGGTCACCGACGGCGAGCACCCCTATCTCGGCAAGTGGTGGGTGCCGGGCCTCACCATCGGCTACGAACACAGCTTCGTCCACGCCGTCGCCGATTTCATCGAGGGCCTCAGCACCGGCAAGCCGACCTCGCCGACCTTCCGCGACGCGCTCGAGACGACTAAGGTCTGCGACGCCATCCTCAAGTCCGGCAAGTCCGGCAGGTGGGTAAGCATCAGCTAGTCCAGCGCTTGGAGTTCTTTCGCCGATGGGCTACCGGGACTTTCTCGATGCCCTCGGCGAGAGGGAATCGAGCGGCGACTACACCGTCGTCAACACCTTCGGCTATCTCGGCAAGTACCAGTTCGGCGAACTGGCGCTGATCGACATCGGCTACTACACCGCCGACGGCACCGCCAAGAACGACTGGCAGCCGGGCCACTGGACCGGCAAGGACGGCATCGGCTCGAAGGCCGACTTCCTTGCCAGTCCCGAGGCGCAGGAAAACGCCATCCGCGCCTACATGAAGCTGCAGTGGCAGTATCTCGGTGACACCCAGCGTTTCGCCGGGCAGACCATCGGCGGCCTCAAGCTCACCGAATCGAGCCTGCTCGCCGGCGCCCATCTGCTTGGCCACGGCGCGGTGACGACGTTCCTCGAGGGCGGCGCGGTCTCGCCGCCGAAGGACGGTTACGGCACCACCATCACCGAATATCTGACGCTGTTCTCCGGCTACAAGACGCCGTTCCGGGCCGTTCATTCCGGCGCCGAGTCGATTGCCGGCGGTCCCGGTGCGGACATCCTCCGCGGCCGTGGCGGCAAGGATACGCTCGGCGGCAACGACGGGGACGACACGCTCAAGGGCGGCAACGGCAGGGATGGGCTCGACGGAGGTCCCGGCAGCGACCTGCTTGATGGTGGGCGCGGCGCGGACCTGCTGACCGGCGGCGCCGACATCGACACCTTCCGCTTCGCCGGCAAGCTCCGCAAGATCGGTCCCGATACGATCGCCGACTTCACGCCCGGGGAGGACGTGATCGCGCTGCGGCAGAAGACCTTCAAGGCGCTCGATGCCGGGGCTATCGAGCCCGGCGTCTTTCGACTCGGTTCGGTGGCGAAGGACGGCGACGACCACATCCTCTACGACCCGGCGACAGGCACGCTCCGCTACGACAAGAATGGCGACAAGGCGGGCGGCGTAGTGACGATCGCCATCCTCGACGGCCAGCCCGCGCTCACTGACGGCGACGTTCTGGTATTCTGAGCCGCGCCGTCACTCCACCGCAAATCCCGCCGAGGCCGAGCCGCGCGCGAGGCCGGCGATGTCGGCCTCGAGCCGCGCCGCCATCGGCGTGGTCGGCGCGTCCGCCGCGCGTCTCGGCGGGCCGATCCTAGCCTCGGCGCTGAACGGCACCGGCCACCACGCACCGCGCGGCAGGGTCTTGCCGAGCCCGGCGAGATGGACCGGAACGAACGGCGCCTCCGGGAACTCTTCCGCCAGGACCGTGACGCCGCGGCGGAAGGCCTGCATGACCTCTGGCGCGCCGCGCGTTCCTTCGGGGAAGATGATCACGGTCTCGCCGTTGCGGAGCGCCGCGCGGACAGGCTCCAGCGCGGTCATCGCGCCCTTGCCGGAGCGCTCGATCGGAATGATCCCGAGGAGGTTGCGTGCCAGCCAGCCGATCATGCCCGGCCTGAGGAAGTGGTCCGCGGCCGCCACCGGCCGGACCTCGTGAAGCCGCGCGAGCGGGAAGAGGCTCATCAGCGCCACCACGTCGAGATGGCTGTTGTGGTTGGCCGCGATCACCGCGGGTCCGTGGTCGGGAAGATGCCCCCGGCCTTCGGCGCGGAGCCCGGTGACAACGAGAAGCGCCGGCCGCACGACCACGGCGAAGAAGGCGATGGCGGCGATCCGCCGGAGGGTCATCATCTCAGGCGCCGTAGAAGTAGCGGACATAGTGGAGGAAGATCGGCGCGGCAAAGACCAGGCTGTCGAGCCGGTCGAGGACGCCGCCATGTCCGGGCAGCATGCCGCCCGAATCCTTGATGCCGAGATCGCGCTTGATCGCCGACACGGTCACGTCGCCGAGGAAGCCAAGCGCCGCCAGGCCCACCCCGACGACCGCGCCTTCGGCCGCCCCGAACGGCGTCAGCCAGGGTGACAGCAGGACGCCGAGGAGGGCACTCGCCGCGAGGCCGCCGAGGAACCCCTCCCACGTCTTCTTCGGACTGACCGTCGGCACGATGGCGCGCCGGCCGAAGAGCCGGCCGGCGGTGTACTGGGCGACGTCGTTGCCCTCGACCAGGATGAGCACGAAGAGGAGGAGTCCCGCGCCGCCTGCCGGCAGCGGCGTCGCGACGTCGAGCACGGTCAGGAAGGCGAGGTGGCTGAGATTGTAGACGGTGAGGAACAGCCCCCACTGCAGCGTTCCGGCGGAGCGGATGAAGCCGCGGGTCTCGCCGGCCAGCACCAGTCGGAAGGCGATGGCCGCCGTGACGTAGACCGGAATGAAGATGGCGAACATGCCGTACCAGTCGTCGGCCACGAACCAGTACTGGAGCGGGATCGCGGCATAGGCGATGAGGATCGCGGTGCGGTCGACCTGCCGGACGGGGATGATCGACAGGAACTCGCGGAGCGCCACGAAGCTCATCAGCGCAAAGAGGATAGCAATCGCCGATGGCCCGGCGAGGAGGGCAATGCTGACCGGAACGACGATCCACCACCATGTCCGGGTCCGGGCGAGCAGCTCGGTCGCACCGCCGGACGTCCGGGCGATCGTGACGACGATGATGGTGGCGAGGGCAAGCGCCGCGTAGACGCCGCCGATGGCGGCGAGGAGGGGTCCCGGGATTGCCGCCAGCGCCTCAGCCATGGCGCGCCTCGCGAAGTCCCGCCCGCACGCGGTTCGCGACCGTGATCGCCGACAGCACGAGCGCGGCGGCGATGGCCGCCACCGTCGCCCAGGCCGGGAGCGCGATGAGCGCCGCGGCAATGGCAAGCGCCGAGAAGAACACGGCCCGGTCGGACTTGCCGAACGGCCCGTCATATCGCCGGCTGCCGCCGTTGGCGCGGGCGGCGAGCCCGGCGGCCTCGGTCAGGGCGATCAGGACCGCCGTTGCGCCGCCGAGGAGGGCAGACCCAGGGGCCAGCGCCAGCATCAGCGGCAGATAGAGGGCGGCGTCGGAGATGATGTCACCGAGCTCGTTGAGGTAGAAGCCAAGTGGGCTCGCCTGGCCATGCTCGCGGGCAAGCATACCGTCGGCGGCGTTGAGTGCCATCCGCAGCGCGAGGACGATCGGCAGTCCGAGCAGCGCCACCGGAGTCGCGCCGGCCGCAGCCAGCACGGCACCCCAGCCCAGCGACAGCAGCATCGCCGCCACCGTCACCGCGTTGGCGGTGACGCCGGCGGCTGCGATCCGCCGCACCGTTGGCCGCAGCAGGCGCTGAAATCCCGGCTTCAGCGCGTAGATCGTCGCCATCCGCGTCGCCTCACGGCACTGTTGAACGATGTATAACATAGCATCGAGTTGAACGATGTACAAGACACTTGTTGAACATCGTTCCAGAGGTTAAGGTGCCGGCGAAATGACGAGGCCGCTCGATGGGCGCACGACGACAGGAACACACGAGGGACGAGCTTGAGGCGCTGGTGGTCGATGCCGCCGAGGCAATCGCCGGCCGCGAGGGGCTGGGCGGGGTCACCATGCGCCGCCTCGCCGCCGCCATCGGCTACGCCCCGAACTCGATCTACCATGCCGTCGGCGACATGGATGCGATCGTGCTGCGGCTGAACGCGCGGACGCTCGACCGGATGACGCGCAGCCTCAAGCGGCGCCTGGCGGAGGCCGGGGATGGCGCGGCCGCCGTCGATGCCCTGGTCGAGGGCTACATGGCGTTCGTCCACCGCAACGCCGGACTGTGGTCCGGGATCGTCGACTACGCTCGTCCCGACAAGGGGCCGTTGCCGGCGTGGTATGAGGCCGCGCTCGCGCGCCCGCTGGCGCTGGTCGACGGCGCACTCGCGCCATTCTTCCCCGATGCGGATGACCGTCGCCGCTCGACCGCGGTGCTATGGGCCGGCCTCCACGGCATCGCTTCGCTTGCGGTGTCCGGCAAGCTCGGCGTCGTCACCGGCGACGACGCATTGCCGCTCGCCCGGCTCCTCGTCCATCGCTACCTCGCGGGTCGCGAGGCCGCCTAGAGCCGCGGCCTATTCCGTCGGCTCCCAGGGCCCGTCGTCGACGAAGATCGCTTCGTCCGGTCCAGGCCAGGGCGGGATCGTCGCGCCGACGGCCTCGAGCGGCCCGTCGCCGTCGCAGCGGAACTGGAAGGAGGTGCCGAGCGGGATGTCGAGCGACAGGCCGGAGTGGACCTCGAGGACGTCCTCGCCGGTCTCGTCCTTCCGCCACATCCGTCCGCGGCCGGCGACGAAATACCAGACTTCCTCCACCGTGGCGTGGCGCACGGCCCGGGCGACGGCGCCGGGCGGCAGCCGGAAATGCGCCATGCTCGCGCGCGCGCCGTTGGCCAGCAGCCGCACTTCCGACCCGTCGGGCGCGATGGCGTCCGGGTGCGTACCGAGAATGCGGTGTCCGAAACGCGCCATGTCGCTGCTCGTGTCCTTGCGCCGGAAATTATCTCCCAGAGTTGCAGAAAAAGTCTTGATTGTGAATCCGAACGGGCATACGTACCGCCTTGCCCAATTTCGCACGTGCCTGTGGTCGCACAAAGTCCGAGGGCGAACCGCCGGGACCGTTTCCCGGACGCTTCGAAGGACGCGGCTTAAAGCAACGACGTAGCGGGCTTTTTTGGTCTCTGCCGGCTCTCCAAAGGCCGGGGTTACTAAAGAGGCATCTACATCTTGCCGGGCGTGCGGATCGGGGTTCTCCCAATCCAAGCGAAGGCAGCGACAGACCGGACAGCCCTGTCCGCTTGTCGACTGACCAACCGGAAAACCAGCCGACAGCCGTCGGCAAACCGGACCGCGATGACGCGGGGCTGCGCCGTCTCCACAGCGGCGTCCCGTGGGCAACGGTTCGGCGGTTTTTGACCCTGTTTCGCTTGGGAGCGCCCTGAGAATGACCGACCGCATCCGCGACTTCCTTCGCCTCCGACGTCCCGAAGGTCCGTGCCTCGTCATCGACCTCGACGTCGTGCGCGAGAACTACAACGCCTTCGCCAAGGCGCTCCCCGACAGCCGCGTCTTCTATGCGGTGAAGGCCAATCCCGATCCGGCCGTGCTGAGGCTCCTCGCCGATCTCGGCTCCTCGTTCGATTGCGCTTCGGTCGCCGAGATCGACATGGCGCTCGCCGCCGGCGCCACCCCGGATCGCATTTCGTTCGGCAACACCATCAAGAAGGAACGCGACGTCGCCGCCGCCTTCGCCCGGGGCGTGCGCATGTTCGCCATCGACTGCGTCGAGGAGGCCGACAAGATCGCCCGCGCTGCGCCCGGCGCCCGCGTCTTCTGCCGCATCCTCTGCGATTGCGTCGGCGCCGAGTGGCCGCTGTCGCGGAAATTCGGCTGTTCGCCCGAGATGGCGGTCGAGGTGCTGGAGCATGCCCATCGCTCCGGGCTCGAGGCCTATGGCGTCTCCTTCCACGTCGGCTCGCAGCAGCCCAATCCGAACGCCTGGGACGTCGCGCTCCAGGCGGCTGGCGGCGTTTTCCGCACGCTGTCCGAGCGCGGCATCCAGCTCCGCATGGTCAATCTCGGCGGTGGTTTCCCGGCTAAGTATCTCCGCGAGATGCCGGCCGTGCAGACCTACGGCCGCGCCATCTTCACCGCGCTCCGCAAGCACTTCGGCAACCGTATTCCGGAGACCATCATCGAGCCGGGCCGCGGCATGGTCGGCGACGCCGGCATGATCAAGGCCGAGGTCGTGCTGATCTCGAAGAAGTCGGCCGAGGACACCCAGCGCTGGGTCTATCTCGACATCGGCAAGTTCGGCGGCCTCGCCGAGACGATGGACGAGGCGATCCGCTACCCGATCCGGACCCGGCACGACGGCGACCGCACCGAGCCTTGCGTCATCGCCGGCCCGACCTGTGATTCGGCGGACGTCCTCTACGAGAAGACGCCGTACGAGCTGCCGATCTCGCTCGCGATCGGCGACGAGGTTCTGATCGAGGGCACGGGCGCCTACACCCAGACCTACTCGGCGGTGGCGTTCAACGGCTTCGAGCCGCTCAAGGCGTACGCGATATGAGCGCGCGCCTTCGACGAGGGCACTAGGCCCGCTTTCCCATGGCGTCGCCCCGGCGTGAGCCGGGGCCCATCCCGCCGGCCCGACTGCCGGGCGGTGTGTGGGCGTTTCCCGCCCGCGATGGACTGCCCTCGGCTCCGCCCGGGGCGACGCACTTCCCCACGCTTCCCGATTCCGGACCGACGCCGATGATTCGCATCGAGACCGAGACTGCCAACGATGTCCTTGCCCGCGAGGCGCTGCTCGACCGGGCGATGGGGCCGGCGCGCCGGCTGAAGCCGTCGGAGCGCCTCCGCGAGGGGCGGCTGCCGGCTGAGGGCCTGGCGCTCGTCGCCCGCGATGGCGACCGCCTGGTCGGCTCGGTGCGGCTGTGGAACGTCTCGGCCGGCGGCGTGCCGGCGCTGCTTCTCGGCCCGCTGGCGACGGACCCGGCGGTGCAGGGCCGTGGTGTCGGCAGCGGCCTCATGCAGGTCGCGCTCAATCGAGCCGAGCTTGCCGGCCACCGGGCCGTGATCCTCGTCGGCGACCCCGAATACTACGCGCGCTTCGGCTTTGCCGGCGAACTGACCTGCGGCCTCGTCATGCCCGGTCCGGTCGACCGCCGCCGTTTCCTCGCCGTCGATTTCACCGGCCGGACGCTGGCGGGCGCTGGCGGCCAGGTGGTCGCGACCGGCGCCCCGGAACGGGACCTCGCCCGGATTGCGGCCTGACGTGTTCACGGATCGGTGAACGCCGGATCGGCCGGCGTGCCTCGCCATCCGGCCTCCTTCGCCTAGTTTCCTACCGGGGTGTGTGCGGAAGCGACACGAAACGGAGGAACGATCCATGAAAGCGTTGACACTTGCCGTGATCTCGGGGGCCGCACTTGTCGCCGCCGGAACGCTCGCCGCCAGGGCGCAGGACATGGCGGACATGACCTTCTTCATCACCAGCGCCGGTTCGGGCGATGGCGCCAACCTCGGCGGGCTCGCCGGGGCCGATGCCATCTGCCAGCGGCTTGCCGAAGCGGCGGGCGCGACCGGCAAGACCTGGCGGGCCTATCTCTCGACGTCGTCCGAGAACGCTCGCGACCGCATCGGCGCCGGCCCGTGGCAGAACGCAAAGGGCGTCGTCATCGCGGCCAGCCTCGACGACCTCCACGATCCCGCCAAGAACATGATCAGCAAGGAGACGGGGCTGACCGAGGCCGGCAAGCCGGTCAACGGTCGCGGCGACACGCCCAACCAGCATGACATTCTGACCGGCAGCAACGCCGACGGCACCGCCAACGAGAACACCTGCGGCGACTGGACCCTCAACGGCGAAGGCAGCGCCATGGTCGGCCACCACGACCGCAGGGGCCTCGACGACAGCGACGCGGCGAAGTCGTGGAATACTTCGCACCCCTCGCGCGGCTGCAGCCAGGAGGCGCTGATCGGCACCGGCGGCAACGGCTACTTCTACTGCTTCGCCGCCAATTGACGTCGTGTCTCGCCGGGGTGGCGCAACGCTGCCCCGGCTTCCCCGGTTCGCGGATGGCCGCCACGGGATGTGAAACCGCGGCGGGCGCGTGGCCGTATCTCGATCCATGGATCACGAGCGCTACCCCTATCGGATAGAATCGCGATGGCGCGTGGCCGGCGCCATCGACGAGGTCTATGCCGTGCTGACCGACGCCGGGGCGCTGCCGCGCTGGTGGCCGGAGGCTTACGCGGAGGTCACCGAAGCGCTGGGCGGCGACCCCGAGACCGGCGTTGGTCGCGTCACCGACATCGTGACCCGCGGTCGCCTGCCCTATGACGTGTCGTGGCGCGTTGAAGTGATCGCGACGCGCCCGCCGGAGTTCATCCGGATCAGGGCGAGCGGCGACGTGATCGGCTACGGCGAATGGCGACTGATGCAGGACGGCGATGAGGTGGACCTTCGCTATCTCTGGTGCGTGCGTGTCGGCAAGCCCTGGATGCAGCGCTTCGAGTTCCTGTTGAAGCCGGTCTTCGCGTGGAACCACAACTGGGTCATGCGTCGCGGCGAGCGCGGGCTCGCGGCGGAAGTCGCGCGCCGACGATCCGCGGCCCACCCGCGCACCTAGTCCAGAGCCGTCGCACCGTGTAGGTTCTCCGCCGCTCTGCGTGAGGGAGGCGGCGATGGCCTACTGGCTCTTCAAGTCCGAGCCGGACGTGTACGGGTGGGATGCGCTGGTGAAGGACGGCAAGTCCGGCACCGAGTGGACCGGCGTCCGCAATTTCAGCGCCCGCAACTTCATGCGCCAGATGAAGAAGGGCGACCGCGGCTTCTATTATCACAGCGGCGGCGACAGGACGGTGGTCGGCATCTGCGAGGTCGTCAGGCAAGCCCACCCCGATTCCACCGACGACACCGGCAGCTGGGAGTGCGTCGACATCCGCGCCGTCGAGAAGGCGCCGAAGCCGGTCACACTCGCCGAGATCAAGGGTGAGAAGGCGCTCGCCGCGATGGCATTGGTGCGGCTCAGCCGGCTCTCGGTCCAGCCCGTCACCGACGCCGAGTGGAAGATCGTCTGCAAGATGGCCGGTCTCTGAGGGCATCCCGCGCTTGACCGCCTGAACAAACCGTCGCGGCCGGCAGACTTGCCACGGCCGCCCCGGGCGCGTTTATTCTCACTTCGGAGGAACCCGCCCGGACTCGCGCGGCGGGACGCGCCAGGCGGGAGGAATCATGTCGGAAGTGAAGATCCATCCGGTACCAGCGGAGTGGGCGCAGCGCGCCTGGGTCGACGCGGACAAGTACAAGGAGATGTACGCCCGGTCGGTGAGCGACCCGGAGGGCTTCTGGCGCGAGCAGGCGGGTCGGATCGATTGGATCAAGCCGTTCCAGACCGTCAAGAACACGCGCTACGCCCCCGATGTCTCGATCAAGTGGTTCGAGGAGGGGACGCTCAATGTGTCCGCCAACTGCCTCGACCGTCATCTCGCCGAGCGTGGCGACCGCACCGCGATCATCTGGGAGGGCGACAACCCCGCCGAATCCCGCACCATTTCCTATCGCGAGCTTCACCACGAGGTCTGCGTCTTCGCCAACGTGCTGAAGAAGCTCGGGGTCGAGCGCGGCGACCGCGTCACCATCTACATGCCGATGATCCCGGAGACCGCGGTGGCGATGCTCGCCTGCACCCGGATCGGCGCCGTCCACTCGGTGGTGTTCGGCGGTTTCTCGGCCGACAGCCTGGCTGGCCGCATCGACGACTGCCAGTCGAAACTGGTCATCACCGCCGACGAGGGCCTTCGCGGCGGCCGCAAGGTGCCGCTCAAGCACAACACCGATGAGGCGCTGACGAAGTCGGTCGCCGATGTCCGGGTCCTGGTCGTTCGCCGCACCGGCGGTGAGGTCGCCATGCACCACGGTCGCGACTTCTGGTATCACGAGCTCGCCGTCGGCATGTCCGCCGACTGCCCGGCCGAGGAGATGGGCGCGGAGGATCCGCTGTTCATCCTCTACACCTCGGGCTCCACCGGCAAGCCCAAGGGCGTCCTTCACACCACCGGCGGCTATCTGCTCTACGCTGCGGTCACCCATCACTACGTTTTCGACTACCACGACGACGACATCTACTGGTGCACCGCCGACGTCGGCTGGGTGAC
>JAGRKZ010000180.1 GCA_020442065.1 Bauldia sp.
CCAGCCGCCGGCGTCGCAACCCCTCCTCGAGAGAAGGAACCGCAGCCGATGAACCGCAGCACCGTGTTCGCCACCGCCTCGGGCCGGATGGTCGATCTCCTCGCCCCGCGGCCCGAGGATATCGACCTTTGCGACGTCGCCGAGCAGCTCGCCAAGGAGCCGCGCTTCAACGGCGCCCCCCCCGGCGAGGCCTATAGCGTCGGGCAGCACGTCTGCCTCGGCGCCGACGCCTTGCTCGAGCGCACCGGCAACTGGCTCGCGGCGGCGTATTTCCTCCTGCACGACGGGCACGAATTCGCCCTCAAGGACGACACCACGCCGAAGAAACGCGCCCTCGACGCGATCGCCTCGGAACACTTCGGCGTCCTGTCCGGCCGGATCATGGCGGCCTTCGCCGAGCTGACCGACCGCTGGGATGCCGCGATCCATGCCGCCGCCGGCCTCGCCTGGCCGCCGCCCGACGACGTCGCCCGGATCGTCAAGCACTTCGACGCGGTGATGCTCGCCACCGAGTGGCGCGACCTGATGCAGATCCCGCCGCCCTACGATTTCGGCGTCAAGCCGCTCCGCCGCCGCATTGCCGGCGCCTGGGACTGGCGCCTGGCCAAGGCGGAATTCATCGACCGGGTGCTGGTGCTCTTGCCCGATCGCCGGACGGCGGCGAGCCGTGCGGCCGGGCCTTCCCTCCCCCCTGCAAGTGCCTGTCCCGGACTTGATCCGGGAGGGGAGCCGGAGGGGGGTCCGGGTGAGGGGTCGGCGCCATGAGGTACCTCCCCCAGCCCGCGGCCGCAATCGCCGACAAGCTCCGCGCCGGGGGCGAGCTGCGGCTCCACCGGGTCCGCCGGCGCACCAACACCGCGCTGCGGCTCGGCTTCTCCCCGACCGACACGGTCGCCCTGCAATCGGTCGAGCCGCTGCTCGCCCGCGGCATCGCCGTGCTCGGCCCCGACGGCACCATCCGACACGGAGGCAAGTGAACCATGGCTGACCGCGATCTGGACCGTCCACCGCCGCCGGCCGACGGCGACCCGTCACCTGCACCCTTCGTCGTCGCAGGTACATACGGCCGGGCACATATCCGCGCTCACTCGCAGGAACAGGCGCAAGCCGAAGCTCAGCGGATCGCAACCGAGCAGCCCGGCTGGATCGTCGGCGTCTACGAGTTGGTCGGCATGGCAATGAGCCCCGTCGCGCCAGCGCGCTACATGCCGCTGCCAAACAAGACCGGCGAGGGGCAGACGGATGGCTGACCGCACCGCGATCGAGTGGACCGACGCGACCTGGCCGATCGTGCAGGGCTGCGATCCGGTCACCCACGGCTGCACGCATTGCTACGTACCGTCGATCCTCTGGCGCCACGCCCACAACCCCGACCCCAAGATCTCGACGCCCGTCGTCGGACTCGCCGAGAAGCACAAGGGCAAGGTCCGGTTCACCGGCAAGGTCGCGCTGCGCGAGGACCGCCTTGACTGGCCGCTCCGCTGGCGACGGAGTCGGAGGATCTTCGTGCCGAGCCATGGCGACCCATTCCACAAGGCGGTTCCTGACTCATTCATCGCGGAAATCTACGCGGTCATGATCTGTGCCGTTCACGCGAACGGCCACACCTTCCAGGTGCTCACCAAGCGCTCCGATCGCGCCCGGACCCTCCTCGCCGACGAAGGCTTCTGGGACGAGGTCGATGCCTTCGTCGCCGGTATCATCGCCGAGCGCGTCGACCCGCTTCATCGTCGCAGCGACGACCTGCGCGCCACCGTCGATCGGTACGGCCCGGACAATCCGCCGCCGGGCATCTGGCTCGGCGTCTCGATCGAGGACCAGGCGACGGCCGACGCGCGGATCCCGCTCCTCCTCGACACGCCGGCGGCGGTCCGCTTCGTCTCGGCCGAGCCGCTCCTCGGCCCGATCGATTTTGGTCGCATGGGCAGCATCGGCCTTGTCGGCGGGTTTCCGACGGCGAAAGACATCGAGGGTATCGATGCCCTTGCCGGCAGGCGCTACCGTTACAACGTGGTTCGCGCTGGGGGCCGCCACCGTGCGCCGTCCTATTCCCACGGCTGGAACTACGCCGGGGATTGCAATCGCCTCGACTGGATCATCGTCGGCGGCGAATCCGGCCCGAACGCCCGGCCGATGCATCCGGCCTGGGCGCGGTCGATCCGCGACCAATGCCAGGCCGACGACGTCGCGTTTTTTTTCAAGCAGTGGGGCGCGTGGGCGCCCGTCCGCGAGCTTGGGGAGTCGGACGGCCTCTACCACCCCGCGCCGGCAAGCGATCCGGACGCCATGCGCCGGTGCCGGCACGCCAGCCTCGTGATGCACGCCGACGGCGCGATCTTCGACCGGATCAAGGCCGGCGGGTATCACACGTCGACGGCAGGTGCCTTCGCCGCCGGCACCGGCGCGATGACGATGTTCGATGTCGGCAAGGCCGCCGCCGGCCGCCTGCTCGACGGCCGCGAGTGGAGCGAGTTCCCCGCGCCGCGACCCCCCTCCAACTCCCCCCTTGCAGGGGGGAGGGAAGCCGCGGCCACCACACCCCTCCCCCTGCAAGGGGGAGGATCAAGGAGGGGGTCATGACCGTGACCACCGACGACTACGTCACCGTCACCACCGTGCTCCGCATGGTCCGCGACGCCGCCATCCTCGTCGACCGCGGCCGGAACGACCGCGAGCGGGTCTGGATCCCGCGAAGCGTCCTCTTCGGGCCCGACGATCGCCGCATCGAGAGCCAGGCGATCGACGCCGAGTTCAAGGTCCGCGTCCGCCGCTGGAAGGCCGACGAGCTGGGGCTCGTCCCCGACAAGAACACCCCCGCGCAACGGAACCTGGAGCTATGACATGCCGCGCGCCCTTGTTCGCCGCGACGGCGGCGCCTGGTCCTGGTCGACCGGCCCGCTCGCCTTCGGGTCCGGCTTCCCCAGCGCCGAGGCGGCGGCAGCGGCCGCCCACCTGCTCGGCGCCGATATCGTCGAGGTGATCGATGACGACGACAAAGCCCGTCAGACTGCAGCGCAGCCGCCGGCCAGGCGCGAACCTGCAGGCCGAGAGCCTGGCGACGAACGGCCTGCCGGCGGTGAGCGTCACCCGTCCGGGGAAATGGGGAAACCCCTATGTCGCGATCCGATGCTGGTATCACGGCCCGATCGAGCGGCTCGGCCTCGGCGCGTTTGACGCGGTGACCGCGGCCGACGCCGATCGCGAGGGCGCCCGCATAGCCGTCGCGGAATTCCGTTGCGACGCCCTCAAGCGTCCGGCCTACGTCTTCGCCGAGCTGCGCGGCAAGAACCTCGCGTGCTGGTGCAGGATCGGCGACCCCTGTCACGCCGACGTGCTGCTCGAGATCGCCAACGCCGAGGATCCCGCGCCATGAGCCGCCGCTTTCGGGTCGAGCCCCGCGACGTCTCGCCGGACGCGGCCGCCCGCCGCCTCGGGCTCACCGAGCCGGAGTTTCGCGACCGCCTGGTCGAGCTGCTCGATCGCGGCTTTCCTGCGCCCGACGAGACGACGGGAATGTTCGATCTCGACGCGATCGACCGCTGGCGCGCCCTGCGACACCCGAGGCTGTTTCCCGAGTTGACGACGACGCCTCGAGCGCGCGACGCTGGCGCGCTGTTGCGTAGCCGCCTCGAAACGATCGGCAATGGTTAGGATCAAGGTCCGGCACTACCTGGTAAAGAACGGGCGAGGCTACTGGCAGCCGACCCCGACGATGCGCGCCGCCGGCTTTGCCGCCCGCACCCTCGGGCCGGACGGCCCCGACGCCTGGGCGCAGGCCGAGCGCCTCAATCGGGAATGGGATGGTCACCGGACCGCCGGGCACCGTCCCCAGCTCGAGGCGGCCGACGCCTCGCCCGAGGCGGTCGAGGCGGCGATCGCCTTCCCGCGCGGCTCGATCGGCGAGGCGTTCCAGCGCTACACCCGCCTCGCCGAGTGGCGCGCCAAGGCCTCGACGACCCGGAACAAGATCTGGTGGCCGGCCTGGCGCAAGCGCATCCGGCCCTATTTCGGCGACCTGGATCCGATGACGGTCACGCTCGAGGACATGTCGTTCTGGCGGGCGCGGATCGCCGAGCGCGACGGCGCCGACGCCGCGCACAAGGCCGTGAAGGTCTGGCGGGCTTTGTGGAAGGTGATGGCCGCAATGCACTACTGCGAGCGCGGCGCCGATCCCTCGCTCGGCCTCCGCAACGCGGCGCCGCAGCCCCGGCATCAAACCTGGACGGAGGGCGAGGCGGTGCGGATCGTCAAGGCCGCGATCCGCCAGGGATACGGCGGCCTGGCCGCCGTGGTGGCTATCTGCTGGGATACGCAATTCTCGCCGGTCGACGCCCGGTCGCTCCGCCGGCGGCACCTGCGGATCGAGCCCGCCGGCCTTTGGTTCGACGTCACGGCCGAGGGCCGGGCGAAAACCGGCCGCGCGACGATCGGCACCGTCTCGAGGCGCACCGCGCGCCTGGTCGAGGCCTATCTCGCCGCGCTCGAGCTGGATCTGCTCGAGGACGCCTTTCTGTTCCGCAACCGCAGCGGCGCGCCCTATACCGAGTGGACGCTGCCCGACGACTTCGCCGACGTCCGCGAGATCGCCTTTCCCGGCGATCGCCGCCGGCTGATGGATATGCGGCGCTCGGGCACCGTCGAGGCCGTCGCCGGCGACGCCACGCCAGGCGCGATCGCGTCGAAGCTGGCGAACTCGATCGACACGTCGTCGAAGCTTTTCAAAACCTATTCGCCGGTCGACCGGACCGTCGTCGCCGGCGTCGACCAGGCCCGGATCCGCGGCCGCCGCAAGCTCCGCGACGGGAACAAGCCGGGATCAAAAGTTTGAAAATTTTCCAACTCGGCCAGCCTTTTCAAACTCGGCCGGATTGCTAAGTGTTTGTTTTATTTGGCGACCCCGGCAGGACTCGAACCTGCGACCAACAGCTTAGAAGGCTGCTGCTCTATCCGGCTGAGCTACGGGGCCGTTAGTGGGTCCAGGGCTGTGGCCGGCTGAAGCGAAAATTGTCCGAATAGGACAGCTTCTTCGGCGCCCGGTCGTGTTCTTCGAAGAGCCGGTAGGGAATGCCGTTCCGTTCCGCATAGGCCACCGCCTCGGCGCTGGTCTCGAACTCGAGCCTGATCTGCCGGCGCATGTCGGTGGACGAGGTGTAGCCCATCAGCGGGTCGACCTTGAGCGGCACCTCCGGCTCGTATTCGAGCACCCAGAGATCGGAATTGCCGCGGCCCGACTGCATGGCGTTCTTTGCCGGCCTGAAGATTCGCGCGAGCATCCAGCCCTAGTCCCTTGAATTGACTCGATCGCCGTACGGATGATTCCGCGCCGGCTTGTCCCGGTCTATGAGGCCGATTGTGCCTCAAAACCAACCGCGGCGCACCGGAAAATGCCGCCGAGATTGCGGGACACAAAACTGCCCCTGAAACTGCCCCTGCGGAAGTTATCCACAGGCTAAGTGCTGGTCGGGGCAGCAGGATTCGAACCTACGACCCCCTGCTCCCAAAGCAGGTGCTCTACCAGGCTGAGCTACGCCCCGACACGTCGTGAACAGACTGGTATCTGGCCGTTTCCGGCTGCCGCGTCAAGCACAGCGTCAGCCCCGCGTGCCGTCGCCCGCCGATCCGACCGCGCCGATTATCGCCGGTGCCTGCGCGCGGGACTCGCCGGGTATCGACATTGTCGGACCCCAGCACCGCCGCCGGCGGCCCGTCGCGACGGAGACGCCAGCGGATGACCGTGTTCGCGGCGGGTCTTCGGCGGATGTCATTTGAAGTCCCACCGCCAAGCCTTGATGAAAACACATTCGGTTGTTATATTTAGTTTATCGATCTTGTCGACGAACTTTGTTTTCGCGCCTCGCGCTTCGACGATCTTCCTACGCAAAATCGACTCATCCCAGAAAAATCGGACGCGACCCGCGCCGAAAGCGCCGCTTTGCGCCGATCATTACATGCCGAATTGAAGGAAAATCGTATGAGCACAGGCACCGTGAAGTTTTTCGACGCGAACAAGGGGTTCGGCTTCATCGAGCAGACCGACGGCCAGCCGGACGTTTTTGTCCACGTCTCGGCCGTTGAGCGTTCGGAGCTCCGCACCCTCGTCGAGGGCCAGAAGGTCAGCTTCGACATAGTTCGCGACAGCCGCAGCGGTAAGAATGCCGCCGACAACCTGCGGGCCGCGTAACGCGGTCGCGCGATGCCTGGCCTCGCCCGTGACCACGGATGTACTGGCACGGACGGGGTTGGTGCGCTGGAGAGAAGGTCGGGTCCGCTCGGCCTCTTTTCCATTTTTGACGAGGAGACGAGAAGTGAGACGCGGGCTCGAGAACACGGTCTTCAAACCGGTCCCGTCGCGATCGGAGACCAAGAACGACACCACCACCCGGGTGGCGCGCGAGATCATTGACAGCCAGAAAGCCGAGATGAACGCCAAGATGGCGCGGCTTCGGGAGGAACGGCTGCGCCGCGAGGCCACCGACGAGAAACCGCCGATCGCGGCCAAGCCGCGCGGCAGGATGCCCTCCAAGCGGTCATAGCGTCCCGCCCGTCCACGTCGGCCGGCCTCATGCCAGGTCCGGCCCGGAACGTCCGCCCCCCCTCAGGACGACGCCGGCCGCCATGCCAGCAGCCGCATCGCGTTCATCGTCACCAGCACCGTCGCCCCGGTATCGGCGAGGATGGCCGGCCACATCCCGGTGATGCCGGCGATGGTGGTGATCAGGAACACCGCCTTCAGCCCCAGCGCCACCGTGATGTTCTGCCGGATGTTGGCGATCGTCGCCCGCGACAGATCGATCAGGGCGGCGATGTCGCCGACCCGTCCGTGGAGGATCGCCGCGTCGGCCGTCTCAAGCGCGACGTCGGTGCCGCCGCCCATGGCGACGCCGACATCGGCCGCTGCAAGCGCCGGCGCATCGTTGATACCGTCGCCGACCTTGGCCACCACCTGCCCCCGTCCCTGCTGCTCCCGGACGATGCGCTGCTTGTCCTCCGGCATCAGCTCGGCCCGGACCTCGATGCCGAGGTCCTTGCCGATGGCCCGGGCCGTGCGCGCATTGTCGCCGGTGAGCATCACTGTACTGATGCCGTCCTTGCGCAACGCCGCCAGTCCAGCCGCCGCGTCGGCGCGCGGCTCGTCCCGGATCGCGATCAGGCCTGCGGGAGTGCCATCGACGAGCAGCACCGAGACCGTCCTGCCCTCGTCGTTGAGGGCGGCGATCCGGTCGCGCATGCCGTCATCGAGCGCCGCCGCATCCTCGGCCGCCCTTGGCGATGCGAGGTAGACGCTTTGCCCCCCGACCCGGCCGGTGACGCCTTTGCCGGGCACCGCCCTTGCGTCTGCCGCCGGCGGCACCGGCACGCGGTCCGACCCGGCACGGGCGAGAATTGCCGCCGCGATCGGATGGCTCGACCGGGATTCGAGCGCCGCTGCGAGCGACAGCACCCTCGCCTCCGGCATGGCGAGCCCGACGATGTCGGTCACCCGCGGTTGGCCGTCGGTCAGGGTGCCGGTCTTGTCGAAGGCGACGGTGGTGACGGTCCGGAGCTTCTCGAGCACCACTCCGCCCTTCACCAGAAGGCCCCGTCGCGCCCCGGCCGAGAGCCCCGCGGCGATCGCCGCCGGCGTCGAGATGACCAGGGCACAGGGGCAGCCGATGAGGAGGATGGCGAGGCCCTTGTAGATCCATTCGTCCCATCCCGCACCGAAGAGAAGCGGCGGCACGACGGCGACCAGCGCCGCGACCGCCATCACACCCGGCGTATAGACCCGCGCGAAGCGGTCGATGAAGCGCTCCGTCGGCGCCTTGCTCTCCTGGGCTTCCTCGACCAGCCGGACGATGCGGGCGATGGTGTTGTCGGCCGCTGCCGCCGTCACCCGCACCCGGAGCACGGCTTCGCCGTTGATGGTGCCGGCATAGACCGCATCGCCCTCGCCCCGGGTCACCGGAACGCTCTCGCCCGTCACCGGGGCCTCGTTCACGGCCGAGGCGCCGTCCAGCACCTCGCCGTCGGCGGCGATCCGGTCCCCGGGGCGGACTACGATGGTCGCGCCCACCGCAACCGCATCGGCCGGTATCTCCCGGACGCCTTCGTCGGTCTCGACCAGCGCCGTCTTCGGCACGAGGTCGGCGAGATCGCGGATGCTCGCCCGTGCCCGGCTCGCGGCGATGCCCTCGAGCAACTCTCCGATCAGGAACAGAAGGACGACGATCGCCGCCTCTTCGGTCGCCCCGATGATCACCGCGCCGACCGCCGCGATCGTCATCAGGGTCTCAATCGAGAAGGGCGTGCCGGCGAGCGCCGCCGCGACGGCGCGGCGCGCGATCGGCGCGAGGCCCACCGCCATCGCCAGGACGAACGCCCAGTGCCCGATCGCCGGAAACACCAGCCCGGCGGCATAGGCGACCGCCAGCGCCGCGCCCGAGATGAAGATCAGCCGCGCCTTTGGCGTGCGCCACCAGGCACCGTCGAGCGTTTCCTGATGACCGTGGTGATGGCCGGCGTCGCCGTGATCGTGACCGTCATGGCTCTGGACAGCCAGTGTCCCGCCGGCACTCCCCGCGCCGGCGGAGGTGATGGAATAGCCAAGGGCCGTGACCTGCCGCTCCACGGACCCGACCGCGATCGCGCCGTCGCGGCGCACGGTCATGGTTCCCGCGGCCAACGAGACGCCGACGCCGCCCACGCCCGGCAGGCGCAAGACCGCCGTCTCGATCTTGGTCGCGCAGGCGGCACAGTCCATGCCGCCGATCCGGTACTTGAGCGTCTCTGCCTCGGTCATCGGGTTTTCGGGCCTTCCCATTTCACCTGAGGCTGATGTAGGACCTCTAGTCACTAGAGGTTCAAGAGGGACGTGATGGACATTCCGATCGGGGAGCTTGCCCGCCGCACCGGCGTCAAGGTGCCGACCATCCGCTACTACGAACAGATCGGCCTCCTGCCGGCGACGCCGCGCACCGAAGGCCGCCAGCGGCGCTATGGCCGCGACGCCGAGAAGCGCCTCGCCTTCATCCGCCACGCCCGCGATCTCTCCTTCGACATCGAGGATATCCGGCAGCTCCTGGCGCTGTCCGAGACGCCGCAGCGGTCCTGCCACGAAGCCGACAGCATCGCCATCCGTCATCTCGCCTGGACCGAGGAGCGCATCCGCCAGCTCGAATCCCTCCGCGACGAGCTCCGCCGCATGGTCGACGAGTGCGGCCACGGCCGGATCTGCGAATGCCGTATCGTCGAGGTCATCGGCGATCATGATCTCTGCGCCCACGAAGGCCATTGAGGATGAACGGCCGCGGCCTGCACCACCCGTCGCCCGCCGCGCCGCGGTTTTGATGACCGGGCCTCACGCGCCGCAACGATGCCTCGGGACCGTGCTCATCGATGCGCGCCCTGAAGACCGCTTCCTCCTCAAGATCGACGCTCCCGACGGCTCGCTCGCTGCCTTCGCGCAGAAGCCGGGCGTGCGCGATGCTCTGATCACCGCGGTGAAGTTGCGACGGCGCAAACGCGGCGGCTATCGCCTGAAGATCCCGCCCGGCCGGCATCGCCTCCTTCTCTTCGCCGACCACCGCGGCGGCTCCGCGGACTTTTGCCTTGTCGTAAAGAGTGACGGTCGCTCCGCCTCCTTTCGGCTTCGACGCGGAAAGTTCGCCAGGTCGCGCCTGTTCGGGTCGCCGGCGCGACGCATCAGCCGGGACGAGGATACCGGCCGGCTGACGATCACGACCACTCTGGCGCAGCCCACGCAATTCCGTCTCGTGGCGTTCCCGCTCGCCGGGCCCCTTGTCGATCACCCGTGGTCCAAGGCGCTCGACGCCCGGTTCCACGACTGCCGACTCGGTCCGGGACAAAACGACATCCCCAACCCGTTTGCCGGGTCCGACGACCTGATCCTCGCCGTGGTCCCCTGGAGCGACGGCTACGAGGCCACGCTTGCAGCCAAAGTCGTTGGGCTTGAAGTCTGCCCGGCCTCGCCGCCGGCGGCGGTGCGCAGGGCCGGCCAGCGCCGCATTCATGTCGTGGGAACCGGGCCACGCACCGGGACGACGCTGATGGCGGAGGCGCTCTGTGCCTGTTTCCGCGTCGACCAGCACAGCGAGCACGAGGATTCGGTCTTCACCGAATTGCCGGGCGACGGACCGCTCACGGTAACGAAGAACCCCGGCGACATAACCGTGGCCCGCACCCTTCTGCGCTACGATCCGGACCTCTATTTCGTCTGCATGCTCCGCGATCCGCGGGATACGATCGTGAGCGTCCATGCCGGACGCCGCGGCAGCTACTACACCGGCCTGCGCTTCTGGAAGCAGTCCTTCCCGTACTGGCGTCGGATCAAGGACCATCCACGCTTGGTCACGGTGCGCTACGAGGACCTTGTCTCCGACCCCGACGCCGTCCAGGCATACCTCGAAGAGCGCCTGCCATTCCTTGAACGGCTTGCCCCCTTCAGCCGGTTCCACGAGGTCGCTGCTCCGTCGAAGCTGTCGCTTAACGCGCTGAACGGCCTCCGTCCCATCGCCTCGGCGAGCGTCGGCAGCCATCGCATGCATCTTGGGCGAGTCCGGGCGCAGGTTGACCTGCACGGATCGATTGCGGCCGACCTGATCGCGGCGGGCTACGAAACCGACGCGGACTGGGAAGCACGGCTCCGCGAGGTTCCACGGGACGACCGACCGAGCGCGCTCGGGGAGTTTTACTCCGCCGATGCGACGCGCAAGCTCTGGCGGAAGCGGCGAACCCTTATCCGCGCCTTCATCGCTCGCCACCGCAAGGCCGACCAGGCGCCGCCGACCTGACCTGACCGGTGTGCGCCGTTATCCTCCCGAGCGGATGTCGAGCTGCATGTCGCGCCCCAGCCGGCGGAAGACGCGCTCCGGCAGGATGACGTCAGTGAGCTGCCAGACCAGATTGCTCCGCAGCGTCAGGACGACGGTGAGCCAGTCGCCCGGATCGTCGCGTTCCCCGACCGTGACGTGCCAGGCGGGCGGCATCGAGAAGCGGAGGCCCCTGACCTGCGACAAGGGATTTCCCGGCAGCGTGTTCGGCAGCGGGTCGCCCTTGGCGCTCGACTGGCCGTCGCCGTCGCCGATCCTGCCGCGACGTAGCAGATCGAAGATCGCCTCCGGCGTGATCACCGTATCGAGCCGCGCCGCGATCAGGTTGGCGAAGATCGCCTGCCCGGCCGGATCGACGGACACCGCGACGCCCTTGACCTTGCCTTCGCCGGCAAGCGCGAGGAACTGCCGGGCCAGCGACAGCCGGATCGCCGGCAGGTCGACTTGCGCCTCAAACGCCTCCTTGTCCCGCGACCGCACGGTGTTGACCAGCTGGTAGAGGTTGACCACCGGCCAGGCGAGGAAACCGGCTGCGACGACCAGGATGACGAGACCGATGACGATGGGACGGCGCATGCGTGCTCCGAGGCTGGAGAACGGCGGGATCGTGACGCAGCATCGGGTCCAAAGGATGGCGTCGAAGCCACCGACGGTACCCGCCGACCGCGAGGGAATGCCGTGACGGGGCGCGACGGCCAACACATCGTCCGCATCCCTCCCCGCCGCGAGGCCTCGACCCTCCGCCTCCTGCAGGGTTCGGAAAGACCCCTTAGCCCTTCTTCCCCTTCTCGACCTCGGCGGCGAAATCCATGCCGTTGGCGCGGCCGAGGAACTCCGGCAGGTGCGGGACATAGTCCTCGCCGCCGTCGCCGCCGGTCGCAACCGCCCCGGCGAAGGTGTTCTTGACCGCGTTGCCGACCGGATTCATCAGCGACACCGCGTCCGCCATCGCCTCCAGGTACTTGAGGTCCTTGAAGGCGTTGGAGAGTGTGAAGCGGTGGGATTCGCGATTGCCGCCGACCACGCAGCCCATGAAGGTCTGGTAGAAGCCGCTATCCATCCGCCCGCCGCGGATGACGCTGTCGAAACGTTGCGGCGAGATGCCGACCTTGGCCGCGAGCACCAGCGCCTCGGCGTAGATCGCCGCGTAGCCGAGCGACAGGAAGTTGTTGAGAAGCTTCATCTTGTGCCCGTCGCCGATCGCGCCGATGTGGACGATCCTGCCGGCCCAGGTGTCGAGCACGGGCTCGATGCGCGCGAACACGGCGTCGGTTGCGCCGACCATGGTGTCGAGCATGCCTTCCCACGCTTCCTTCGGCGTCCGCGACAGCGGCGCGTCGGCGTAGTCGACACCCGACGCCGCGAGTTCTTCGGCAAGCGCCAGCGTCGAGTTCGGGTCGGAGGTCGAGCAGTCGACCACCACCGAACCCGGCTTCAGCCCCGCCTTCAGGCCGTCCTTGCCGCGCACGATGGCCTCGACCTCGCGCGAGCCGGTCACGCACAGGAAGACGATCGAGGAGCGCTCCGCCACCTCTTTCGCGCTCGCGCAGGCGACCGCGCCGCGACCGACCAGGTCCTCCAGCGGCTTGCGGTTGCGGTGGGCGCTCACGGCCAGCGGATAGCCCTTCTCGACGATGTTCTTCGCCATCCCATGGCCCATCAACCCGAGGCCGATGAAGCCGACCGTCTCGTTGGTCTTTCCCGCCATTCCGTATCCTTCCCGTGGTTCACGTTGTTGCCGGCCAGTCTTCGAGGCCGCCGATCGCCCCTCTTAGCAGATTGCATCGCGGCATGGCGAAGGTCGCGGAAAATGGCCGCAGGGCCGCCGTTGTCATGCCACGACCCGTCGCTATACTCCCCGCGGCGACACCAGGGAGTACTCGTAAGTGCCAGCCAAGTCCGCCCGGCGGAAACCCGCCCGGAAGGCCTCCATCCCCGCGAAGAGTCCTGCCTCGACCCCGCCCCCCACCACGCGCAGCGCGCGCTCGGCGATCGTCATTGCGGTGGTCGGCGCGGTCGTGGTCGCCGCGGTCGTGGCCTTCCTGCTCTGGCGGGAAAGCGAGCCTGAAGCGCTGGCCGCCGGCGGCGAGCCGGGCGTGATCGCGCGAGTCGAGTCGCTCTACAACGACATCTACGTCTACAAGCGCTCGAACGGATTCTACACCCTCTCCTTCGGCGCCGAACGCCTCCGCTACACCGAGTCGATCGTCAACCCCGACGATGAGCTCGACCTGCCGGTCTACTACACGCAGTCCATGACCGCCGGTCTCGCCTATGCCCCGGCCCTCGAGGATGCCGCGATCGTCGGCCTCGGCGGCGGCCGCACCGCCTGGTACCATCACAAGAGCGTCCCCGGGATGCACATGACTGCGGTCGAGCTCGACCCCGCCGTCGCCCAGATCGCCGACCAGTTCTTCTCGGTCCGGTCCGAAGAGAACTTCGACGTCGAGGTCATGGACGGCCGCGTCTGGCTGACCAAGAACGACCGGGATTTCGACATCATCATGGTCGACGCCTATCGTGGACCGTTCGTGCCCTTCCATCTCCTCACCACCGAGTTCTACGAGCTGGTGTCGCAGCGCCTCAAGCCGGGCGGGGTCGTGGTGCAGAACGTCGAGCCGTCGACCATGCTCTTCGACAGCGCCGTCGCCACCATTGCCTCCGCCTTCGACCACCTCGTCTTCTTCGAAGGCAGCGGCAACATCGTCATCCTCGCCTATGACGGTCCGGAGAAGGACGAGGCCGAGTTGGAGCGCATCGCCGCCGAGCGCCAGGCCGAGTACGGCTTCCGCTACCCGCTGCCGGAGATCCTGAAGCGGCGCTACATGCCGGAGGCGACGACCGCGAAGCCGCTCACCGACGACTTCGCGCCGGTCGAATATCTCAAGGCGATCGAACGCCACAACGAGAAGCAGACCTGAGCCGCATGGCTGACACCGCCCGCCCTCTCCGCCACCGCCTCGCGGTCGGCGCCGGCGCCGCCGGCCTCGTCGTCGCCGACGTCTTCACCCTCGGCTTCGTCACCCTCGGCTTCGAGATGGTGGCGAGCCGCATCCTCACCCCGCTCTTCGGCAGCGGCATCTACACCTGGGCGACGATCATCTCGATCGTCGTCGGCGGCCTCATGGCCGGCTACTTCCTCGGCGGCATCGTCGCCGATCGCTTTCCCGGTTTCGGCCTCGCCGCCACCATCAAGTTCATCGCCTCGGTCTACCTGTTCTTCATCTACTTCATGTCGCGGGGCGGCCTTGAGGGCGTGATCGCCGGCGTCGGCAACGAATATGCGGCCCTCTTCCTGTCCGGCTTCGTCGTCTGCTTTCCGCCGCTCCTCGTGCTCGGCATGTACTCGCCGCTCTCCGTCCGGCTACTGCTGAAGCTCCCGAGCGACGCCGGCAAGATTTCCGGCGGCCTGTTCGCCATCTCCTCGCTCGGAAACATTCTCGGCATCATCATCACCACGTTCTTCCTCATTCCGTCGGTGGGGACGCGGGCGATCACGGCCGGCTTTGCGACGTTCCTGCTCGCCTCGGGATTCCTGTCGCTGGTGACCCGCGTGCTCTACAGCGACGCCGGCGACCGGCAGCGCTAAGCGCGCCAACGCGCGGGCGCGACTGCCCTCGAGCGCTTCGTCGATGTCCGGGGTGTGCTCCAGGGGCGTCGTGCGATGACCGCAAAAAGGTCGGACCCACTCGCATTGGCAAATGTTACAGATACTCCGTTCCTGAGGAATGGTTCGACTCGCGCCCTGTGATCAGGCCGGGCTCGGTTGGAGGGCACGCTCGTGAGCGAGACCAACATCTCCGACGCTGGATTCGAGACATCCCTCGAATGGCTCCGCTTCGCCCGTCCGGTCAGCGTGCATTTTGGCGACCGGGTGCGCCGCCTCGACCTGTCCGGCAAGCGCCTCGCCGGCTGGATGCACCTCCTGCCCGATGCGATCTTCAACCTCATGCCCTTCGTCGAAGCTGGCGTCACGGTGCGCGTCGGGGCCTGCAACCCCGATAGCACCGACCCCCGCGTGGCCGACTATCTCGCCCGTCATGGCGTCGAAGTCTTCGACGGCCGCCGCGAGCCGCGTCAGACCTACGACGACACGCTTCGCCGCTTCGCGGCCGGGCCGCTCGACGCGATCTGCGACATGGGCGGCGAGCTCATCGAAGCGGCTACGCTTGCGGGCACGTCGGTAGCCGGTGCGCTCGAAGCGACGACGACCGGACTGCACCGGATCAGGCCGCTGCGGCTCGCTTTCCCGGTGTTCGACTGGAACGGCATCGTGCTCAAGGACGCGCTTCACAACCGCTTTCACGTCGGCGAGGCGACATGGCCTGCCTTCGAGGCCATCACCGGCCTCTCGCTCTTCGGCCGGCACGTCCTCGTGGTGGGCTTTGGTCCGGTCGGCAGGGGCGTCGCGGAGCGGGCTCGCGTTCTCGGCGCGATCGTCACGGTCGCAGAACTGGATCCCGTCCGCCGGCTTGAGGCCATGCACTTCGGTTGCCGGACATCGCCGCTCGGCACCGCCCTCGCGGAAGCCGATATCATCGTCACCGCGACCGGCATCGATGGCGTCCTTGGCGCAGCGGAGCTGGGCCTGTGCCGCGACAAGGCCGTCGTCTTCAACGTCGGACACAGCAACCGCGAAATCGACGTCGACTGGCTCGATGGGCACGACCGTCGCAAGATGAAGGACCACATCGAGCGTTACGCGATCGGCGGCCGGACGCTCTTCCTGCTCAATCGCGGCAGCATGATCAATCTGGCTTTCGGCAGCTTCGCCGGCTCCGACAGCTGGGATCCCTTTTCGGGCGTGATCATTCGTGGCCTGCTCTGGCTGCTCACCGGGGGCGCCGAAAGGGTCCCTGCCGGTCTGCACGCCTACCCGCGGGAGCTGGAGCGGGAGGTCGCATCGGTGGCGCTGGCTGCCAGGACGCGATCGCCCTGATCTCCCCTACGATTCCTGCCAAACAGCGACGTCCCAAGCGTCGCTGGAAGCGGACGAGGGCAACCGCATGAAGCGACGCTGTGAGAATGCCTGGCCTAGTGCGAGGTTGGGCCGCTGCCGCTCGCGTCAGGCCGCACTTCGGCGGCCATCAGGCCCTTTTCGCCGTCGCCGTAGCGCACGTAGACGACCTGCCCGGGCCGCAGCTCGGTCAGGCCGTAGCGGCGCAACGTCTCCATGTGGACGAAGATGTCC
>JAGRKZ010000030.1 GCA_020442065.1 Bauldia sp.
TCATTGCCGCCGAGATGACCGGCCGGTCCTGCCATGCGATCGAGTTGAACCCCGCCTATGTCGATGTCGCCATCCGCCGCTGGCAGGACTTCACCGGGGAGGAGGCGGTCCTCGAGGGATCGGGATCGTCATTCCTGGCAGTGGCCCGTGAACGGGGCGTGGACCAATCCGGAACTCCTGACAGACAGTGTCAGACACGGATCGGGGAGGCAGAACTACCTGGGAACGACAAAGGATCGTTCCGTCTCGCCCTCGACAATGTCGGTGAGGAGGCCTGATCATGGGACGCCCTGCCCACAAGCCAGATCCGGTTACTCGCCGACAGGTCGAGGCGATGGCTGCCTATGGCATTCCCGAGACCGACATCGCCACCGTCGTCGAGATCGACCCCAAGACCCTTCGTCGGCACTACCGGAAGGAACTCGACACCGGCCACATCAAGGCCAACACCAAGGTCGCGGAGAACCTTTACCGGCGCGCCACCGGCGAGGGCCGGGAGGCTGTGACGGCGGCAATCTTCTGGCTCAAGACCCGGGCCCGGTGGAAGGAGACCACGGTCCACGAGACCGAGGTCCGTCACCAGGTCGTGGTCCGGATGCCGCCGCCGGTCCGCGACATCGACGAGTGGATGCGGCTCCATGCTCCGAAGCAGGGAGCCCCAGCTCAGGCGAACCCGCACCGTCCGAAGCTTCTCACCGTCGCGTATCGGAGGGACTAATGGGCCGTCGTCCTCATATCCCCGAGCCCGCTGGCCGCCGCCAGGTCGAGGCGATGGCCGCGTACGGTGTTCCCGAAGCCGACATCGCGAGGGTCCTTGGCATAGACCCCAAGACCCTCCGCAAGCACTACCGGGACGAGCTCGACACTGGCGGCATCAAGGCCAACAGCAAGATCGCCGAGAGCCTGTTCAGGAAGGCGATGGGTGACGGACCGCAATCCGTCACCGCCTGCATCTTCTGGCTCAAGACCCGAGCCCACTGGAAGGAGACGACCGTTCAGGAGCACGTCGGCAACGCCGGTCCGATCATGAAGATCCAGCGCGTCATCATCTCGCCGCCGCCGCGAGACTCGAACGGCAACCTGCTCAGCCCGCCGGCGGCCAAGGGGCCACCGCTCCTCGAACACGTCGGGACCTGAGATGGGTCGCCGTTCCCACCGTCCCGACGAACGCGGTCGTCGCCAGGTCGAGGCGCTCGCGGCCTATGGCGTGCCGGAGCACCACATTGCCCGCGTCGTCGGCATCGACCCCAAGACCCTCCGCAAGCACTACCGCGACGAACTCGACCTCGGCGCCACCAAGGCCACCGCCAAGGTCGCCGAGTTCCTGTTCCGGAAGGCTACGACCGAGGGCCCCCAATGCGTCACCGCAGCCATCTTCTGGATGAAGACCCGCGGTGGCTGGCGCGAGGCGCCCCAGGCTCACGAGGTCTCGATGAAGACCGCTAGCGAGATGACCGACGAGGAACTGGAGGCACGCATCCGGGAGCTGGACGCTATGTGCGGCCGGCCGCTGCTCGAGATGAAGGTGGGTTGAAACGGAAGATGGAAGACGTCGGGGCCTAGTGGGAAAATTTTGGCCGCCATAACAATATAGCGCAGTCAGCTTCTTCGATTTCGGTCGCGGTCAGCTTTCTTGCGGCTGATGCTGAAAGTGAGTGGCTCCGACTGCACCCGTTCAATGTCGCGATACGGAACCAAAAGTATGCGAGCTTCGCGGTTCTAGGGACGCCAAAGCCAAAGGCGTAGCTAATCCCCAGGAACCTCATTGATGAAGCATCGCCCCGTTCGGCACCCGACCGAGCTCGTTCTGCGGCCTCGATATTGCCAAGCATCACCTCGGCGATGCCGGACGCCTCTCCGAAATCGACGGCCATCTGTAACCAGCGAGCCGCCTCGGCGTGATCTTGGGGTACGCCCGAACCATCGTAATACATGAGCCCCAAGGTAAGCTGCGCCAACGCATGGCCATTGCTCGCCGGGCCTTTCAGCATCTCAAGAGCAGCGGCGTAGTCTCCTCGTTGATAGGCTCCGACGCCGTCCCGGACTGGCGAGTATCGAAGTTGGGGCATCGCCTTCTCATCCTCAGTCATCGAGGATCTCCCGGACCTCTTCGGCGACGGCCGCGACATGGCTCAACATGCCCCTACCCCACCTGTTGAACGCGGGCGGGGCCAGGCTTGGGATGATGAACACCACGATATCGTCGATGTGGGCCGATAGCGGCTGTGATGGCGGAACGCGAGGCTTTGGGACAGTGAACTCGGCCCCATTCAGGCGCAGGGTACGCAGGGTTTCGGCGAGCTTTCGGGACGTCTTTGCTCCATGAGCAATGATCACGCGCGGCCTGATGATCTGAACCAGCGTCTCGAAAATTTCTCGTCCTCGCTTGACACCATTACGGTGCGCCGGGAGGCGCAAATCGCGAGCCATTGGAGTGGAGTAGCAGATGACATTGGTTTGAACCACGTCGGGAATGCCAACATCGCCCAAAGCCTGGATGACGCTGTCGGTGTTGCGTCGGGTTGGGCCGGGTGGCCCCGGAAAGACACGCTCGTAAACCTCACGGCAACGACCGGGCGGACAATTGAGGAGCGAGGCGATGTACTTCTCATCCGGCGACCTTGGATCGCCCGGATAGAGCTCGTCGAGGACCCTTGGCAGCTCCGTCGCCAAGTAGGGACTGTGCTGATTGAAGCCGACCGTGAAGACCCTCGCAGCCCAGGGCGCGACATAATCGGTCATCCATGGCCTGGGGTACTGGGACAAAGCCCCGGGGCCGGTCGGCCTGATCAAAGGCCGAAGGGCGGCCAGAAGCTCGGAACACCGTTCGTCTTCTAGCTGGGTGCCTCTTACTCGCTCCATCACTAGGATCAAAACCACAGTATGGAGGCGGAATTTTGATACCCCGGTTCAAGTAAATCTGAGACTGCTCGGGGCAACGGAGCCACGGCGACTTTTTTCGCGACGTTCGACAGCTGACTCAGAGAGCCACAAGAATAAAAGTCAATAATATCATATACTTACGCTACGTACAAACGGCAAACGGTGGTATGCTGTCTGTACGGAAGCGGAGGGTCTGTGTCGCTATGCAACATGCCGTCGCCTACTATCGCGTCTCCACCGCCAGGCAGGGCCGCTCAGGGCTCGGGATCGAGGCCCAGCGAGCCGCAGTCGCCCGGTTCGCCGACGCGGAGGGTTACACCCTCATCGCCGAGTTCACGGAGGTAGAGACTGGCAAGGGAGCCGACGCCCTCGACCGGCGACCGCAACTCGCTGCAGCGCTGGCAGCCGGCAAGATCAGCAAGTGTCCGGTCATCGTCGCAAAACTCGACCGGCTCTCGCGGGACGTCGCCTTCATTGCGGGGCTCATGGCCCAGCGAGTCCCCTTCATCGTCGCCGAACTCGGTGCGGATGCAGACCCATTCATGCTGCACCTCTACGCTGCGCTCGCGGAAAAGGAACGCCGGCTGATCTCGGAGCGGACGCGGTCGGCCTTGGCCGCACGCAAGGCTCAGGGTGTCCGGCTCGGAAACTGCAGCAACGCGGCGGAGGCAGCCGCCTTGGGGCGACAGGTTCAGACGGAAGAGGCCGCAGCGTTCGCCGCGAATGTCCTGCCGATCATCGAGTCGTTGCGGGCCTCAGGCGTCCGAGATTTGCGAGGGCTTGCGGCGGCGCTCAACAATCGCGGTGTACGGACGGCTCGAGGCGGAAGGTGGCACGTCTCGAACGTCAAAAACCTGGTCGACCGGCTGCCGGCGTGAACGTCTTTTCTACACGGGAATATCGGCAGGCGGCAGGCTTATGAGTATCTGGAGGGCGTCACGGCCCGCTCGGCGCTACTGCATGAGACTGTGATTGTCAGTTCGCTTGAACCTTCGTACGCTGCCACGTCGTCTCAGGTGATGCTCCACCATTGAGGGTCATGAAAAAGGGCCGATGGGGGCAAAGCCCAGCGCACCTTATGACTTCGCCCTTGGCAAGCGCCGGCACATGACCGTAGCCCAACGCCGCATCATTCTCTTCACGGAGGATCGCGGGTGGGGGTGGCAAACGTCAAGGCGCTAAGTCCGACGAGCCGGCGGCGGGATCGATAGGCGCAAAGATCAGTGGCTCTCGGCGTCGATCACCGTGAGCAGCGCCCTGACCGCCTCCTCGAGTTGAGGGTCGCGGCCCTCGGCGATGAAGTTGGGGTCGGTCGGCACGAGAAGGTCGGGCACGGTCTCGGTGTTCTCGTAGAATCGGCCGTCCTTGGCTCGCATGCCGACTTGGGCGGTGCCGAAGGTGAGGCGCGGCTCGAGCTGGGGGGCTATGTAGACCGCCGTCCCGGTTCCGGGGACGCGGTCGCCGACCACCGGGCCAATCGCCTGCCGCTTGTAGTAGGCGGGAAAGATCGAACCGTCGGAGTAGCTGAACGCGTTCTGGACGAGCGCGGTCGGGCGGGACCAGCGATCGTAAGGCGAAAGGCCGAGATCAACGCCGTTCCGTGTCACGAACCCGGAATGGCGCTCGCCGACCAGGAAGGCGACGAGCTGATCGTGCAGCAATCCGCCAGTATTGAAGCGGACGTCGATGACGGCGCCTTCCGCCTGGCCGTAGCGGCCCATGAGTTCCGCGTAGACCTTGTGCATCTCAGTGTCGTTCATGGCCGCGATATGCACGTAGCCAAGCCGGCCGCCGGAGAGCGTCTCGACGATGGCGCGCCGCTGCTCGATCCAGCGGCGATAGGCGAGTGCGACCTCCTCGTCTTGGCTGACCGGCGTGAGCCGCTGCTCGGCGACAGCGCCCAAGCCCGGGGCGGCCACCCCGAGGAGGACGCGCTTCCCGGCGGTGTGGTTGAGAAGCGGTGCGATGTCCGCATCGGGCCCAATGGTGACGCCGTCGACGGTCATGATGACGGAGCCCGGCACGAGCAGGCTGCCGGGCACGTCAGCCGGACCGCCCGCGAGGATCCCGGCGATCTTCACCCCGGGGCCAACGTGCGAGCGATCGTAGTAGACGCCGAGCGACCCGACCTTGTCCCAGTACGGCTCGCCTGGCTCGAAGCTCGAGAACATGTGCGAGGCGTTCAGCTCGCCCTGGAGCTCCGCCATGAGCTCGGCAAAGTCTTCCCAGTGCGAGATGTGAGGCAGCTGCCTGGCGTAAAGATCGCGCATCCCCGGCCAGTCGACCCCGTGCATGCCAGCATCATAGAACTTAGCCTGGACGAAGCGCCACTGATGGTCGAAGAGGTACGCCATCTCGGCGCGGGCGTCGTGCGGGCCGGTGGTGTCGAAGGGAATGGCGCGCATGGCGCCGGTCGCGAGGTCATAGGCCTCGAGCCGCCCCGACCCGCTGACGTAGAGTGTCTTGCCGTCCGGCGACACGGCGAACTGCTCGCCGCCCGCATCCGCTCGCTCGAAAAGGAGCCGCGCCGCTCCGCTCCGCGGGTCGATGGCGTAGCCGACATAGCCCTTTCCCGGCACGACGGCGACGACATGAAGGGTGGCGCCATCAGCGCTCAGGTCGGCGGTCGCAAGGGTCTGGGTCGTCCCCGTGAGACGGAGGATCCGATCCGGCGCGCCCGCGAAGTCGAGGGGACCGTCGGAGATAGGACGCTCCTCGGCGAAGGCTGCCGCTGCCTCCCGCGACAAGAACGTCCCGACGATGTCGAAGGTCGCCGCCTGGTTGTCGAGCTGGCGGGTGGAGAAGCGGTCCGTCTGCCAGTAGAGCATCGTGCCGTCCCGGCTGAACTGCGGCGCCGTGTCGGCGAAGCCGTTCATTGAGATGTTATGCCGCTCGCCGGTGGCGACGTCGATGACCACCGTCTCCGAGTTGCCAAGGGAGAAGCCGGTGATCGTCGCGAGGTACCGGCCATCCGGCGACCAGGTGTGGGTGAGGTCACCCTCGTTGTAGGAATAGGTCGCGCCGTCCGGCAGGGCCTCGGTGATGGTCCCGCTGGCAATGTCGAGAACCTTGATCGCGTTCCGTCCGTCGCGATAGGCGACCTTGTCGCCCTCCGGCGAATAGAGGGGCTGGAGGAGGTCCGAGTCGGTATCGAGAAGGACGCTCTCCGCGATCTCCGCGGCATCGACAAAGGTCTTGTCCTCGGCACGAACGATACGGCTTTCGAACAGGTCCCAGTCGATGTCGCGGTCCGAAGTATAGAGAAGCTTGCGGCCGTCGGGAGAGAATCCCACGGAACGCTCCGCCTGTGGCGTCGTGGTGATACGGCGGGTCTTTCCAGACGTTGCGTCGACCACGTAGACGTCGCCGCGGGCGACGAGCGCGATCTGCGATCCGTCGGGCGAGACCGCGAGTTCGCTGACTTGGTCGTTGACGTTGAGCGGTACCGCGCCGTCCGCCAGCGTGCCCTGCGGGATCCGGATCGCGACCTTCTTCGGCTCTTCCCCGGGGACCACCGTCCAGATCTCGCCGTCATAGCCGTAGCTTACGACGCCATCGCGGCTGACCGACAGGCCGCGTACCGGCAGCGTGTCGTGGAAGGTGATCTGCTCGGGCGAGCTATGTCCGTCCGTCGCGATCCTCCAGACGTTAGTACTCACCGGCGTGGCATCGACGTTCGTCTCGCCGCCGGCCGGCATCTCGGCGGTGTAGTAAACGAAGGCACCGTCGGCGGAGAAGACCGGGCTCTTCTCGTTCGAGCGGTGATGGGTCAGCTGCCGGTGCTTGCCCGTGGTGCGGTCGAAGATCCAGATGTCCGAGGTGCCGTCGGAGATCTGGCGCTTGCGCTGGGGAACCTCCTCCGAGCGGGAGAAGGCATAGGCGACGAGGGTGCCGTCCGGCGAGATCGCCGCTTTCTGGGCCGGGATCGGCATGAAGGGCCGCTCGCGCCCGCCCGTAGCCGCGACCGCACGCACCTCGCCCTGCGGCAGGAGGGGCAGCCCGTTCAGGAAGTTTGCATCCATCGACCCGATGCCGGCCGACCAGAAGGCGACGTCGCGGCCGTCCGGCGTAAATGCGAGCGGGATGTCCGAACCCTCGTTGTAGGTGAGGCGGCGGACATCGCCGCCGTCACGGTCCATCACGTAGACATCGCCGACATTAACGACCGCCGCCGAGAAGGCGATCGACTGGCCGTCCGGAGACCACACCGGGTCGGTCGTCCGGAATTGAGTTTCGGTCAGCGGCCGCGCCTCGCCGCCGGAGCTGTCGACCGTGTAGATGCGACCACGATAGGTGAAGGCGATCGTTCGGCCATCCGGCGAGATCGCCGGAGCCCTCATCCACAACGGCGTGGCCTGGTCCGGCACTTCCGCCCGGACGACGACAAGCTCCGCGCTGGAAACCATCACCACCAGTGCCGTGGCTGCTTTCAGAAGAAGGCGCATGATTCTCACTTTCCGGAACGGTCGAACTGGACGCTGTACGTCCGATTGCGACGGCCCGTGCCTACCATGGACTGTCTGTCAGGCGCGTTTGCATCTGCCGCGCGCGGTACGCCCGCGCTGATGCCGTCAGCAAGGAGCTACCCTCACTTGCAGCCCGGATATTTGTAGCGGTTGGCTTCCGCCACGCCCGGAGGGCAGCTCTGGTGTTTGTTGCCGCCCTTGTTCGCGCCGGACACGTGTTCCCGGGCGACGGTGCAGATGCCGTTGGCGCCGCCGTCCTTGGTGTAGGTGAGTGAGGGCGTACCGTCCGGGGCGATGGTCAGATCAAGCGTCACGTGGCCGTGCTTGGCCTCGTAGGCGTTCTTGTTGAACACCTTCAAGGTGGCTTCCTTGCCGTTGATGTAGATCGGCCCGCCCTCGTCCGCGTGTACCTCAATGCCCGTCGGGCAGGTCGCATTGAAGAAGGGAACGGCCGCGTTCGCTGAGGCGACGGCCGCCGTCGACGCGGCAGCGGCGAGTATCAGTATCCTTGTCATCTCGCCTCGCTTGAAGGACTGGCCTCGCTCGCCAGCGCCATTGCATTCTTGTCCATGTCAGAACCTGTGTTCTTGCAACTTGGCGCGGCGAGGATATCGAGAAATTGGCGCGCCGCAAGGTACTCCACTCGTGACCTTTACCTGCAAACCGATCCGCAGCCGCGGCTCTTCTTAAACTCCCCAAGACTCGTTCTACGACGCCTTCGGCATCAAGGAATACCATCCGATTTGGCTGGCACCAGAGGAGCGGGCGAGGGCGCTGGTAACAGCGCCGGCAGACACCGCACCGCCTTTCGCGCTCTGCGGCGGCTGCTCGTAGTATACCGGCCCGGTCCCCGATTCCTTTCCCAAGGCCAGAGACCCTCGATGGACGCGTTTCGCTGGATTGCCGTCGTACTTTCGACGATCCTTGGCCTTGGCATTGCAAGAATCCTCTCCGGCTTCGTCGTCGCGTTCAAGACAAGGCATCAGAAGACGCCGGACTGGCTGCCGCTGCTTTTCGCGGCGGTCGTGCTTGGCGAAACGCTCCAATTTTGGTGGGCGATCGCGGAGCTTTCCGGCAGAGGCACGTGGTCGCTTGTTGATTTCACGCTTCTGGTGACGCTCGTTCTCCTCCTCTTCCTGTCGGCCGCGCTGATCATCCCGACCGACGCCGAGGCGGTGAACGCCACGACGGTGTTCGAGCGTGACGGGCGATGGGCGCTGCTACTCCTGGCCGGCTTTCATCTCACCGCGCTCATCGCCAACTGGTGCCTCTGGGATCAATCCCTGTTCAGCATTGCGGCGGTGCCGGTCGTTCTACTCGCGGCGCTGTGCCTGGTGGGAGCCATCGTCTCTCGGCGCAGCGTGCAGCAGGTGGTGGCGGTGCTCTATTGCATCCTCAGCGTCATCGGCACCTTGATCGAATCCCAGGCCGCCTACACATCCGGGTAGGACGCCGCTGCGGATCGGCGCGCATCGCCGCCGGATGTGCAGACCTTGGGCCGCAGCGGAAGTCGAGGTCTTTCGGAGGTTGGTGTCGTTGTCGCCTACTCGACCGCCAGGCAGGGCCGATCGGGCCTCGGGATCGAAGCGCAGGGGGCAGCCGTCGCGCGATTTGCCGAAGCCGAGGGCTACTCTTTCATAGCCGAGTTCACGGAGGTCGAGACCGGCAAGGGGTCGGACGCGCTGGACCGGAGACCGCAGCTTGCGGCGGCACTCGCTGCGGGCAAGTCGGGCAAGTGTCCGGTGATCGTCGCCAAGCTCGACCGGCTCTCCCGCGACGTCGCATTCATCTCGGGTCTCATGGCCCAGAGGGTTCCGTTCATCGTCGCTGAGCTTGGCGCGGATGCAGACCCGTTCATGCTGCACCTCTACGCTGCTCTCGCCGAGAAGGAGCGCAGGCTGATCTCGGAACGGACGCGGTCGGCACTTGCGGCGCGCAAGGCTCAGGGCGCTCGGCTCGGCAACCGGAGCAACGCGGCCGAGGCCGCTGCCCTGGGCCGTGAGTCTCAGAAGGTGGAAGCCGCTGCCTTCGCCGCCAACGTCCTGCCGATCATCGAGACGCTTCGGAACTCAGGCGTTCGGGATCTGCGCGGAATCGCGGCGGCGCTAAACAATCGCGGCGTCCGAACCGCGCGCGGCGGCCGGTGGCACGTGTCGAACGTCAAGAACCTGGTCGATCGATTGCCGGCGTGAGAGGCTTTTCTAGGCGGGAAGAACGCGTCGTCCCCGCAGACTACCCAGGTCCTTCACGAGATCCGAAGCGAGTCGATCGCAATCGCCGCCCTCGGCACGGCCCTGTCCTGCCCGGGTACGACAACCACCCTCACTCGGCACTGGGAAAGCGCTCCCCACGGGAGTTCGATCCGGCCAAAACCAAGGAGCCGGGTGTCCCGCGAAACGAGAGCAACTCCAGCTCCCGGCCAAGGGTGCCAGAGCGTCGTCATTAGAATCCACCGACCCACGCGCGCGCCAGCCACAATTGTCTGGTACCAGTCAAACCTCTAGCAGGAAGTCGGCTTCCTTGAGTTTCGAGATATCGTCCACCTTGATGGCGAAGTTGGCTTTGCCGTTACCTGTCAGGTCGCCTTCGACCACAACGAACCCCTTCTTCTTCAGGTAGTGAAGCTCGCCTTTCTTGTCGTGGAACTTGGATTTTCCGATCCACTTGAAGGCCTGGTGCCCGCTTCCCTTCTTCGCGTCGATTGCTGAGAGATTGATCTGGTCGCCCTCCGCCCTGTCGAAGTCTTCGATAATGTCCGCCTTCTTCTTGTTCTTGCCCGTGTCCTTGACAGCTGTGAAGACGAACTGGTCGGCATCGGCGCCGCCTCGGAGAGTATCCTTCTGCTTGCCACCAATCAGGACATCGTCGCCAGCGCCACCCTCAAGCGAGTCCTTGCCCTTCCCACCGTCGAGGGTGTCAGCGAAGACGGCGGTCGGATCCCCATGCACGACATTGTCTCGGGCGTCGCCGACGAACTTCAGAAAGCCTCCGCGCGCCTCGAAGATCTCGAAATTGGTGAAGGTTCCGTTGGCATAGGCGTCGGTGTTGTTCGCCGGGTCCAAGAGATCGAGGACGCCGCGAAAGCCGACGAGCCGGTCGGTGCCCGCCCCGCCGTCGGCGCTGGTCAAGCCGGAGAAGATCACGAAGCCGGCGTACACAGTGTCGTCGCCGCCACCCATGGCGAGATGTGTTTGCCCGCTGCCTTTCAGATGGAAGATCTGCGCAGCTCCGTCGCCGATGAAGTTGAGAACCTGGCCCGGAACCGTTATGTCGCGGCCGGCCTCGAAGACCTCGAAGTTTTTGAACGTGCCGCCTGCGCCGAATACCCCGGTGTTCCGGGATTGGTCGGTGAGGTCGAGCGTGTGGACGCCGCCGGCGAAGTTGAAGTACAGGGTGTCGGTGCCCGAGCCGCCGTCTGCCTTCGTTCCCGCGGACTGCGGAGAAAGTTTCACGATATCGTTGCCGCCGAGGGTGTTGATCGTGTCGGCGCCGCCGTCGAACAGCCCGTCGCCAATGACGTTGGCGGCCGCATTGCCCGTAATCTGATCGGCGACATAGGTCCCGATGATGTTCTCGACGCTCGTCAGTGCGAGCGCGCCGCCATAGGGATTCTGTCCGGAGCCAGCCGAGAGATTGACGATCAGCGTCTGAACCAAGGGGTTCTGAAAGGTCTGTCCGATCTCCTCGATGAAGGAAAGGGTGTCGGACCCCGAGCCACCGTCATAGGTCAGATTGCCGGGGTCGAACTTCACGACCAGGTCGTCGCCGCCCTTCCCGGAGATCGTGTCGTTGCCGGTGCCGGCAACGAAGCCGTCGTTGCTGCTCCCACCCGTGCCGGTGGTGTCGCCGTCGACGAGGCTCGTCCAGAACTGGTAGCGCGCAGCGGAGACGTCGCTGCCGAGTGCGTCGAACAAATCGACGGCCTGCACGGCGGGGAAGCCCGTGATCGTGGCGACCAGATCGCCGTCCTCATTGTGCACAGAGACGGTATCGATTGTCCCGCCGGTAATCGTTCCGCTGGATTCGGTGATGCCGGTCCCCTCGGCAACCACCGAGAGTCCATTTGCATAGTTCAGTGTAAGGAGGTTTTGAGTGCCGTCGAGGATGAAATCAATCAACGGGAAGAGCGAGGCATTGGATGCTCCGGCCGCGATCGAAACCTTTAGGAGCGGAGAAAGAAACTGTACCGCCCATGCTTCGGCGAACGTAACGTTCTCAGCCATTTTCTCACTCCGATAAGCTTCGGGACCAAACGTTCATCTTCCCGAACATAACTCGCGGTGTCCTTGATCAACAGCGGAACGATTTGCCCAAAACAACGCCTTAAACCCCAGGACGCGGGCAAAGCGGATTGACCTCGATCAATGCGACATCGCGGTTTGCCGATAAGAGACAGGATACCGTCCCTGACAATTGCTTGGAGCCACGGTGCGATGACGAATTGTAGGCGTCTACTCGCGCTGGGTCACGGCGCAAGTTTCGTAGTGTTCTTGTCGATAGGCTTCTTCGCGGCCCTTGTCGGATACGCCGCGGCGTCCGAGCTCGAACGTCTGCAATGGCTTGAGCACGAGTATCTCCTTGAGCGTGGTTCGTTGGCCTCTCAAATCGCGGATCCTTCGCTGCTATTTGTCGAGGGTCGAAACAGTGCACCCATCCCGTTTGACCGCTCGCGGCTCGCGGCCATCGTAGATGGTGTGGTCCAGTTTGCGGCCGTTGCCGATCCGCGACTGGTGCGAAACCTTCTGCCGGCCGAGACACGCGGCGTGATCGATGGACTTCAATTGGCAGGGCTATGGAACGAACAATTGCTTTCGCTCACAGCAATGGGCGCGCTGGAGTCGAATTCGGCCAGGATTAGGCAGCGGATGCGCGAGCGCCTGTCAGAACTCGACAAGAAGATTGAGGAGGTGCGGAATGACGTCAACAAACTCCTCAATCCGCTCCCCCTCCCATCCGAGACCGGCGAACTTGCGGGAACATGGCGAGGTTGCGATGGCCGTGAGGTGACATTCACGCTTGAAGGTGAGAGTTACACCGGTCGCTATACCGCCCTCGGCGGACTTGGGTCGCTTGGATTCAAACTCGGCGACACGGGATATACCGCGCGCGAGATCGATCTGGGTATCTACGACGGTGAGGTTCTCTGGCGCGGTTCCGACGGCTGGAAGCAATGGCGCCAGAACCGCATCACGATCCAGAACGGGACCTATGCCGATACCGGTTCCGACGGTTGCTCAAAGAGCATGGCGCGCGTAGCCAGACCTTAGGGTGATACTCAGACGCTCAGAAAACCGGTTCGCGTCCAGCGGGTTTTCGTCTGCCGTCCGAATCCAAAGTCGGCGGGTTTCGGTCGTCAAACCTTAACCTGCCGCTGCGATACAAGAGTTGGGGGATTGTCAGAATCCGTATGCATATCACACAATGCACCGCTATCGACGGTCACAAAGGTCGACAGCGGGGTTTCCGTCTCGCGCGTTCGAAACACCATTCCGATCTGCATTCGGTCTCGGTTGCCCGCGCCGGGATCTAGCTAAGGAGGCTCGCATGGTACTACCGCTGATCAAGTCGTTTGTCGGTGCCCCGCTTGCCGACCCGATCGATGGTTTCGAACACGCTCTCAGTTTTGGTGTTGTCACCGCCACAGCCGGCACGATCGAAGTCGCCGATCCCAACGGCTACAAGGTCGTTTTCGACGGGAGCTTCACCGTCGTCGGTGGTGCCATTAGCAGCGGCACCATGACCGGTTTCACGGTCTTCGCGGGCGCCACCAAAATCATGACCGGCGCAGGGTACGCGGTCGACGGTGCTGCTCTGTATGACGCTCTTCAACACTTTAATGACGACGACGAACCGTTCTTCAATCTCGTGTTCGACATTCCGATCAAGTTCGTCGGTTCCGGCAAGGGTGACGCCTTCCAGACCGAGGCAGGCGGCAGCAAGCTCCTTGGCAAAGGCGGAAACGACGCCCTTTTTAGTGAGGGGGGGCTCGGCACGGTCATCAAGGGTGGCAACGGCAACGACATCGTTGCCACTCTCGATGGCGGTGCCAAGTTCTGGGGGAACTCGGGCAAGGACACCTTTCTGTTTCTGCTCGACTCGCTTCAGCCAATGACGAGCCACAACCGCATAAAGGACTTCGTTCGGGGCGAGGACCACATTGGATTGGCCGTTCCGGATGACGTGCTGACACCTGGCTACCTTGACAAGGCGCATTTCCACAAAGGGACCAGTGCTACGAAGGCCGAACATATGATCATCTACGACAAGAAGAGCGGTATCGCCTACTTCGATGCCGACGGCAGCGGCGCCGGAGCACAGTTCGCCTTCGCCAAGGTCGACCCCGGCACCAAGCTTGGCGTCGATGACTTCTACGTCCAGTCGTTCATCGGCTGACCGGTTTCCCCTCCAGCGGCACGAAGAGTGCACGCGCGCCCCTCCGGAGAATCCATGATGCTTCCGCAGATCGAACTGCTTCTCGGCAGCCCTGTCACGTTCCCGTTCTTGCCCGTGACCTTCTATGCGCAGGTCGCGCTTGGAGGCCAGATCCAGCCCCCGACAAGTTCCAAGATCACCGTCATCTCCGAGAGCGGCTTCAAGATCGTCTTCAAGGGCGACTTCACCGTTGCCGGCAGCGATGTGACCGGCGGGACGATGACCAAGTTCACGGTCTTCGCCGGGACGACGAAGGCAATGGAAGGCACAGGGTATGAAGTCGACGCAGCAGCCCTCTTTGATGCTCTGCAAGTCTACGGCGTCGACTCCCAACCGTTCTATGATCTGATCGTGAACCTTCCGACCAAGTACAAGGGCTCTGACTTGGACGATGGCATCTTCGGCAGCGAGGGCGCTGACAAACTCCTCGGTCGCGCGGGCAACGACACGCTGGTTGGTGCGGGTGGCGACGATATCATCAAGGGCGGCTCGGGCGACGATCTTCTCCTGATCTTCGGCGGCAAGGCCAAGCTCTGGGGCGGCGCTGACGATGACGTCTTCGGCTTCCTACTCGACCCGATGCAGCCCCCGACGAGCTTTGCCCGCATCAAAGACTTTGTTCCTGGCGAAGACCTTATCGGCCTGACGTTTCCGGATTCGCTCCTCACCCCAGGGTTTCTCGACAAGGCGCAGTTCCACAAGGGGACCGCGGCGAGCAGCGCGGAGCAGGTTGTGATCTACGACAAGGAGAGCGGCAAGATCTACATTGATGTCGATGGCACGGGTGCCGAAGCTCAGTTCGGCTTCGCGAAGGTTACACCTGGAACCAAACTTCACGCGAACGACTTCTATGTCGACTTTGGAGTTGGCATGGCTCTGTAGTTGTCGGAGTGTCAGCCGTCTTAGCTTTGTAGGGGAGGCCGAGGCTCATGCGTTCGCAGCCAAAGTTGGCTGTTTCCCGGTCGATCTTGTCGGCGCTATGCTAGGATAGGGCCTTACGCCGCCGATTTCGCGAACTACCGGGAAGTGGAAGAAAGAGCCGAGGCTGATTGCGGAGCGTACGCGGTCGGCACTGGCGCAACGCAAGGCGCAGGGCGCTCGGCTCGGCAACAGGAGCAATGCGGCGCAAGCAGCGGCGCTCGGGCGCAAAGCCCAGGTCGAGGAGGCTGCCACCTTTGCCTCCAACGTCCTACCGATCATCGAATCGCTGCGGGCGTCAGGCGTTCGCGATCTGCGAGGTCTCGCAGCCGCGCTAAACAATCGCGGCGTTCGAACCGCGCGCGGTGGACGCTGGCACATCTCGAACGTCAAGAACCTGGTCGACCGCCTACCGGTGTGAGGCCTTTTCTACACGGGAGAATGCAGCGCGGCGTTATCGCGAACACCAATGGCCGGCTGCGGTGAGACCTGCCACGCAAGGCCAGCCTCAGCGGCTAGATCGACAAGGATACCCACGCCATCGTTTGGAACCTCAACTCGACACCGCGAAAATGCAGCGGCTTCAAAACACCAATCGAGGCCTTCGCCTCTCGGCTCGGTGTCGCACTTGAATGTGAGTCCAGCGGGTTCGTGCTGCTCCTCTTAATGATTGGCCTCGAGATCGACGTGGCAATATCGGGGCCGACCGTAGCACCATCGTCGGCGGGCTGCTCCAGTTCCCGCTGACGCTGCTCTTCAGCTTCGCAGCGCCTACTGCGGGATCGAAATCGACGCATTCGGGAATGGGGAGCAGTACGGCATCCATCTGAGGACGGACGCACTAACCAGGCCTTGGCAATCCTATCGCCAGTCCTTCACGGCCGGCCCGGAGTGGCGGACGTTCCATCTATCGTTCGACCATTTTGTGCCTCATCGCAGATGTTCCCCTCGATCCTCGGCGGTTGAAGCGCCTTGGGATGGCAGCCATAGGCCGGGCCTTCTCGGCCGATCTTGCCGTTGGTGGGCTGCGCTTTATTTCACCACCGCGATAGTCGTTGGAGCCCCTAACGTGAACATCACCCCCGCTCCTGTCGGACCGGGACAGGAAAGCGTCTGGTCCTATCCGCGGCCGGCGGTGGCTGAGCCAAGCGATCGACGTCTCAAGATCGTGCACCGCGGCGTGAGTATCGCTGAAACCCAGAAGGGCATACGGACGCTGGAAACGAGTCATCCGCCAAGCTACTACTTTCCACCCAACGACATCGCCCCTTCCGTCTTGCGACCGTCGCAGCGTCGCTCATTCTGCGAATGGAAGGGCGAAGCGATCTATTTCGATGTCGTCATCCCCGGCGAGACGCTGCGCGACGTGGCTTGGAGCTATCCCAATCCGACCTCAGCCTTCATGGCGTTGCGTGACTTCGTCGCTTTCTACGCCTGGCCATTTGACGGCTGCTTTGTCGATGAGGAGCGGGTAACGCCGCAGCCCGGAAACTTCTATGGTGGCTGGATAACATCTGATGTCGTCGGCCCCTTCAAAGGAGCGCCGGGCACCAGGCTCTGGTGATATCGGGTGGCGAGCTTCCGACGGATAGTCCCGAGATTCGGAATCCATGCGCGGTACAGCTCCATCACATCGATCGCCCGCCCGCCAAGGGATTGGCGAGGTGAGCAGCGTGCAAAGTAGTTCGTGGGGCACCCCATCACGTTGATGGTCATGCCGTGCGCTTCGCGGCTGCATCGACTCGGGGCCTCGATTGACCCATTCTGGTCAATGTCGAGGTTCCTGCCGTGATTTATTCGCGACCGAAGCAGTTCAAGTTCCCAGCGCGCGTTTGCGTGCTACGGCGGAGATCACGCGGTGGGAAGGTTACACGATATCAGCAATTGGCTAAAAGCATCTGCGCTAGCCTTGACGCCGAAAAAGACAATAATCCTATCGCGTGTCGGGAAGGTCGCAAGCAAGCGGTTTGAAGCCGGCCTAGCAGACTTAGTCGATCGCCGAGCGGCGTTCTTGACCGCAATAATGCTCTCGCTCACCGCGTCAGCTTGTGTTCCGTACCAATACGCAGACAATCGGCCGGTCCGCCTAATGCTCACCGTCAATTCGCCGAGCGCGGGAACTCTCCCGAGCGCTCACAGGTAGTCTTGAGGCGGTGCGGCCGGGGCCCCTCGTGGCGTTAGTCCCAACCGCCAGCACGGTCTCACAATTCTCTTTCTCATCCACGCAACTCGATTCAGGAGTCATCCGATGCGCCTTCTTCTCGCAGCCCTTCTTTTGTCCTCCTCGATCGGGGGCACAGTGGCCGTATCTGTCAGCCCGGCGGACGCCGCCGTCACACGCACAACCTCCCATCTCAACATGAGATTCGGACCTGGCGCCAACTATCGGCGTGTCACGACCATACCGCCTGGTCAGACCATCAACGTTCTTGGCTGCACCGGCAACTGGTGTGCGGCGACGTGGCGCCGCCATCAAGGCTACGTGAACGCTCGGTACCTCAGTACGCACAAGACACTAATCGTTTCACCGCTATACGCATTTGGGCAGTGACGGAGATTCGATGGTCAAGCGCATAGGTTGGCGAAGGAGGCATCGGTTGAGGCGCGGAGCCCCAAAGAATCGCCATCTCGGTTCCAAGTATGGAGATGCTTCGATCTCAGCGCACACGGCCAATCGCGATCACCCAAGTCCTCCTGGAGCCTCACTACGACCTTTGCAGTAACCTTGTCCGCTCCAAGAAGCCGTTCAATGAGCGTACCGCCGCCTCGCCGGTGTGAGTTGAGGCGGCGGCTCTGACAAGAAGCGGCGCCCCCCCACCAAGTGGAGGGGGCGCGTGCTTGCACTATCCCGCCGGCGTGTACCAAATCGGCGATGTATAGGCGCGTTCCTGGGTCGTCATCGGAACTTCTTCGGACATCGAAACGCCGAAGCGCGCAGAATCGTAGGCCGTCCACCGGGGCGTCGGGATCTCGATCACGCGAGCGTAGTAGAAAGCCCTCATTGAGGGATCGAAATCGGGATCGGTCCAGACTGTAGCAAGCTCTGGGGCGCCGATCGCGTTCGTGAAGGTCGCTGTCGCTACGTCAACGGTATTGCCTACGGGCGGAAGCTTGCCCTGCGCATCGGGCTGACGATCGCCCGCCCATACGACATCATAGACGTGCTCATGAGTTTCCCCCGCATTGTCGAGCCAGCCCTTGACGATTTGGATTCGGTCGAGGTTTCCGCTGTAAGCGTCCTTTAGTGCAGCAACCAGAAAAGTCGGCGCTGTTGCTGCTTCGGGAGCCGCCGGCAGGTCTCCTCCCATTGGCACGCCTTTGGCGTAGCCGGCCTCGGCTGGCAGCCGTGAGCGGGCATCCGCCTCGGTGAAGTTCCATCCACCGAAGAAACGGACGACGATCCGGGATCCGGTTGTGGCGTAGACCTCCCTGCGCTCCATGGCGTCAAAGATCGCCCTTCGAGTATTCTCGGTGGCCCACACCGCTGCATATCCCGACGCCGCCATTTCCCAGCCAAGGACGCGCACTTCATCGAACTCGCCCACCACATGCTTCCAACGGCCGGCTTCGGGTTCGACGAGCGAATGCTTACCAAAAAAGTTGTCCTCCTCGGCTGTTGCCAGTCCAGTATGGCTATCCGTGGAGCCAACCATTCCGAACTTGTAGGGATTTGTGCCGAGACTGGCCTCAAGCTTAAGTCCGTTCTTCAGCGCTTCGCGGGCATACTCGTATTGCAGCATCCAGTCTTCTTTTGGCACCGGACCCAGATTCGATTTGTCCCAGGTCTCATAGTCCGCGAACTCGTCGTTCGGGCTGAGGAACGGATGGGCTTCGCCGTCGCCCTTTATCTGCGTGACCTCATAGAGGGGTTCCCATTTTGCGCGCGTCTCGGCATACCCCGCCGTCAAAGGCTCGCCGGTCGCTGGATCGGTCTCGACTGGAAACATAAGGCCGTTTGAGAGGTTCCCGTTGTGGGCGAGCGCCAACACTCTGCCTCCAGTCGCCTCTTCATAGGTCTCCATCCAACGCCAAAGGTCTTCAGGGTTGAAGCTCTCAGCGGTCGTAAAGGGTAGTAAGCGGCGGGCGCGCTCGCCACCATCGCGATAGAGCACGTTTCGGTGGAGGTTGTTGCCGCCTACGGTCGGCGTCCACTCGTAACCGACAATGGTCGTGAAAGCGCCAGGGTCGTTGAAACGATCCGCAGTTTCCACGTACTCGTCCCAGATCGACTGAGCGAAGCGCCGGTTCAGGATCACGTCGGGGACGTTGCCCTCAGTAAATGCCGTGATTACGTCCATGGTCGCCATGAGCGCGGCGTCGCCACCTTGGTTTAGTCGCCGGTTCCAATCCGCGATCGTGGGGTCGCGCATGAGCGTCGCGTCGCCGTCAACAATCTCGTTCATTGCGCCAAGGGCGTCCGAGTGATCGGCAACCACGAGCCAATCGAGCGGGCGCGATAGCTTGACGCGGAGACCGTGCGATGTGACGACTTCTTCGCCCCTGGCGAAACGGTATGCCTGCTCTGGATCGAGCAGCGCTCCAAATGCCCGAGCGTCCAGGGAATTTGATGTGTGCAGGTGGGTGTCACCCCAGAGCGGTCGCGTGGGAAACGTTCGACCGGCATATGGCGAATAGGTTTCGCGCTCAAATACCGAGTCGCCCGGGTTCAAAGTCATCTCACCGACTTGGCCGCCGAGCTGAACCTCTTGAGCGCCGGCGTGCCACACCAGGCTCGCCGTGGTGAGCAGTGCGACTGCAAACGTACGCATGAGTCCTCCTCAAGACTACGAGCATGCCTCCGATGACTGACGGGCCTCGCCGAAGCCTCTGGTCCGGGGCCGAAGTGCCGGCTGAAACATGATCCCCAACGGAAGAAGATACGGTCGGATGTTCCCACGCGCGACTCAAACGTTTTGACCAAATTTGTACAATCTGCGACAGATTTGTGAGTCTCCAGAACGAAAGGGCATTGAGCAGTGGAGCGGGAGCAGGGATTGTCCATCCTTAGGTCGCGTGGATGGCTTGCGACGACGCCCCTCGAGTTCCGTAAGCAGTTCTTGTCTGCTGCCCGCTGGCGCTACATCGAGGCGGGCTCCACCGTCACACTCGGCGGCGAAGAGAGAGATGACATCATTGGTCTAGCGGAAGGAACCGTCGCGGTAACCTCCGCGCTTGGCCTTGCCGGAACGCCGATAACGCACCTCGCGCACGCAGTTTTCTGGATGGGTTATGGACCGATCCTTCTCGGGCGGCCACGGGTGATAACGGTGGAGGCAAGGACGCAGCTTTGGATAGCGGTGATCCCGAAAGGGAGAATCCTGCCGCTGCTGGATGGGACAACGCGATGGTGGCGCTGTTTCATGCGCCTTCTCGCGGAGTACGGCGACACAAGCGCGATCATCGCCTCCGATCTCCTGATTCGCCAATCAGACCGGCGCCTTGCTGCCACGATCCTTCGTTTCGCCGGGCTCCGGACTGCCGGCCCGGACCCAGCTGAAGATGTGCGTATTGAGGTTACGCAGGCCGAACTTGCAGAAGCAGCTAACCTGTCGCGCAACGCGGCTGGCACGATCCTGCGGAGACTCGCTGCGAGCCGCTACATCGAGATCGACTACCGCGGTGTTGTCGTGCTCGATCCCGCTCGCCTTAGGGAACTGGTTTCCGAGATCTGACGGTGAAGAAGTCTTCATGTTGGATCGAGAATCAATGACCAATATGGGGCAATCCATGCGCCATGCCGCGTGGTATCCTTAAGAGCCAATGTGGCTGGTCTGTGCGCCGGGTGGAGGGGTAGGCAATGAGCCGTAGCTCGCCGGCACTTGCGAAGTCGATCTGGAACGGCCTCCTCGCCACTCTAGACGAGTACAACCAGCCGGGGGTCTTCACGACGTTCAGCGGCTTTGAATGGACCTTCAGCCCGCAGGGCGACAACCTGCACCGGGTCGTTCTGTTCGCCGACGGCGCCGAGAAGACCGGGACGGTCATGCCCTTGTCGTTCTTTGATGGCCCGACCCCCGAGAAGCTGTGGGACTATCTCGCGATATACGAAGAAAAGACGGGGGGGCGCGCGATCGCTATCCCTCATAACGGCAATCTCAGCAATGGCCTGATGTTCTCCGACCGCAAGTTCGACGGGTCGCCAATGACGGCGGACTATGCGGCCCGGAGGATTCGCTGGGAACCGCTGCACGAAGTGAGCCAGATGAAGGGGGACGAGGAGACGCACCCCCTGCTGTCGCCGGACGATGAGTTCGCCGATTTCGAGAGGTGGGATGTTGGCAATATCTCTGGCTCGGCGCCCAAGAAACCGGAAATGCTGCAATACGAATACGCGCGCTCGGCATTCCGACTGGGGCTAAAGCTGCAGCGTGAAATCGGGGTCAATCCCTACAAGATGGGCCTGAACGCTTCGACCGACACCCACACCGGGCTGTCGACCTCTCGCGAGGAAAACTACTTCGGGAAGATGGCGCACACGGAGCCGTCGGCCGACCGCTTCGACCGCGAGGTCGTACCCGCGGCGGATCCGGCGCTTCGTATCGTCACCGCGCAGGAGTCCGCGTCGGGCCTGACGGCGGTGTGGTCGCGCGAGAACAGCCGCAGCGCCATCTTCGACGCCCTGATCCGCAAGGAGGTCTATGCCACGACCGGCACGCGGATGCAGGTGCGCGTTTTCGGGGGCTGGAACTTCACCGCTGACGACATCGCCAATCACGACTTCGTTGCCATCGGCTACCGCAAAGGCGTCCCCATGGGGGGCGACCTGGGACCGGCCGCTACGGGCAAGGCTCCAGGCTTCATGGTGGCGGCGCTCCGTGACCTCGACGGGGCGAACCTCGATCGCATCCAGATCGTCAAGGGCTGGATCGACGCCGGCGGTGAGACCCATGAAAGGATATACGACGTTGCCGTGTCCGGTGGCCGCGAGATCGGTGAGGACGGCCGGGCCAGGGAGCCGGTAGGTACAACCGTCGACGTTGCTACCGCGACCTATACGAACACCATCGGCGCGGCGTCATTGACAGCCTTCTGGACCGACCCTGACTTCGATGCGGCCCAAGACGCGTTCTATTACGGCCGGGTGCTGGAAATACCGACCCCGCGATGGACGACCTACGACGCAGCCTCCTTCGGTGTTCCTTTGCCGACAAGCGTTCCTGCGACCCTTCAGGACCGGGCCTACACGTCGCCTATTTGGTACACTTCAGGCTGATACGATTGGGCTTGAGTTGAAGCCATTACACTCGCGGTGAGGGGCCATCCCGAGCGTCTCCAAGCGTCTCAATCGGAAAGAAACGGGGGCCTCCAACGGACCACATTCGCGGTGGGCGGGCCCGTGCATTGCAGTAGCCGGATCTTGTGGCACAACCAGAAACTGGCAAGATCCGCAGAAATCCGCCATTCCCCTCGGAGAACGTTCGACCCCAGTTTCTCTCCCTCCGCCACGCTCCCCTACAGTTCGTCTCAGGGTTCGCTCAACGCCCGTTTTTGGGCGCGATAGGCTGCCTTCTGCGGCTTCAGGTCGATCGATCCTGTAAACCACCACGACGTCGATCTTGTCGGCGCCAGTGTCGGCGAGCAGCCTTTGGAGGGCTGGCCGCTCCCTCGATCCGCCCGAGTAGCCGCCGTCGTCAGACTTGGTCTCGACTGCCTTCCAGCCCTCGCTGGCCTGGCTCGTGACATAGGCAGCGATAAGATCGCTACTGCCGCCTCACCGTTGATGACGCCTGATCAGAACTTGAACGCGAGCCCGGTCAGAACTTCGCTCGAGTCGAAGCCGATATCGATCTTTTCGCCGTGGACCCTGTACGTGTCGGTGCCGTAGTCGGTGTAACGGTACTCGGCACGGAACGTCAGGTTCTTGCTGAGCGCGACTTCCGCGCCGCCACCTGCAACCCAGCCGACGCCCGTCCGGGAATCCGAGTCTCGCGGAACCTTGAGGTCGATGCCACCAAATCCGACGCCCGCGGTCACGTAGGGCATGAAGCCGCCGAAGGCGACACCGGCCCGCGCCCGGAACGTACCGTTCCAGTTGTTTTCGATGCCGCCACCACGGGCTTTCCAGGCCATACCGCTGGCCATGATGTCGCCTTCCAAACCGCCGACAAAGGCGCCTGCCTGCCAGTTGTAGCCGGCGAAGGCGCCGCCGACAGCGCCGTCATAGGTCAGTGTCCCCGACTCGCGGCCGGGACCGATAGTAACTTCGACGCCACTGCTCGCCCACCCGTATCCACCAACCGCACCGAAATAGGCGCCGCCCCAGTCAAACATTGCCGGCGCCGCCACGTAGTCGACCGGCGGCACCGCGCTCGCCGCAAGATCGGCGGCCGAGACCCCGCCCGCGGCGGCAATCAGCGAGACAAGGCTCGCTCCGATCAAACGAATGCGCATCATGGTTGGCCCCAAAGATCTAACCAGTATTCTCCATTTGCATCTCTATGACCATCGTGCCGTCGACGAGAGAGATATTCAAGCCGCGAGATGAACCGGCCCGGTTTTGCCGGAGGCTTCGAACCTTGAGAAGGTGGAGCCCTGATGAGCAAGACGACGAACAGGTATTCTCCGGAAGTGCGGGCCCGCCCGGTGTGGATGGTGTTCGATCACGAGAAGGAGCATCCGGCGCGGTAGGCCGCCGTCAGCGGCTACAACCGTATTCGGTGCCGGCGTCAGCGCCTGTGGGCCGAATTGAGCTGATTGCATGAGTGGAGAATTTGCGGCTCATCTTAGGCATCGCGGTGAAGGTCAGCTAACCACCAAGAAGTCGCTGGCGCCAATATTGTCGGGACTGGTGTCGAGGATGGCAAAGAGCTTTGCCTTGGCGCCACCCTTTCCGTCCTTGTCGTAGAAGCACTCACCCGTCTTTGTGTCGACGATAATACGGTCTTTGCCGTCTTTCGCCTGATCGGCATTCTTACCAGCGAAGAAGGCCTTCGATTTCAGTTCTCCGAGCTTGAGCTTCTTGAAAATGCCAACGTGGAGGATGATCTCGTCGGCGCCCGGCAGAAAGTCCGTGACGTGGTCGACATTGGCTTTGCTGGTCTTCGCATCGAAGTAAAAGGCATAACTCCCAAGCCCACCCGTGAGGCGGTCGTTCCCTTCCCCGCCAGACAAGCTGTCTTTGCCGTCGTCTCCAAACTCTATGTCATTGCCATCGCCGCCGAAGAGGTCGTCTGCGTCGTCACCGGCGCGGAGCGTGTTGGCGGCGCTGTTGCCCCGCAGAAGGTTGTCTGCGTTGTTGCCAGTGGCGTTGATCACTCCGCTGCCGATCAGGGTGAGATTCTCGATGGCGCCCTTGGCGTGGACGGTGTCGGCGAGGTTGAAGCTGACGCTCGACTTGACCGTGTCTCTTCCACTGCCACCCATTTCGTCAACGACGTCCCCGGCATTATCAACGATATAGGTGTCGTCGTTGGCGCCACCTTTCATCACATCGGCATTGCCCCTGCCATCCAGGGTATCCTGGCCGCGTCCGCCCTTGAGGATATTGGCATTGGCGTCGCCGGTGATCTGGTCCGACGCGGCGCCACCAGTGACGCTCTCGACGCCAGTTATTTGATCGATGCCGATCTGTGACCCTCGGGCCTGGTCAGTGGCCGCCGAGAGGTCCACGACGATACCCGCCGTTGCGCGAGAGTAGTCCACGGTGTCGCTGCTGCCGGCACCGCCATCATATCGATCATCTCCGTCCTTGGCCCCATCGATCAGCCGGTCGTTGCCACCTTTCCCCCTGACGGTGGCGCCTTCCAAACGGCTGGTCAGCACATCATTTCCAGACGAACCCTCGATGGGGTCACTCCGCGGGTCCCATATCGAACCAAGAACGGACCCTTCCCGAGCGAAGCCGATGCGGCCGTCGGCAAGAGTTACGACCATAGGAGCGTGTGAGTCGTTGATAGAGCTGAGAACAAACTCGACGCCCACCTTAGCGCCCACGGCGTCAAACCTTTGAGCGCGAACGAGCCCGGCTTCAACGTCATTCCAAGAGACCAGGAACCCGCCGTCGAGCAGCCCTGTTACGTTGGCCTTCCTTTGAACTCCAACATTTGTTGTATTAGCTTGAGTATATAACTTAAGAATGCCCTCGGTATCACGTATTGAAAAAAAGATATCAGTATATCCTGCTCCTGCTAATTCTATGGTAACTGCACTGACGAATCTCCCCCCTATCAAGGGAGCGATGCTCACATGACCATCATGTAGATCATTTCCAATAAACCCTTCGCTTTGAATATCGCCACTAGATGTAAGTACCACATATTTGTTATAAAAAAGGCGGTAAAGTTTGCTCTCTACCTATATAATTGACAACAATTTCACCTGTATCAAGTACTATTACTTGTGACCGACGCTGATCTTCATCGTTTTCTTGTCCCTCAACGCTTCCGGGCATCTTTATAGGCGCTGAAACTACACCGCTGGAACTGACAATACGAAGAAAAATGTCCTCGACCGATCCTTCTTTAGTATAGGAAACGACATATCCTCCGTCTCCGAGGCTGGCGATCGAGGGGTCGTAGGTGTCGGCGCCCGACGTTTCGATGGCGTCGTTCGTGCCGGGTACGAGGTCTGCCGAGTACCGCTGGACGTAGATATCATGATCATCGGGGAGTAGGTCGTACCGTGAGTAGGCAACAAGCACACCACCGCCGCTTTTAGTCTGCTCCGCCAGCGCCGGCTGAAGGCGCCACTGCGTGGCGGTGCTCTCACCGAGCAAGAGTTGATCGGTATCGCCGATCGGGCTTCCGAAAGGGTCGAGGAGACGGGCTCGGATGCTCGAACTCTGATCGGTGTCACTTTCCCAAACGGCCAGGATGTTGCCGTTGCTCAGACCGAGGAGTTGGGCGTCAAGTTCATTCCCCGGTGCCGTGTTCACCGGACCAAAGCTGTTATAGAGCGTCGGCGTGGTGACCACTTTTGCCCTGGGCGCCGTTTTATCGGACGACTACTCTGCACGAACACCGCAAAGTACAAGTTTATCCGCGAGCCGAGCAAATCACTTTAAATAACCGATAACCTCACTACTGTGCGGTGTCGCCGGCGGAGGTAACCAGGAGAGGAAACCACTATGAAGGCCATGAACCGAGACAATTTCGACGCGGCGGGAGTCGCGGAGGAACTGATCGATGGCGACGGCGCCATCTTCCTTAAGGGCGTGTTCGACAAGGCGCGCATCGATCGCGCACGCGAGCTGATCGTCGCCGAGACCGAGGCCGACCGGGAGACTGGATCGCACTTCAACCAGAGCGGCACTGATGCACGTCTGCAGCGCCGCGTGTGGTTCACCCGATTGGTCGAGCTGAGCCCGGACATCGCCCGCCTGCTCGAAGACCCGATGATCTTCGAAAGCATGAGGGCCTTCCTTGGCCACGAGTTCGTGATGGGCTCCATGTGTGCATCTCGGACGATGCCCGGCTTCGGCGGCCAGGAGCCGCACATCGACTACCCCTATTGGGACTTCCACCGGGCGCGGACCTTCCCGATGCGCACCAACGCCTCCTTCCCGCTCAACGGACAGGCTATCATCATCGTCGACCCCTTCACCGAGGAGAACGGGGCGACGGCGCTGGCGCCCGGCTCGCAGAAGGTGCTTCGCTACCCGACGAAGGACGATAGGTTTCACGACAGAAGCATCCGCCTAATCGGTGAGCCCGGGGATGTTGCGCTGTTCTTCGGAGCGGCCTGGCACTGCGCGATGCCCAACCGGAGCAATAGTGGGCGGATCGGAATTCTCGTCGAGTTCCTCCCGAAGTTCGTCAAGCCGATCGAAGACCTGCTCACCGGTCTCGATCAAGGCTTCCGGGACAGCGCGTCGCCAGCGATGCGGCAGCAGCTCGGGTTCGACTATCCTTGGCCCTCGACACCGCCGCATCCTCCGCTGAACTAGCGGTGCATCCAACGGTGCCCCTCGCGCTGGCGGGCACTTCTTCTCGTGGCAACAGGTGCGGATCTGGTTGACGATGGCGGATCCGAGAGTGACTTTTCGTTGACGCTCGTCGAACCGATGTCCGAGCAGTCCCGATGCCCGATCGGCCTCCCGCTCGCCGCACGCAGCAGGAGCGTCGCGAGCAGACCGAACGCAAGGTGGTCGCGGCGGCGACGGCGCCGATTGCCGAGCACGGATCGCGGGCGCTCACCCTGGCGAAGGTCGGCGATGCGGCCGGCTACAGCCGGGGGATCGTCTCTCATCACTTCGAGGCCGAGCGGGCGTTGAGACCGTGATCCGAGGGCTCTCGCTGGAGACAGGTTGTTCAGGCCGGCATGTCGGCAAGGTGTGTGCGAATCCCGGGCAATCGGAGCAGCGTCGTTGAAGCGGCACCCGGTTCGGAGCGGGACGTCAGCCGGGCGACCCGTCAGACCCAGCCGCCATCGACGATGAAGCTCTGGCCGGTGCAATGCCGGCTGTCGTCGGCGGCGAGGAACAGCGCCATGCGCGCAACGTCCTCGGGCACGAGCTCCTCGGGGAGGCACTGGCGCTCCCTGATCCGCCGCTTCCCCGCTTCGTCGAGCCACAGCCGCCGCTGTCGTTCCGTCATGATCCAGCCCGGGACGAGGCAGTTCACCCGGATGCGATCGCCGCCGAACTCCCGGGCCAGCGCCCGGGTCAGCGCGTAGACGGCCCCTTTCGCGGCGACATAGGCCGGCGCGTCGGTCGCGCCCATCTGCACGACGACCGATCCCAGGTTGACGATCGACCCGCCGCCAGCGTCGGCCATCCCGCGCCGCACGGCCTGAGCAGCGAAGAACTGGGGGCGGAGGTTCACGTTCATCCGCTCGTCCCAGTAGGCGACATCGATGGCGTTCACATCGTGCCGGTCGTCATTGCCGGCATTGTTGATCAGGACGTCGATGTGGCCCCGTCCCGCGAATTCGGCGATCGCCGACTGGAGGGCGCCGATCTCCCGGAGGTCGCAGTGGCGGTAGGCGAGGTCCCCTTCGGTTGCGGCGATGAGAGCGCGGGCGGCATCGTCGTCGATGTCGACGAAACCCACACGCGAGCCTTGTCCGGCAAAGTGCGTGACCAGGCTCGCACCGATGCCGCTCGCGCCGCCCGTGATGAACACGGACTTGCCGGCGAGGCTGGGATAACGGGCAAACGACGACATGATCCGGTGGTCTGCAGTCCGATTTTCATTTAACGATACATGCGATTACAGGGATGGTCCAGTGAAGGAGCGGCGATGGCCAAGAAGGATGATCGGCGGGCGCGAGCCACCATCAGGGACGTCGCCGAGGCCGCCGGTGTCTCGCCGATGACCGTCTCGAACGTCCTGAACGGCAGGCTCCAGTTCGTCAGCGCGCTGACCAAGAAGCGGGTCGAGCGGGAGATCGAGCGCCTCAGCTACCGCCGGCAGGCAAGTGCACGAAGCCTGCGGGTCGCCGAGCAGCGCTCGATCGGCATGGTGATCGTCGACGAATCGCCGCAGTTTCTGGCGGACGTCTTTACCTGCCAGGTCGTTGCCGGGCTCGCCAACGTCCTCAACCGGGCCGACTACACGCTGACGATCCAGGGGATGCCCAGGCGCCACCTCCCCGAGTCTATGATCATGCGGAACTACGAAGTCGGGGGCTTCTGCGCGATGGTTTCGGGGCCCGTCGCGGAGCGCGCCGAGGTCGTCGGACGGCTGCGCGCCTTGAAGCAGCCCGTGGTCGTGTTCCAGGAGCAGTGCGACCCGGATGACCCCGATCTCTGTACAGTCCGGCAGGACGACCGGGGCGGCGGCCGGCTGATCGGCGACCATCTTCTCGCCCGCCGGGTCTCCGACCTCGTGATGATCGTCCCAAGCCTCCACTGGCCGGCCGTCGAGAACCGTATTGGTGGCGTCCGCGACAGCCTTGCCGCCGCCGGCGGGAGCGCACGGCTGAGCCTGATCGAGTCGGCAAGCGAATCCTTCGCCGACGTGCAGAGCGCGGTCGCCCGATATCTCGCCGCCAACCCTCCACCGGAGGCGGTGATCGGCGCCAACGACCCCGTCGCCACGGCGGCGATGCTCTACTTCATGGACCATGGCGCGAGGGTGCCCGAAGACGTGCGCATCGTCGGCTTCAACGGTTTCGAGGCGCATCGCTATTCGCGGCCACGGCTGACGACGGTGGTGTCTGCCGCCTATGCGCTCGGCGAGCGGGCAGGGGAGGCGATGCTTGCGCGGCTCAAGGAGGGCGCTTTCGCCAGCCGGGACGAGGTGCTGCCCGTCCAGTTCGATCCCGGCGCGACGACCTGAACCCTTCCGATCGGGATTTTCGCGAAAGGCGCTTGCGCTGCCGTTTCATTTAACGTTACATGGACCGACTGCGGCGAACCGGGGGACGGCGGTGAGCGGGGAAGGGAACGGGAAGAAGCGGCCCGCCTATCGCAGCGGCGAGTGGTTCGCCCGCGAGGGCAAGTACGGCTTCATTCCTCGCAGCTGGATGAAGAGCCAGGGCTTCGGGCCGGAGCTGTTCGACGGCCGGCCGGTCATCGGCATCTGCAACACCTGGTCCGAGCTTACCAACTGCAACCGGCACCTTCGCGAGCTCGCCGAGCATGTGAAGCGCGGCGTGCTCATGGCCGGAGGCTTCCCGCTGGAATTCCCGGTGATGAGCCTCGGCGAGCCGCTGATGCGGCCGACGACGATGATGTTCCGCAATCTCGTGTCGATGGACGTCGAGGAATCGATCAGGGCCAACCCGATCGACGGCGTGGTGCTGCTCGCTGCCTGCGACAAGACCACCCCGGCGCTGCTGATGGGTGCAGCGAGCTGCGATGTGCCGGCCATCCTCGTTTCCGGCGGTCCGATGCTGAACGGGCGGTTCCGCGGCCGGGAGCTCGGCTCCGGCACCGACGTCTTCCGGCTCGACGAGGAGTATCGCACCGGGAGGATGAGCAAGGCCGACCTCGACGATGCCGAGGCGGCGATGAGCCGTTCGGCGGGCTCATGCATGACCATGGGCACCGCATCGACAATGGCCTCGCTCGGCGAGGCGATGGGCATCGCGCTGCCGATGAACGGCTCGATACCAGCGGCCGACAGCCGGCGCGCCGTTCTGGCCGAACGGAGCGGTCAGCGGATCGTTGAACTGGTCCGGAGCGGCACCGCCATCTCGCGTATCCTGACCCGCGCCGCCTTCGAGAACGCGATCAAGGTCAACGGCGCGATCGGCGGGTCGACCAATGCCGTCGTTCATCTGCTCGCGCTCGCCGGACGGCTCGGCGTCGATCTTTCCCTGGAGGACTGGGACACGCTCGGACGCGACGTTCCCTGTCTCGTCGACCTCAAGCCCTCCGGACGCTTCCTCATGGAGGCGTTCTTCGACGCCGGCGGCCTGCCGGTGGTGATGAAGCGGATCGCCGACAGGCTGCACCTCGACGCTACGACTGTCGGCGGGGTGAGCATCGGCGAAGCGATCGCCGATGCGCAGTGCTGGGACGACGAGGTGATCCGACCGCTCGACCGCCCGTTGACGGCGGAGGGCGGCATCATGGTGCTGAGGGGGAGCCTCGCCCCGGACGGCGCGATTATCAAGCCGTCCGCCGCCTCGCCGCGCCTGATGCGCCATCGCGGCAAGGCCTTGGTGTTCGAGAACAGCGACGACTTCCGCGCCCGGATCGACGACCCGGCGCTCGACGTCGATCCGGACAGTGTGCTCGTCCTCAAGAACGCCGGCCCGGTCGGCTACCCCGGCATGCCCGAGGTCGGCAGCATGGCGCTGCCCAGGAAGCTTCTCGATCAGGGCGTCACCGACATGGTGCGCGTCTCCGACGCGCGGATGAGCGGCACCGCCTACGGCACCGTCGTGCTGCACGTCGCCCCCGAATCGGCGATCGGCGGCCCGCTCGCGCTGGTTCGCACCGGCGATGTCATCGTCCTCGACACCTCGGCGCGCCGGCTCGACCTCGAAGTCGATGCCGATGAGCTGGAACGGCGTCGCGCCGCTTTCGTGCCGCCGGCTCTGCGTTATGAGCGCGGCTACGGCCGGCTCTTCCTCGAGCGGGTGCAACAGGCCGACAAGGGTGTCGACTTCGACTTCCTGGTCGGCAAGAGCGGCACACCTCCATCCAAAGTGTCGTTCTGAGACGAGCTGATATGACCGTCGAGCCCACCTTCATTTCGCGCAGGAACCCGCCGCTTCCGGACGGCTGGGAGCAGCTCTACACCGCCGTGCTCTCGGACGCGCTCGACGCGGTGGGGGTGACGAACCAGGCGATGTCGCCGCGGATCCGGCCACTCGACGAACAGCTCAAGATGTGCGGGCGGGCGCGCACCGGCATCTACATGGAGACCGCCCATGTCGATCCGGCCGTCAATCCCTATGAGCTCGAGATCGCCCTCGTCGACGACCTCAAGCCCGGCGACGTGGCGGTCCTTGCCTGCGGGGGTTCCTCGCGCATCGCGCCATGGGGCAGCCTGCTTGCGACCGCGACCATCGCCCGGGGCGCCGCCGGCTGCGTGACCGACGGATTCGTCCGCGACATCCTCGAGACCAAGCTCAACCTGAAGCTGCCGGTGTTCCACGGCGGCATTGCGCCGCTCGACTCCAAGGGCCGGGGACAGATCCAGGCCGTGGACGTCCCGGTGATCTGCGACGGTGTGCGCGTCGCGCCCGGCGATCTCGTCTTCGGCGACGCGGACGGCGTGGTGGTGGTGCCGCAGGCGGTCGAAGCCGACGTGCTGCGCATCGCGTTCGACAAGATCAACGGCGAGAACCACTCGATGCGCGAGCTCCGCGCCGGCGGATTCCTCCGCGACGTCTACGCCAAGTACGGGGTGCTGTGATGGCGGAAGCCGCCCACACTCCGGGCCGCACAGCGCGGACCAGGACGCTGAGCGACATCTTCAAGATCGAAGGCGTGGCCATCGCGCTGGTCTTCATCCTGCTCGTGGTCATCTTCATGATCACCGCGCCCCGGGCCTTCATGGGCTACCGGGTCTACATGAGCTTCATGGCGACCGTGCCGCCCCCGATGGTGATCGCGCTCGGACTGACGCTGGTCGCGGTCGCCGGTGAGATCGACCTCTCCTTTCCCTCGGTCGTCGCGTTCGCCAGCTATGTCTTCTGCATCCTCTATATCGACTACGACATGACGTGGCTGGCGCTTCTGGCGGCCACCGCCGTCGGCACCGCGATGGGTTTCATCAACGGGCTGGTCGTCACCAAGCTCGGCATCCCCTCGCTGATCGCAACACTGGGCATGCTGTTTCTGTGGGGCGGACTGGTGACAGTGGTCTCGAACGGCGCGTCCCTCGCCATTCCCGACATCCAGGGCACGCTCTTCCACACGATCTTCGCCGGCAGGCTCGGCGTGTTCCCGGTTCAGATCCTCTGGGCGCTGCTGACGGCGGTGCTGATCTGGATCGTGCTGAACCGTCACCGGTTCGGCGAGAGCCTCCTGTTCATCGGCGACAGCAAGGCCGTGGCCCGCGTCGTCGGCATCGCCACCGAGCGCGAGAAGGTCAAGCTCTTCACGCTGATGGGAGCGATGTCGGCGTTCGCGGGCGTCCTCCTGACACTCGAGACGACGACCTATTTCGCCAATGCCGGGATGGGCTACCTGCTGATCGTCGTCGCCGCCGTCTTCATTGGCGGCACCTCCATCTTCGGCGGCTCGGGCAAGGTCGTGGGCACGGTATTCGGATCGCTGATCGTCGCCATCATCGAGGCCGGTCTCGTTGCCAGCGGCGTGCAGGGCTTCTGGACCCGCTTCTTCATCGGGCTCGTCTTTATCGTCTCGGTGACCCTGAACGCGGCAATCGAGGACCCGGACAAGGTCCCATTGCTGAAGCAGCTTCGTTCACGCGCGAAGAAATGAAAAACCAACCGGAAGGAGGGATACCATGCGTAGACTCATGAAGGGACTGGCCGGCGTCGCATTGGCGACGCTGATGACCGCGCCCGTGGCCCTGGCCCAGGAGGCCGTGGACTCGGGCATGACCATCTACTTCCAGATGGGTGGCAACCCGGGCGACACGGCGACGCTTGCCCGCGAGCTCGGTGCGCGTGATGCGGCGCGCGTGCTCAAGGTCGACCTCGTCGAGCAGCACTCCGGCTGGGATCCGACCAAGATGGTGGTGCAGGCCAACGAGGCTCTCGCGGCCCTTCCCGATGCGATCGTCGTGATGGGCCACGCCGGCACCGCGGGCATGCAGGCGTTCCTCGACAAGGCCAAGGCGGAAGGCATCATCGTCATCGTCAACAACAACGAGCTGCCGGGCACCGGGCTGAGCTATTTCGGTCTCGACAACTACGGCGCGGGTCGCAATCTCGCCAGCCTCACCATCGCCAACGGCAACCTCAAGGCCGGCGACAAGGTCGTCGTCTACGGCGCCTTCACCGAAGGATCGGCCGGCGTCGACGTGGCCAAGGGTACGACCGAAGTCCTGACCGAAGCGGGCATCGACTTCGACAAGCTGCAATGGTCGCAGGAAGCGGTGCTCGACCCGGCGCTGTCCGTGCCGGTGCTGGTCGCCTATCTCGAAGCCAATCCCGACACCAAGGCGATCATCGTGCCCGGCCATGGCGGCATCACCGCCGTGCTCGACCGTGTCCTCAAGGACGCCGGCAAGGCGCCCGGCGAGGTGATCACCTCGGGCTTCGATATCTCGACGGCGGCAATCCAGGGCGTCAAGGACGGCTACATCACGGTGGTGCTCGACCAGCAGCCCTACCTGCAGGGCTTCATGCCGGTGGTCGCGGCCGTGCTCCAGAAGAAGTACGGCCTCGCCGGTCTGCAGCTCAATACCGGCGGCGGCTACCTGACCAAGGACAATGTCGAGGCCCTTGAAGCACTGGTGAAGACCGGCATCCGTTAGTCTCCACCATCAGGTGGCGCCGCCGATACCTCCCTGCGGCGCCACCAACTTCCTGCCTGTACCGGAAGACGCCACAGGCGAATTGGTCCACAGAACTGGAACAGCGATGACCTCCACCGCGATCGTTCGCCTCGAGAATGTGGGCAAGCAATACGGCAAGGTGGTGAGTCTCAGGAACGTCACGCTGGAGATCGGCAGCAACGAAATCGTCGGCCTGATCGGCGACAACGGCGCCGGCAAGTCGACGCTGATCAAGGTGCTGACCGGGGTCGAACAGCCCACCAGCGGTTCAATCTACATCCGCGGCAAGAAGATCGATGCCGCCTCGTACTCGGTCAAGGAGGCGCACAACCTCAGGATCGAGACGGTCTACCAGGACTCTTCGCTTGGCGAGAAGCAGCCGCTGTGGCGGAACTTCTTCGTCGGCCGGCCGATCACCAACTGGCTCGGGCTCATCGACGTCAAGACCGAGAAGCGGATCGCCGAGCACATCATGCGAACGACCATCGGCTTTCGCGGCGCCGGCATCGATGTCGATACGCCGGTGAGCCGGCTCTCCGGCGGCGAGCGGCAGGGCGTCGCCATCGGCCGCGCCATGCACTTCGAGAGCGATCTCATCGTGCTCGACGAGCCGACCGTCGCCCTTGCTCTGAAGGAGGTTCAGCGTGTCCTCGATTTCATCCGCTCGATCAAGGCGGGAGGCCGCTCCTGCATCTACATCGAGCACAACATCCACCATGTCCACGAGGTGTGCGACCGGCTGGTCGTCCTCGATCGCGGCGAGGTCGCGCTCGACGTCCCGGCGTCGTCGCTGAGCTACACCGAGCTCGCCGACTTCCTGATGTCGCTGCACAGCGCCCGCGACACCTCCGCCCACTGATCAGAACAAGGCCGATCGATGTCCGCACGCGCCTATTGCGATTGCCACGTCAACATCTGGAACGACGAGCACGTGCTCCCGCTCTATGGTCAGCAGCTCGGCCGGGTGCGCGCGGGCGACATGGCGCCGAAGGCCGATGCCGACACGCTCCATCGCGAGATGGCGGAGGTCGAGAAGGCGATCGTCTTTGCGCTCCGCTACGGAGACTCGGTCGGCATCGAGAGCAACGACGAGGTGACGGCGGCGGCGGTCGCAAAGTACCCCGACAAGTTCGTCGGCTTTGCCTATGTCGATCCGCGCCGGCCCGACTGCATGGAGCTGCTCCGGCACGCGGCCGAGGACCTCAAGCTCAAGGGCGTCAAGTTCGGGCCGATCTACAACGGCGTCGCACTGTCTGATCCACGCCTCGAACCGGTCTACGAATACTGCCAGCGCAACAACCTGCCGCTGACCATGCACATGGGGACGACGTTCGCGCGGAACGCGCCGATTGACTATGGCCGGGCGCTTCACGTCGAACCCGTCGCCCTCAGGTATCCCGACCTGGTGATGGTCCTCGCGCATCTCGGGCATCCCTGGTGCGAGGAGACGATCGTCGTGGCGCGCAAGCAGCCCAACGTCTTCTGCGATGTGTCGGCGCTCTTCTATCGGCCGTGGCAGTACTACAACGCGCTGATCGCCGCCCAGGAATACAAGGTCCCCGACAAGCTCTATTTCGGGACCGACTTCCCCTTCGCCCGCGTCGACGAATCCGTCGATGGGCTCCTTCGCATCAACGATCAGCTCGAGAGAACGCGGTTGCCGCGGGTGAGCGACGAGACAATGGCCTGCATCCTCCAGTCGAACCCTTTCGCCGACTGGTGGCACGGGGACAATCCCCTGACGCCGGGGGCATAGTCTCATGCATCCGAGCAAGGCCAGGGCTTACTGCGACTGCCACGTCAACATCTACGAGGAGGAGCATCTCCTTCCCGTCTACTATACGCACCTCGCGCGCGTCCGGCCGGGCGGCATGGGGCCAAGGGCCGACGCCGACACGCTCTACCGCGAGATGGAGCAAGTCGAGAAGGCGATCGTCTTCGCGATACGCTACGCCGACTCGGCCGGCATCGAAAGCAGCGACGAGCTGACCGCTGCGGCTGTGGCGAAGTACCCCGACAAGTTCGTCGGTTTCGCGTATGTCGATCCGCGGCGGCCCGATTGCATGGAGCTGCTTCGCCACGCCGTCGAGGACCTCGGGCTCAAGGGCGTCAAGTTCGGTCCGATCTACAACGGCGTCGCGCTTTCGGATCCGCGCCTCGAACCGGTCTACGAGTACTGCGTCCGCAACAATCTGCCGCTCACCATGCACATGGGGACGACCTATGCCCGCAATGCGCCGATCGACATGGGGCGACCGCTCCACGTCGAGCCGGTCGCCCTCAAGTACCCCGATCTGGTGATGATCCTCGCCCACATGGGGCACCCCTGGTACGAGGACTGCATCGTCGTCTCGCGCAAGCAGCCCAACGTCTTCTGCGAGGTCTCCGCGCTGTTCTATCGGCCGTGGCAGTACTACAACATCCTGATCGCGGCGCAGGAGTACAAGATCACCGACAAGATCTATTTCGGGTCGGATTTCCCCGCCGCGCGGGTGGACGAGTCGGTGGACGGGCTGCTGTCGATCAACGATCAGCTTGAAGGGACCCGCCTGCCGAGGGTCAGCGCCGAGACGATGGAGCGCATCCTTCGCTCCAACCCCTTTGCCGATTGGTGGCGCGGCGACAACCCGCTCTCGTGAAGCGCCCGACGAACGCCGCGAGCCTGGCCACCACGTGACGGCCGTTGTCTACAGCGCCTTTGCCCGGCGCGCCGAGCGCGCGGAGCGGGACTCGCGGCGCCGGCCGGCCACCAGCCACGCGGGGACCGCTGATGGCACCGCTTCGCGGCTTCATCGTCCGCCGGGAGCCGCCACGGGCAAGAGCTTCAAGACACCGTTCGTGCACGTCTGGAGATTCGGGCAGGGACCGGCTCCAGTCGTTCAGCGCCCTCATGGACACCCTGGTCTACCAGCGCGCCCTTCGATGACGCGCCGGGCCTGGCCTGCCACGGAGGGCTTCACCCAGCGCGACCAGAGCTCGAAGGTGTGTTGCGCGCGTCGGAATTCCGATGCGCATGAAGACCATCACAGCAGGTCGCGACCCATGACACCTATCCCCTTCGACGCCGCCAGAGAGACTGGGCCAAGCCTCAGCGGTTGATCCCTCCAAGGCGCGGCAGGAAGTGACGCATCTCTCCGCTTCCGGCAGGATGAGCCTTCACGTCAGGCGCGACTGTCTCCGGGAAGCCTGCACGAGAGTCGGATTCGATCCCGACACAGTTCGCCTTGAGATCGGTAGCACAGTTGGGGCCGACGTGGTCGCTGGCTGTTCGAGAATGGGAGTGCTTGCGCTTGGCGGAAGCAATTCCGCAAACCGTCCAAGACGACGTCGATAATTGTGCGCGTAGTATTCGGGAAGTGTGTTTGTCCGCCCTTCATGAAAAGCGAGAAACGCCCGATCAGTTACGAGAAGGTCACGGATCGTTCGGAAATCTTGTATGTCACGACGTGTTGCAAACGTTCGCAGGAGGTTGACGAACTTCATGACCAGTGGTTGCCTGGTTCCTAATCGACGCACCGCCATTTTCTTTGAGCTGGCGATTTCGTTGAGTTTTATCAGATAATCGTAGTAGGAAATTGGATCATAGTTTTGCAGAACAATCGCCAAGTAAGGTGTAAAATAAAAGGAGAACGGCATTTCGCTAATGATGCGCCCCGACTGCATCAATTCATCATAAAGGGGCGAACCTCCGAACGGTGTGGGGATTTGAATGTTTGGCCAAATTTCCGGCAACCGCTCAATGAACTCATGCGTGAGCGCAGCCGGTTCGTCTCCGTCGTCAGCATCTGTGCCAAAAACAAAATTTGCCATAATTCCAGGAACGTGGTCGGATAGAATATTCATTTTTTGAATTACTTTGTTCAGTTTGTCGCGACCAGTGCTTGAACCGGTTCCTGCTTTGCGTGAATAGTCGCCCCATGATTCGATTCCTGGAGCAATGTAGATGCAATTGGTTGCTGAAAGTCTCTCTATCCTGTGGTCTTTTAATACGGACAACGAACTTTCCATCATGTAACGATTTCGACGCTCGACGGGTAGTGAAGTGATGACGTCCATCGTTTCGTCGAAGCGGATAGCAAAATTTGGATCATGGTAGACAACAATCAGATTCGGATGATTCCGCGACAGATATTCTAGGTCGTTGCGAAGACGGCTCGCCGGGAATGCCCTGTAGTCGGAGTTCCAGTCGACACAGAAATTACAGGAATAAGGGCAGCCAACGCTCGACAGTATCGGAACGATACTCGTCGAGATCGGTCGGCCGTTTTCGTAGGAGGCAACACGGATTTCCGGCATACGCTCTTCGACGGAAGGGAAATCGTGGAGGGGATGACCCGCATTGACGACGGCCGGTGGATCGATGCGTCGATGCAGAATATCGTCGATCAAAGTCCGGTCGCAGTCCCCAACGACGATATCAAAGAACCTGCTGGCATCTGTCGGGAATGATCGCGCGTGTGGACCACCGATGACGGTCAACGTCCCGTGTCGCTTGAACGCGATGCTGAGTGCGTAGGCGAGGGCGCTGCACTGTGTGTAGGCGCTGATAAAGACGACATCGAGCTCGGGCGGGACCAGGTCCATCGGATCCCGCTGCCCCCAGAACGTGGCGTAATGGACTTCATGACCGAGTTCACGACACCAGACGGCGACGGCCTGGGGCATGATGGACATGAATTGCTTGCGGACATACCGGCCGTAACCCTTCCGGCCGACCAAGGATTGCATGGTATCGGAGAGCAGATCGAGAATGCCAACCCGCATCTGAATGCCTCCCATCTCCAGGCGGCGGTCCAGCGTCCTGCCAACATGCACCGACCGAAATTACTGAGACAGCTAAACGGTGAATCGGTCGGATCCCATTGATGCAGGTCAATGATCAGTACTATAAACAGTGCATTTTTTGCGGATAGAACGGATCCCGATTCAGAGGTGGAGACGATGTCGGCCCGCAAGAAGGTGCTGGTCGTCAACGTGTTTTTCGACGAATACCGCCGACGGAACGGCAGCCCGACCCGCATCCCTCGAGCCATGGGCCATGTCTTCCTAGCCGGCGCTTTCGACAGCGCACGAAATGCGGTCCGGGTGTACAGCGAGCAGCACAGTGGTCCGCTCCTCGATCCGGACCTGCTCGGCTGGCCTGACATGCTGGTCCTCACCGGTCTTACCAACGGCTTCGACCGCATGCTCCATCTCACAGCGTATGCGCGCGCTCTGCATCCTGGCGTTGTAGTCGTTGCCGGAGGGCCTGCGATACGCGCCCTTCCAGCCCGGGCGGCCAGCGTCTTCGACTACGCCCTGACGACGGATGTCGAGGGTCTCGGCGATGCCATCACTGACGCTTTCGGTCCTGAATACGCCTCCGAGGAGTGGTTCCCGCGTTTCGATCTCGCTGAGCCAAGCCGCCTTGTCGGCTATGTGGAATCGAGCCGAAATTGCAACTTCCATTGTTCCTTCTGTTCATTGACCGCGGAAGGACGGCGGTTTCAACGCTACGAAACTGGGTTCTTGGAACGGCAACTTGTGGCTCTCGAGGGTCGCCACATTGTGCTGATCGACAACAACTTCTTCGGTAACGACCGTCGTAGGTTCGAGGAGCGTCTCGATCTCCTCGGCGAGTTCTACCGGAGCGGCCGCATCCGCAGCTGGTCGGCGCTGGTCACCGGCGACTTCTTTGCTCACCAGGATTATCTGGAGCGAGCCAAAACGGCCGGCTGCCTTTCCTTGTTCACCGGTGTGGAATCCTTCGATGCGGCCACGCTCCGTCGAACCAAAAAGCGCCAGAACGAGGTCGCTCCCCAGATCGAGATGATCCGCAACTGTCTCGATGCTGGCATTCTTCTCGAGTACGGCATAATGGCCGATCCGACGACCCGCCCGATTGCCGAACTCGAGTCAGAAATCGCCTATATCCTCCGGACGCCGCAAATCACGCTTCCCGCCTATTTCACTTTGGCCATCCCGCTTCTGGGCACCCCCTATTTTCAAGAATGTCTCGACGAGCGGCGAATCCTCCCCAACACCCGGCTGCACGATCTCGATGGCGTTGTGCTGTCGATGAAAACCATCGATCCGCTCGAGGATGCCGTCGCCTTCGCCCGTCGCTTGCCAAGTCTCGCCGGGCACCGAAAGCAGGTCCTTCGACATGCGGTTGGGTTCACGCGCCGTTACGCGCGCCGACTTGCGCCGCTACAGATCGCAGCGGCGCTCGTCAACGTCGCACTCGTGGCGACGGCTTCATCGGCCGCTTCGTCGCCCTCGACAGTGTTCCGCCGCCGGCCGGTCCAGACCTTCCTCTCGACCACCGAGACGCTAGACCCGCTCTACCGGCCATTCATGAACCTGCCATCGTCATTCGAACGCTATTTCAAACCGACGATGATCACCGACGCCGATGGAGAGCCGTCCGAGGATATTCTCCCTGACCTTGTCGCGAAAGCTTCCCTCGCCGGCCGCGAGGGGACGCGGCCAAATGCGTGACTCCATGTCTTCGTCTTCGTCCACGTTGAGCTTGATGAAAGCGATACCCTTCCGCACCACCCCACCCGGCCGTCACTGTGATCTCAGGTCGCGGTAGTAACGGACTCGGCGGGCGACGCGATCGTACCCGAATGATGTAGGCTGATGGTGGCCGTCGACCCGTGGGAGGATCGGAATGACCATCACCAGCCTCGTCAATGCAATGGTGTTCGATGGAAGCAGCGGCGAGCTCGTCGCGGCGACGGTGACGATCGAGGATGATCGCATCCTGGCGGTCGTACCGGATTCGGTGGCAACGGCGAGGGCCGTCGATCCACGGGCGCAGGATGCCACCGTCATCGACTGTGCCGGCTGCACGGTCATGCCGGGTCTTACCGAGGCGCACTGCCACATCTCCTTCAACAACATCCGCTCGATGAGCGACGTGGTGGCGATCCAGCCCGAGGATCATTCGATCCTGTCGCTGCGGAACGCCCGGATGCTGATGGAGCGGGGCTTCACCAGCCTCTACAGCGCAGCCGCCGCGAAGCCCCGCCTCGACGTCGCGGTTCGGGACGCGATCACGACCGGGCTCTTTTCCGGTCCCAGGATTCGAGCCGCCAGTCAGGAGATATCTCCCTCGGGCAATCTCGGCGATCTCAACAACAACTATCTCGAACTGCCGCGGAGCATCTGCTTCACGATCACCTGCGATGGTCCGGACGAGTTCACCAAGCAGGCGCGCCTCGCCGCCCGCGATGGCGTCGACAACATCAAGATCAACGTCTCCGGCGATCGCGACTGGGGCCACATGCACGCTGACGACAAGACCACCGTCATCTCCGAGGACGAGGTCGCGGCGGTGGTCGCGGTGGCGGGACCGAGGGGGCTGACGGTCAACGCCCACTGCACGAGCTCCGAGGGCGTGAAGATGTGCGTCCGCCAGGGCGTCCAGGTCATCTACCACGCCGTCCATGCCGACGAGGAAGCCCGGGACATGCTCGAGGCGGCCCGGGACTGGGTGTTCGTCGCCCCGGCGCTGGGGCTTCCGATCAGCATGCTGAGAGAAGGCCGCGACTATGGGCTGAAGTGGTCGGCCGCGAAGTACCGGAGCCTCGAGAAGGAGCTCGAGACGACGCAGAACTGCATGCGCGATCTCCACCGTCGCGGCGTCCGCGTGCTGCCCGGCGGCGACTACGGCGCCTTCATCACCAATCCGATCGGCACCAACGCGCGCGATCTCGAGCACTTCGTCGACTTCCTCGGCTTCACCGCCGCCGACACGCTCGCCGCCGCAACCAGGCACGGCGGCGCGCTCATGCAGCGCGGCGACGAGCTGGGACAGATCAAGCCCGGCTTTCTCGCCGACCTGCTCATCGTGCGCGGCGATCCGCTCGCGGATGTCCGTATCCTTCAGGACCCCGCAAGGATCGAGGCGGTCATGGTCGGCGGGCAGTTCGTCAAGGATGCGATGCCGAAGATGCATCACGCCGCCGACGTGGCGGACGTCAGGCGCCGGGCCTGATGCCAGGTTCCGGAAGGCGGATGGCAGCGGGCGGTCCGTTCCGGCCCCGGCTCGGCCAGCACGCGTTGGAACCTGGCGAGGCGGCTCGTCGATGAATTCAGGCGGGCGTGAGTCCGCCGGCTCGCACTGCGCGCAGCGCGCCTATTGCCGCGGGCGCTCGTCCTCGCTCCATTCTTGCGGGACCTGACGCGCCCGGGCGCGTCAGGTCCCGATCCTTTCAGGCCCGGCACCTGCCGATCGGACGAGGTCTGACCACGGTCGAACGGCGTCCCTCTGGACTTGAATGAAATTCAAGATTAAGGAGAGTCGACGGGCAACATGGTCAGACGGTCAATGACGAGGTCGGCTCCGGAACTGTCGGCGAAGGACCTCGGCCAGCGCCTGCGCACAGCGCGACAGAACAAGTCCTGGACGATCAAGCAACTCGCGGCGGCGAGCGGCTGCTCGGAGAGCCTGCTGTCCAAGATCGAGAACGGCAAGAACCTGCCGTCGCTGCCGTTGCTGCACAAGCTGGTGCGCGTGCTGGAGTCCAACATCGGCTGGCTCTTCGGCGATCCTCCGCCCGAGCGCCATATCGTCTTCCGCGCCGGCCAGCGGCCCTTTATTTCGCTTGATCCGCTGCGGCGCGGCGAGGGGATCACGCTGGAGCGCGTCATCCCCTACAGCGATCAGCACATCCTCCAGTGCAACATCCATCACATCGCCGAAGGCGGCCGCAGCGCGGGACCGATCACCCATGAAGGGGAGGAGGTCGGCTACGTCCTCAAGGGCCGGGTGGAGCTGTCGGTCGATGGCCGGGCCTACCAGCTTTCGGCGGGCGACTCCTTCGTCTTCCGCTCCAACCTGGGACATGAGTACCGCAACATCGGCAGCGAAGCGGCGAGCATCATCTGGGTCAACACGCCACCAACATTCTGATCGGCGCCACGCTCGATTCAATCTTGAACCGGATGAAACTTTGCCAGATAGTCCTTCACGTCACTCAACGTAGTCGATCGCCCCGCCGGGGCGTCGTGAGAGGGGAGCAAGTCAATGTTCAGGGGTATTCTCTTCGGGGCGCTCGCCGCCGCAGCGATGGGCGCAGCACCCGCCTTCGCGGAAGGCACCATCGCCCTCGTCACCATCAACCAGCAGGCCCTGTTCTTCAATCAGATCAATGACGGCGCCCAGTCGGCCGCCGACAAGGCCGGCGTCAAGCTGGTCATCTTCAACGCCAACAACCAGCCGGCAGCCCAGAACACGGCGATCGAGAACTACATCACCGAGAAGGTCGACGGCATCGTCCTCGTCGCCATCGACGTCAACGGCGTCAAGCCGGCGATCACCGCCGCCAAGGCGGCCGGCATCCCGGTCGTCGCCATCGACGCCCGCATCCCCGACGGCGACAACGCCGCCTTCATCGGCGTCGACAACGAGGGCGCCGGTGCCGAGATCGGCAAGTACTTCGCCGAGTACGTCAAGACGAGCATGGGCGGATCGGCCAAGGTCGGCATCGTCGGCGCGCTGAATTCGTTCATCCAGAACCAGCGGCTCGACGGGTTCAAGAAGGCGGTCGAGGCCTCGGGCGTCGGCATCACCTTCCTCGACACGGTCGACGGCCAGAACGTGCAGGACGTCGCGCTGACCGCAGCAGAGAACCTGATGACCGCCAACCCCGACATGTCGACCCTCTACGCCACCGGCGAGCCGGCGCTGATCGGCGCCATCTCGGCGGTCGACAGCCAGAAGATGACCGAGAAGGTCAAGGTCTTCGGCTGGGACCTCACGGCGCAGGCGGTGAAGGGCATCGACGAGGGCTGGGTGGTCGCCGTCGTCCAGCAGGACCCCTACCAGGAAGGCGTCGCCGGCGTCGAAGCCATCATCAAGCTCAAGAAGGGCGAGACGGTCGAGCCGAACATCGACATCCCCGTCACCATCGTGACCAAGGAAAACGTCGACCAGTTCCGCGACATGTTCAAGTAGTCGAGCCAATCGTCGGACAGGGCCGGGGGGCAGGGCTCCCCGGCCTTCTCTTCCTCCATCCGCATTGCGAGCCATCATGTTGATCGAAGGCGCTCCCGTCCGCGTGCGTCTGGAGCACATCAGCAAGCGCTACGGCTCGGTCGTGTCGCTCGACGACGTCACGCTCGAAGTCCGTGCCGGCGAAGTGCTCGGCCTTGTCGGCGACAACGGGGCCGGCAAGTCGACGCTGATGAAGGTGCTCTCGGGTGCGGTCATCCCCGACCGGGGCCGCATCTTCCTCGATGGACGCGAGATTCACATCGCCTCGCCCGCCGACGCGCGGCGCGAGCGCATCGAGATGGTGTACCAGGACCTTTCGCTGTGCGACACGATCGATGTCAGCGGCAACGTCATGCTCGGCCGCGAGCCGAAGCGGCGCATCCTCGGCATTCCGTTCCTCGACAAGAGGGCGATGCACGCGGCATCTGCCGGCATGCTGAACCAGCTCGGCATCCGCATCCCCGACAATCGCCTCAAGGTCGAGTATCTCTCCGGCGGCCAGCGCCAGAGCATCGCCATCGGCCGCGCCGCGTCGTTCGATCCGCTCGTGCTGATCATGGACGAGCCGACTGCGGCGCTCGCCGTCGCCGAGGTCGACGCCGTCCTCGAGCTCATCGCCACGGTCAGCGCCAAGGGGGTCAGCGTCATTCTCATTACCCACCGCCTGCAGGATCTGTTCCTGGTCTGCGACCGCCTCGCGGTTCTCTACGAAGGCCGCAAGGTCGCCGAGCGGCTGATCGGCGAAACCAACATCGAGGAGGTCGTCAACCTCATCGTCGGCCGCAAGTTCCAGGCGATGTCCGCACGCCAGAGCCACGAGGCGCAGCGGTGAGTGCAGCCACCGACCAGCCGGCGCCCGCGAGGTCCGGACCGCAGCACAGCGCGCTGCGCCGCGCGATCCGCGAGAACGGCGCGGTCGCCAGCATCGCCTTCTTCCTGCTCGTCGTCGCCGTGGTCTTCTCGCTGGTCACCGACAACTTCCTCAGCCAGCCGAACTTCCTCAACATCGTCCGCCAGATCGCGCCGCTGATGATCGTCGCGGTGACCATGACCTTCGTCATCACCACCGGCGGCATCGACCTCTCGGTCGGCTCGACCCTCGCCCTGATCAACGCGCTTGCCGCAATTGCGCTCGGCGCCGGCATCCCGTGGCCGGTCGTGGTCGTGCTGCTCCTCGTTGCCGGCGCGGCGGTCGGCGCCTTCCAGGGCTACTTCATCGCCTACGAGAACATCCCGCCCTTCATCGTCACGCTCGCCGGCCTGAGCATGATCCGCGGCCTCGCGCTGCTCCTCACCAAGGGCTATTCGATCCCCATCGACCCGGCGAGCCCGTTCAACGAGATCGGCCGCGGCTGGGTGCTCGGCGTGCCGCTGCCGGCGATCATCGCCGTGGTCGTCCTCATCCTCGGCTACCTCGCCTTCAACGAAACGACCTTCGGCCGTTACGTCACCGGCATCGGCGCCAATGCCGAGGCCGTGCGCCGCGCCGGCGTCAACACCCGCCGCGTCGTCTTCTCCGTCTACATCGTCAACGGCGCGGCGGCAGCGCTTGCCGGCATCATCATCGCCGCCCGTCTCGGCAGCGGCTCGTCGAACGCCGGCGCCGGCTTCGAGCTCGATGTCATCGCCGCCGTGGTGCTGGGCGGCACCAGCCTCTTCGGCGGGCGCGGCACCATGACCGGAACGCTGCTCGGCGGCCTGACGGTGGCGGTGATCGGCAACGGCCTGATCCTCGCCCATGTCTCGCCCTTCCTCGCCCCGATCGTCACCGGCGCCATCATCCTCGTCGCCATCTGGCTGAACTTCCGCCTGTTCCGTACCGGGAGGACGAACCGTTGAACAACCAAGACAAGCCGTCCGTCGGCGTCCACTCCGGCAAGGTGATGACCGTGCTCGGGCCGATCCCGGTCGAGGCGATGGGCGTGACGCTGATGCACGAGCACCTCCTCCTCGACGCATCGAGCTGGTGGAAGCGCCCCTGCTGCGCCGCCGATATCGGCATGGCCGAACGGCCGATCGACGTCTCGATGATCGGCGATCTGCGCATGAATCCGTTCCTCAATCGCGACAACTGCCAGCTGGTCGACGCCGAAGTGGCGATCGACGAGCTGACCCGCTTCGTCGAGCTCGGCGGCAACACGGTGGTCGATCCCACCAACCTCGGCATCGGCCGCGATCCCGGCGCCCTGCAGAAGATCAGCCGCCGCACGGGACTGCATGTCGTCATGGGCGCCGGCTTCTACCTGGAGCCATCGCATCCCGACTACGTGCGGGCGATGTCGGTCGAGGATATCGCCCGCGTCATCGCCCGCGACTGCGGCGGCGTCGCCGACGACATGCCGATCGTCGCCGCCGGCATCATCGGCGAAATCGGGGTCAGCAAGGACTTCACCGCCGCCGAGGAAAAGGTGCTGCGTGGCGCCGCCCGCGCCTCACGGCAGTCGGGCGTACCCCTCTCGATCCATCTTCCCGGGTGGGAGCGCCACGGCCATCGCGTCCTCGACGTCATCGCCGAGGAGGGCGGGGACCTTCGCCACACCATCCTCTGCCACATGAATCCGAGCCTCGGCGACCCCGCCTACCAGCGCAGCATCGCCGACCGCGGCGCCTTCCTCGAATACGACATGATCGGCATGGATTTCTTCTATGCCGACCAGCAGGCGCAATCGCCCTCGGACGAGGAGAATGCCGCGGCCCTCGCGCGCCTGATCGCGGACGGCTATGCCAACTCGATCCTCATCTCGCAGGACGTGTTCCTCAAGATGATGCTGACGCGCCACGGCGGCTTCGGCTACGGCTACATTCTCAAGCACTTCGTGCCGCGCCTGCACCGGCACGGGGTCGATCGCGCGACGGTCGACCGCATCCTGGTCGACAATCCACGTCGCGTGTTCTCGGCGACCTATCGCGACGCTGCCTGAAACAGGAAGAGGGGGGATCTCATGGCCAAACGCAAAGTCCTGCTCGCCGGCGAATCCTGGGTAACCACCGCGACCCACATCAAGGGGTTCGACCAGTTCCCGACCGTCACCTACCACCTCGGCGCCGAGCCGCTGGTCGCCGCGCTCAAGGGCTCTGATTTCGACCTGCACTACATGCCGGCGCACGAGGCGCAGCGCGATTTCCCGCAGGACATGGCCGGGCTTTCCGCCTACGACGCGGTGATCCTGTCCGACATCGGCTCCAATACCCTCCTGCTCCACCCCGACACCTGGATCAGGAGCCAGCGTACGCCGAACCGCCTCCGCCTGATCAAGGACTACGCCGCGGCGGGCGGCGGCCTGATGATGATCGGTGGCTATTACTCGTTCCAGGGCATCAATGGCGGCGCCCGCTATCACGGGACGGCGGTCGAAGAGGTGCTGCCGGTCGAGATCCTGCCCTATGACGATCGCGTCGAGGTGCCGGAAGGCTTCGTGCCGGTGATCAAGGACAAGAAGCACCCGGTCGTCGCCGGTCTCCGGGGCGCATGGCCCATGCTGCTCGGCTTCAACGAGGTCAAGGCCAAGAAGGGCGCCAAGGTCATTGCCACCGTGTCGCGGGACTACCGCGAGCTGCCGCTTCTCGTCGGCGGCACGCACGGCAAGGGCCGGACGCTCGCCTGGACATCGGACATCGGTCCGCACTGGCTGCCGCCCGAATTCGCCGCCTGGGACGGCTATGGGCGGCTGTGGCGGCAGGCGCTCGGCTGGCTGACCGGCAAGTGAAACCGGCCGGGCGATGATCCATGTCGTCGGCAACGCGGCGATCGACACCATCTTCCGGGTCGATCGCTTCCCGCTGCCCGGCGAGACCATCGTCGCCGGCGCCCTCGCCGAGGATCTCGGCGGCAAGGGCGCCAACCAGGCCGTCATCATCGCCCGCGCCGGCCTGCCGGTGAGGCTGGTCGCCGCCGTCGGGGACGACCAGCCCGGCGCCGTGATACGCTCCTCACTCGCGGCCGAAGGCGTCGGTGTCGACGGCCTCCGAACGGTTGGCGGGGCCACCGACCGGTCGTCGATCTATGTCGATGCGATGGGCGAGAACACCATCGTCAGCGCCATCGCCTGCGCAGCGGCCTTCGATCCCGCCGCTACGAGCGGCCTCGCCGGCATCGGCGCAGGGGACACCGTGCTCTGCCAGGGCAATCTCGGCGCCGCCGCCCTCCGCGGCGTGCTCGCCGCGGCCCGAACCGCGGGAGCGACGACCGTCCTCAATCCATCGCCGACCACGGGCTTCAGCGGCTTCGACTGGCGGCTCGCCGACCTGGTCGTCGTCAACCGGGTCGAAGCGACCGAGCTCGCCGGATGCGATCGGGTCGATGCGGCAGTCGACGGCCTGCACAAGGCCGGCGCGGGCTCGGTCGTCGCCACCCTGGGCGGCGACGGCGCGCTGATGGCCGGCGCGGTGCAACTCGCCGTTCCAGCCGTGACGGTCGAGGCGGTCGACACCACGGGCGCCGGCGACGTGTTCTGCGGTATGCTGACGGCGATGCGCGCGAGCGGCCGGCCGTGGCGGACGTCGCTGACGATCGCTGCCGAGGCGGCCGCGCTCAAGGTCACGCGACGGGGTGTCCTCGCGGCATTTCCGAGCGCCGCCGAGATCGCCGGGATCGTCGCGCGGCATGAAGGAGCAGAAGCATGAGCATCGGACCAAAGGCGGGTGGGGCAGGGGCGCTCGAGGCGATCTTCGGCCGCGCCGATCGCGTGCTGATCGGCATGGTGCACCTCCTGCCGCTGCCGGGCTCGCCGGACTATGACGGCGGCGGCATGGAGCCGATCGTGGCGCGGGCGCTCGCCGATGCCGATGCCTACGCGGCGGCGGGTTTCGACGGCCTGATCATCGAGAATCACGGCGACATCCCGTTCCGGAAGCCGGAGCGCATCGGGCCCGAGACCGCTGCCTGCATGGCGGTCGTGGGCGAGCGGGTGCGCAGCGCCGCCGGCGTGCCCTTCGGCATCAATGTCCTTGCCAATGCAGCGATCCCGGCGCTTGCCATCGCCGCGGCGGCGGGCGCCGCCTTCGTTCGGGTCAACCAGTGGGCCAACGCCTACGTCGCGAACGAGGGGCTGATCGAGGGCGACGCCGCCGAGGCCCTCCGCTATCGCGCCGCGATCGGGGCCCGCCATGTGCGGGTGTTCGCCGACGCCCACGTCAAGCACGGCGCCCACGCCATCGTCGCCGATCGTCCGCTCGCCGAGCTCGTGCGCGATGTCGAGTTCTTCTCCGCCGACGCGGTGATCGCTACCGGTCAACGTACCGGCCACCGGGCCGACATCGGCTATATCCGGCAGATCCGCGAGGCGACCGGGCTCCCCGTCCTGGTCGGGAGCGGCGTCACGCCCGGGAAGGTCCCGGAGATCCTTGCCGTGGTGAACGGCGTCATCGTCGGCAGCGCCCTCAAACATGACGGCGTGTGGTGGAACGCGGTCGACCGCGGCAAGGCCAAGGCGTTCGCCGAGATCGCTCGCTGAGGGCACCGGCGGTCTCCCGTCCGCGCTCCTGCCGTTGCTCTTTGCTGCAAGGACGGCGCGCGCGCCCACCGCGCTCGGGCGGCGGGCGAGGCGCGTGCGAACCTGTGGCAGTGGGCTGACGGTCGGTCGCGCCCGGCGTCCGATGGCGAGGACGCGGGCGACCGCTCACCCGGCTTTGGAGGCGCGCAGCGTTTCCGCGATGAGGTGGTCGACGACGAGTCTCAGGGCCTCGTCGGGAGTGCCCCCTGCGGCAATCGCCTGCTCATAGACGCGGAGCTGATGATCGGCCGACGTGCCCCCGGCCGCGATTTTCCTCGCGTGTTCGACCTCGGCGACGCAGCCGAAGAACTCGGCATCCTCGCGCACCATCGCCAGCATCTCCTCGAGGAGGTCGGCGAACGGCACAGGCTCGCCCTTGCCGAAGTCGATGAGCGACCGGGTCGGCCCGAAACGCTGGGCCAGCCAGCGATTCTCGTCGACCAGGAAGGATGAATAGCTCCGCCAGCACTGGTTCGCGCGGCGGAGGCGATAGAGCATCCGCACGACGCATCGGTAGAGCGCGGCGATGGCGATGGCGTCGTCGAGGTTGGTGCAGACGTCGGTGATGCGCATCTCAAGGGTCGGGAAGCGCGCCGACGGGCGAAGATCCCACCAGATCTTCGTCGCGTCCTCGATCTCGCCGGCCTTAACCAGCGTGTCGACCGCCCGGTGATACTCGTCCGGGCTGGCGAACACCGGTGGCAAGCCGGTGCGCGGGACCTCGTTCCAGACCGCCAGCCGGTAGGAGTGGAGCCCGGTCTCTTTGCCGCGCCAGAACGGGGACGAGGTGGACAGCGCCAGAAGGTGGGGCAGGAAGTAGGGGAGCTGGCCGAAGAGGTCGAACCGCAGCACCTCGTCCTCGATCCCGATATGGACGTGCATCCCGCAGATCAGCAGGCGGCGGGCGACGACCTGAAGGTCGTGAGCGAGCGTGTTGTAGCGCGCCTTGTCGGTATTGCGCTGGCTGCTCCACTCGGCGAAGGGATGGGTCGAGGCGGCGATGGGGGCGAGGCCGTAACGTTCCGCCACCCCGGCGACTGACTGGCGGAGCCGGGCTAGTTCGGTCCGGGCGTCGGCGAGACTGGCGCAGACCGTGGTACCGATCTCGACCTGGCAGCGCAGGAACTCCGAGGTGACCGCACTGCCGATCGCTGCTTCAAGATCGGCAAAGAAGGCCGGCGGCGGGTCCACCGCGAGATCGCGCGTTTGACGGTCAACGAGGAGGTATTCTTCCTCGATGCCGATGGTGAAGGACGGTTCGCTGAGCATGACGCAGGTTGTCAGAAACCGCGGACGCTGCCAATCGGAACGGTTGCAGAGGCGAGGCGGCGACGGTCGGCCAACTCTGGTGGCGCACGGCGTCGAGACCGCCTGTCGGCACCCCCTCCCGCTTCCTTTCGCCTTCCCGTTCCGACGGTGCTATCCTCGCTCGCGGCCGATGGGGCCGAAACGGAAGGGATCTGACCAAGTGCCAACAGGAACCGTCAAGTTTTTCAATTCTGCGAAGGGTTACGGGTTCATCGCGCCCGATGAAGGCGGGAACGACGTGTTCGTTCATGTCTCCGAATTGGAACGCTCCGGAATACATTCGCTCAACGACGGCGACAAAGTCTCCTTCGAGACCAAGATGGATCCGAAGAAGGGCAAGCCGAATGCCGTTAATCTCAAGCGGCTCTGACCGGGCGGGCGTGGCGAGCGATTGAGTCAGCGCTCGCCTTCCGGCGGCAGGGATCGCATTGGATTCTGTTTCAATGCCGTCGGTGAATCTGCCTGCCGGCCCGCCCGGCCATGGAGGCCGCAGCCAGACAGGCAGCCACGATCGGTTCGTCCTTGCCGGCGAGCCGGTCCGCACGCTCAGCAGGGCCGTCAATCAGGTTTTGGCTCCCCGCCAGGCGTGACGCGGGATGGCCCTCGCGAGCCGGCCACCAGTTCTGCCCGACTCATGCCGCGGTCAGGACATCCTCGACCGGCCGGCGCGGCGAGTAGGGGAGAGCCGGGGCGTAGCCAAGCCGCATGATGAGATCCGGCCGCTTGCCGGGCTCGCCGATCACGGACGCGAGCTCCGGCCGGAAGGACTCAACCTCGACGGGCTGGTTGACGAAGGCGTGCTTGAGGCCCCGGGCCGTGGCGGCGAGCGCGAAGCGCTGGCAGGACCGGCCCACCGCCACCCAGTGCGCCGGGTCCGACCGGTCGGCGACGAACACCGCGAGCGCCCCGCTGGAGTCGATCTGCCGGGCATACTTTTCGCGCTCGCCCCCGGCGGTGACAACCCACGGGAAGATGAGGTCGCCGATCGCGGTCGGCAGGGAAGGGTTGCCGCTCGCGGCCGCGTAGAGGCCGTCGCCGGACCCCATCGCGCTGCGCGGATTGAAGCGAATCCAGCGCTGCAGCTCGGCCATGAAGGCGCTGTTGGCCATCTGGACATCATTGCCGGCGACGACGAGATCGCGCACCTTCGCGATGCGCGGCCGATCGCTGATCAGCACCATCCGCACGCCGGGTTCTGCCGCCACCGCCTCGAGGGCGGCGAGATCGCCGGGCGGAATGCCGCGGCCGTCGTAAAGACTGCGGGTCGACTGGCGCAGCGGAATGGCGTCGAACAGCGGCTCGGTGGCGGGAAGTCCGGAGCGGTGGTTGAAGACGACGGTGCCGGCGGATTCGATCGTGACCTCACCGGGACGTCCCGTGGCGCGGGCGGCGATGGCGAGGTTCTCCGCGGCGCAGCCGAGGCTGACATGGAGGTGATGGTCGTCGGGGTCGACCACCGGCGTGCGGCGGCTCTCGTCCGCATCGATGCGGATCACCCCCTCGCCGAGCGTGAAGCGCCACGGCTGGGTATTGTGGCCGTTGGCGGCAAGGGTCGCGAAGCGGATCAGCGCGCTGAGATCGGCATTCGGTGGCGGCGCGGCGCGGATGGCGCGCGCATAGGCGTCATAATCGGATGCCGAACCGGTCGCCCGTCTCCACGCCAGCGCGCCGAACCCGGCGATTGCGGCGGCGCTGGCACCGCCGATCAGAAGACTTCTCCGGGTCATTTGCATTCCCCCGTGGAAACCGAGCCCGCGCTGCTCAGCGATCGCCTTCGATCTCGCGCAGGGCCTGCCGATATTCAGCTCATGATCGCCAGGATTGTGCAACCCGGACCCGTCGGCGGCGGAGGTGCGTTTCCCCGGCCCGGTGTGCTATCCGCAACGGCGACACTGTCGGTGCCATGGCCATGATCGAGGGCTGCGAGGCGATGAATCACGAGACGCGCGTCGTTGCTGCCGCCCCGTCTCTGGCGTTTCGGAGCGGACGGTGACGGTGGCGGCACGGCCGCCGTGTCGTGTCCTCGTCACCGGCGGCGCGGGTTTTCTCGGCTCGCACCTCTGCGACCGGCTGCTCGCAGACGGGCACGCGGTCACCGCCCTCGACAACTACCTCACCGGCCGCCCCGAAAATCTCGCCCATCTCGCCGGCGCGGAGCGATTCACGTTCGTGGAAGCGGATGTCCGCCAGCCGCTGTCGGGCCGCTTCGACCTGATCTTCCATCTCGCTTGTCCCGCCTCGCCGACCTTCTACCAGGCCGATCCCGTGGCCACCGCGACGATCGCCTTCCTTGGCACGCTCAATGCGCTCCAGCTCGCGCGGGACTGCGGTGCGCGGCTGGTCTTCGCCTCGACCTCGGAGGTCTATGGCGATCCGGAGGAGCATCCGCAGTCGGAAAGCTACCCCGGCCGGGTCAATCCGACCGGTCCGCGCGCCTGCTACGATGAGGGCAAGCGGATCGGCGAGACACTCTGTTTCGACTTCCGGCGCGTGCACGGCGTCGACGTCAAGGTCGCGCGCATCTTCAACACCTACGGCCCGCGGATGAGCGATGGCGACGGGCGCGTGGTTTCGAACTTCATCGTCCAGGCGCTGAGCGGCGGGCCGATCACCGTCTACGGCAACGGCCTCCAGACTCGCTCCTTCTGCTATGTCGACGATCTCGTTGCCGGGCTGGTTGCGGCCTCGCTCCAGCCCGCCGAGTTCGCCGGACCGGTGAACCTCGGCAACCCGGCCGAGTTCTCCATCCGCCAGCTTGCCGAAATGGTGATTGCGCTCACCGGTTCTCCCTCGCGGCTGGTCTCGGCGCCGCTGCCGGTGGACGACCCGAGGCAGCGGCGGCCGGAGATCGCCCTGGCGCGCTCCGCGCTCGGCTGGGCGCCGTCGGTGAGCCTCCGCGACGGGCTCGAGCGGACCATCCGCTACTTTGCCGGGAGCGAGGCGGTTGCCCTGCCGGCCCGGGACGCATCTTAGGCGCGACCGGGATGAAAGCGTCGGGGCACACGAGTGGCGGGAGCGCGGTGTGGGCGATCGCCGGCTTCTACAACCCGGTGGGCTCCCGGCGCCGGATCGAGAACTACCGCGCGTTTCGCGCGCGCCTGAACGTCCCCCTCGTCACCGTCGAACTCGCCTTCGATCGGGATTTCGCGCTCGGCCCGGGCGACGCCGACATCCTGGTGCAACGTCGCGGCGGCGATGTCATGTGGCAGAAGGAGCGGCTGCTCAACCTCGCGCTGGCGGCGGTCCCCGAAGGTTGCCGGAAGATCGCCTGGCTCGATTGCGACGTGATCTTCGATCGCCCGGACTGGGCCGACGATGCGAACCGGCAGCTCGACCGGCACGCGGTGGTTCAGCTCTTCAGCCGCGCCCGCGACCTGATGCCCGGCTGCTCGCCCGCGAGCCCGGACCCGGCAGACGCGGCCGACGCACGCGACAGCCTCGCGGCCGCGATCGAACGGGGCGGCGCCCCGGAGGCGAGCCTGTCGGCCGTGCAGGACGGCGTCGGGCGGCGCTATGCGCGGGGGTTCGCGTGGGCGGCTCGCCGGGACCTGCTCGAGCGCCACGGGTTCTTCGACGAGTGCATCGTCGGGGGCGGAGACTCCGCGATCGTGGCGGCGGCCTATGGCTGCCTCGACTATGTCGTGCAGCGTCAGCACCTGAGCCGGCAGCGCGCGGCGCGCTACCTGGCGTGGGCCGGGCCTTTCGCCGCGGACGCCGCCGGCCGGGTGGGCGTGGTCGACGGCGACATCGTCCATCTCTGGCATGGCAGCAAGGAGGGCCGCCAGACCGCCGACCGGTATCGCGGCCTGAGCCGGGTCGACTTCGATCCGGCGCGCGACATCGCCGTCAGCGAGGGCGGCGTCTGGACATGGACGTCGGACAACACGGCGCTGCACGACTATGTGCGGGCATACTTCGACGCACGCGACGAGGACGGCGCCGGCCCGGTGCCGGGCGTTCAAGCCAACCGCCGCTGAGGCGAGGTCTGGCGGGCTGGCCCCGCGGACCGCGATCGCCTAGCATCGCGGCCGAAGCTGCCACCCGAGGCGGACGCGCCAGGCGTCTCCGTCCCCCGATCACGAGAAAGCCAGATGCCGGAAGGACACGTCGCGCCGGGCTATGAACCGGTACGGGAGGCCTTCGAGCGGAATTTCACCGAGCTCGGCGAGCTCGGCGCCGCGTTTGCCGCCTTTCGCGGCGGCGAGCTGGTGGTCGACCTTTGGGGCGGCCTCGCCGACCGCGAGACCGCGCGGCCGTGGCGGCAGGATACGCTCCAGCTGTTCTTTTCCGGCACCAAGGGCATGGTGGCGATCTGCCTCCTGATGCTGATCGAGCGCGGCAAGCTCCGTCTCGACGATCCGGTGAGCCGGTATTGGCCCGAATTCGGCAAGCCGGACATCCTGGTCCGTCATCTTGTCTCGCACACGGCGCGGATGCCGGGCATCGACGAGCCGATCGGCGTCGACGACCTTGCCGACGATACGCGGATGGCCGCGATCCTTGCCGCGCAGGAACCGAGCACCGATCCGCGCGCCGCGATCTCCTATCATGCGCTGAGCTATGGCTGGCTCTGCGGCGAGCTGATCCGCAGGATCGACGGCCGCAGCGCCGGCCGCTTCTTCGCCGAGGAGGTCGCGGGGCCGCTCGGCGTCGAGATCTGGATCGGCCTGCCGGAAGAGTACGAGCCGCGCGTCTCCACGCTCGAGCTGGCCCCGGACTGGGGCCAGGCGGCGGCGCGCGCCCCGGACGCCTTCGCGCAGGATCCGCTCCTCAGAAGCGTGTGGGGCAATCCCGTCCTTTTCAGCCGCGACGAACCGTTCTTCTGGAACGAGCGCCGAATCCACGCGGCGGAGCTGCCCGGCGCCAACGGCATCGCCACGGCCCGGGGCGTCGCCAAGGTCTACGGCTGCCTTGCCACAGGCGGCGCGCCGCTCCTCTCCCCGGAGACGATCGCGCTCGGGCGCAGCGAGCTCTCGGCCGGCCACGACCTCCTCAACGATTTGCACTGGCGGTTCGGCGTCGGCTTCCAGCTCCCGAGCGAATCCATCTATTTCGGGCCGGCAGGACCGGCGGGGGACGGCTTCGGCCATGGCGGGGCAGGGGGCTCCCATCACGGCGCCTGGCCGGGGCTCGGCGTCGGCTACTCCTATGCGATGAACCAGATGCGCGACAGCGCCCGGCCGGACCCGCGGGCGAAAGCGCTGCTCGAGGCGCTGTACGCCGCAGCGACGCGGGAACGGGGCGGCCACGCCGAGAACGCTTGAACGCGCTGCGTGGCAACGTACCGGGTTCTGCCGACTGCCGGACGCCCGTCTGGCTTACCGCTCCAGAACGCGCCAGAGAGGACTTTCGGAATCGGGCATTATGCCACGAGCTTCTTTTGGACTGCGAACGGACTCAGCCCAAGCCAGGTCTGGATCGTTGACGAGAGTTCATTCGGCCCCGTGAACTCGAACTTCTCGCGCTCGCTGGCCACATCTGTGACACCCATCCAGATGGCGGTCATGGTTCTGAGGTCAGTGGACACATAAAGATCGATCTCAAAGCCGGGATCAGCCCAACACAGATCGACCTCCCCGATGGGCTCGACAACCAGCCACCAGTCCCGTTTTGTCGACGGCAGGTCGTGATACACAAACTGGATCACCGTCCGCCGTTTCGGCAGTGGCTCAGGGTTCAGGTTCCGTCGCATGTCCCACATCAGCAGCGACGGATCGAGGTTCTTGAGGGACAGTGAGGACTCGACCCATTTCTGTCCCCACATACCCATGGCGATCACAACGTCACGAAGGTCTCGCCCGGGTTCGGTCAGACTGTATTCGAAGACCCCTCGCTCGGACGGCACCGGTCTTCTTTCCACGATTCCAGCCTCTTCGAGGTCCTTCAGACGCTGCGAAAGCAGCGTTGGCGACATCTTGGGCACGCCTCGGCGAAGGTCATTGAACCGGGCGGAACCGGCAAGGAGCTCACGCATCAGGACCATCGTCCATCGGGTGCACAACAGCTCGGCTGCCATCGCAAGCGGGCAGAACTGCTTGTAGCTGGCATGGGTCATGTCGGCTCTCCCTTTGTCCGCAAGTCTAGCGGCGGAGACGTCAGCCTCTAGTCCAGAAACTGTATCACTCAGTCCAGTTCCATGACTGGAGTTTGCTCCCTCCATTCCGACAGCGTGACGGCGCATGGCTTGGCCGTCTCGGCCGTCACAATGAGGAGCAGCAGGAATGAGCGTCTATCTCATCGCGGACATCAAGGTAACGAACGATGGCTGGGTTCCCGAATATGCCGCCAACGTCCACAAGCTGGTGGAGAAACACGGTGGCCGCTACCTGTCGCGCAGCGGCAACATCCAGGTCCTCGAAGGCCAGGCGAAAGACAGTACTCTGATCGCCATCCTCGAATTTCCGTCGAGGGGTGCGCTCGATGGCTTCGCGACCGATCCCGACTACGCGCCCTACGGCCGGGCGCGCCAGTCGGGCAGCATCTCCAACTTCTACGTTGTCGACGACACGGATATTGCCGGATCGATCCCCTACCTCAAGGCCGGGTAACGCGGACGGATCGGCCTCGGCCGGAGGCCGATCCGACCAGCCTTGGTATCGCTTGTCGGCGACCTTGCTGTGAGTGCCGGCAGCGCCGTCCAGGCACCTCTGGCGCCGCGATCCTACGGGTGCCAGAAAGCTCTCTGTACCTCCGCCGTCCTTGCGTCGCCCGCTCTCGCGAGGGATAGGTAACGCCGACGTCGAATGCACTGGAGCTGCCCTGATGCCTGCCGAAGTGATCCTTTCCGGCGCCGTCGCGGTCGATGGCGATTTTCTCCATGCCCGCCGCCGCCTGCATGAGGCCTTTCCGGGCGTGATCTGGCGGGACGCGCCGCCGCATCAGGGCCAGCCGCTGCTGACGCTGGCGTCCGACCCGGGAATGAAGGAAGGCGCCTTCCGCATCGCGATCGATGCCGGCGGCCCGTCCGTGCGCGTCACCGGCGGCGGCATTCCCGGCGTGGTCTATGGCGTCGAAGCGCTCATCGCCCACGGCGGCAGCGATCCCTCGCAGATCGAGGTGGCCCCGCGCGAAGACTCGCCGGGCATGCTCTACCGGACCTTCTGGACCTGGGACCACTCGACCAACTGGGAGCTGTCGCAGGTCGGCCTCCAGGAGATCGGCGTCTTCAATCCTTACGGCAAGCCGCCGGGCGGCTTCCTCGCGGATTACAAGCGGCTGGTCGATTTCTGCAGCCGCAACCGCATCGCCGCCATCACCATCTATGGCTTCCTCCGCGATTCCCACGGCGGCATCGAAGCGGCGCAGGAGCTTTGCCGCTACGCCAAGGAACGGGGCGTGCGCATCATGCCGGGCATCGCCATCGGCGCCTATGGCGGCGTCTACTGGGAGGGCGATCACAAGTACAACCTTGCCACCTGGCTCAAGCAGAACCCGCAATTTGCCGCGACCATGGAAAAGGGCGTCGGTTTCCAGCTCGCCGACCTCTCCTTCCCGCTCAACTTCCCGCGCTCCGACTACACGGTGAGCGCCTGCCCGAGCGCACCGGAGACGATGGCGTGGATGGAGGAGGCGGTGGGCTGGCTCGCCGAGACCTTCGAGATCGGCGGGATCAACATCGAGAGCGGCGACTATGGCGTCTGCGGGTGCGAGCGCTGCGTCGCGCGCCGCGCCAATGCCGCCGAGGCGGCGCGGCGGAAGGACGACCACGGCGACTCGTGGTCGCACACCGAC